>ONHZ01000072.1 GCA_900317755.1 uncultured Lachnospiraceae bacterium
ATCCGGAGGGCCATCCCAAGGCGGATGAGAAGCGATACACTAAGGCGAATCGGTTCGCTTGCTGTATGAAGTTTTGAGGGTACGTAAATTGGCCCGGTGGCTCAGCTGGTTAGAGCGCCGCCCTGTCACGGCGGAGGTCGAGGGTTCGATCCCCTCTCGGGTCGTTTATGGAAGTTTAGCTCAGCTGGGAGAGCATCTGCCTTACAAGCAGAGGGTCACAGGTTCGAACCCTGTAACTTCCATTTTTAAGTATTTTCCGTAGATGTGGCGCAGACGTGCTTGCACGGCTGCGCCAACATATACGAGAAAATCTGGAGTGACGAAATAGACTGCGAAGCAGTCTATGAGTCCACTCCAGATTCGCGAAGCGAATACTTAAAAATGTATTTGCTTTGATATATGGTATGAGTCCACAGCTGATTCGCGAAGCGAATACTGAAAAATGTGTTTATGTGTTTTGGGTGGATTCCCGAGCGGCCAAAGGGGACAGACTGTAAATCTGCTGCTTCATGCTTCGATGGTTCGAATCCATCTCCACCCACTAAGCCTACGAAAGTTTCAAATAGACACTTTTGTGGGGAACAGAATAAAATTTTCGGCGACGACATCGCGGGGTAGAGCAGTCTGGAAGCTCGTCGGGCTCATAACCCGGAGGCCGCAGGTTCAAATCCTGCCCCCGCAACTATGCCTAGATAGCTCAGTTGGTAGAGCAGAGGACTGAAAATCCTCGTGTCCTTGGTTCGATTCCGAGTCTAGGCATCATTTATAGCACTGCAATGCAGTGCTATTTTTTTCATTCTTAAACTTTAATTTTATATTTTGCGGCATTTATTCCGTAATTTACTTATTTTTTAATCAAATTTTCCTTAATTTAATATTTCTAATATTGCGATAAAATGTTATAATTATCACTCGGTAACGAAAACGAGGTTTTCTTATATTAGTGAAAGGGCATTTTATGGACGCAAAAGAACAGTACAAGCTTTGGACGACAGATCCTTATTTTGATGAAGAGACAAAGGCTGAACTTAAGTCTCTGGAAGGCAATGATGCTGAGATTCAGGACCGTTTCTATAGGAATCTTGAATTTGGTACTGGCGGTCTTCGTGGTGTTATTGGTGCTGGTACGAACAGAATGAATAAGTACACAGTTCGTCAGGCTACACAGGGACTTGCAAATTACATTGTAAAGAACCATGGTGAAGACAAGGGCGTAGCCATTGCATTTGATTCAAGGAATTTTTCACCTGAATTTTCTCTTGAAGCTGCACTTGTTCTTAATGCAAACGGCATAAAGACATATAGATTTGATACACTTAGGCCTACACCTGAGCTTTCATTTGCCGTTCGTTTCAAAGGCTGCATCGCTGGAATTAATGTCACAGCTTCTCACAACCCCCGTGAATACAACGGCTACAAGGTTTACTGGGAAGATGGCGCACAGGTTACGCCTCCAAATGATACAGGCATCATGGATGAGGTAAAGAAGGTCACATCTTTTGATGAAGTAAAGACAATGTCTCTTGAAGATGCAAAGGCAAAGGGACTTTATAATACGATTGGAAAAGACGTTGATGATGCTTATATTGCAGAAGTAGAGAAGCAGCAGATCAATCCTGAAATTGTCCGCGAACAGGCAAAGGACATGACCATTGTCTATACGCCTTTCAATGGTGCTGGCAATCTTTCAGTTCGACGTGTATTAAAGGAAATCGGCTTCGAGAATGTTCATGTCGTAAAGGAGCAGGAAGCTGCCGATGGAAACTTCCCTACACTTCCTTACCCGAACCCTGAGCTCCCGGAAGCATATACACTTGCAAGAAAGCTTGCTGATGAGGTAAATGCCGATCTTATTCTTGCTACAGACCCTGATTCAGACAGACTTGGTGTCTGGGCAAAGGATGGAAAGACGGGCGAGTGGCATTCCTTCACAGGAAATATGTCAGGTTCCCTTATCATGGAATATATTCTAGATCAGCTATCTGAGAAGAAGATGATGCCTGAAAATCCAGCAGTAGTTACTACGATAGTTACTTCTGATCTTGTAAAGGCAATTGCATCTGCATACGGTGTTACCTGCCTTGAGGTTCTCACAGGCTTTAAGTACATCGGAGAGCAGATAAAGCATTTCAAGGCAGAAAATACCTACAACTATGTATTTGGTCTTGAGGAGAGCTATGGCTGCCTTGTGGGCACGTATGCACGTGACAAGGACGCTGTCGTTGCCTGCATGATGTTATGTGAAGCTGCAGCATATTATAGAAGCAAGGGTCTTACGCTCTGGGATCAGATGATCAATATCTACGAGAAATACGGCTACTACAAAGAAGGCCAGCAGTCACTTACCATGAAGGGTGAGAAGGGTGCTGAAGATATGGCAGCCCTTATGGACAAGGCCAGAAGCAATCCGCCAAAGACGCTTGCAGGCTGGACAGTTCTTTCAGTTTCAGATTATGGCAAGGATGTAAAGACAGACCTTGCAACTGGTGAGACAGGTTCGACCGGACTTCCACATTCAAATGTTCTTTATTATGCTCTTTCTGATAATGCTTGGTGCTGCATCAGGCCTTCAGGCACAGAGCCGAAGATCAAGTTCTATTTCGGCGTCAAGGGCACATCTCTCGAGGATTCAGAGAAGAAGCTTGATGAGCTGAAGGATGCTGTTATGAAGGAATTCTCATAAATGATATATTTACAAGCTTAACTTGAAAATATAGATAATGATAGATATTAGGGACTGTGATTATTCACGGTCCCTTTTTTATGGAAAATAGTTACAAGTATTAATTGCATAAAAATATGCAGAAATTAGAAATATAATCTTTATAGAAAAATTTATAATTTGTTTATAAGTTTATAAAAATTTAATATTTTACACTACATCCCGCATTGCAAAGAAATAAATGCCAGAAATACAGGATTTCCAAAAGTTTATAGATTATTTATATATTAAGAATGATGAATTTTGCTTGCAATTTTTTTTCTGCCATGATATTATCTTGAACCGTGGTATATGAATATCCTTGCTCCGGGAGAACCGGGGCCATCTGACCAAAAGGAGGTACAAGATGAAAAAATATGAGTTAGCTCTCGTCCTTTCTGAAAAGGTAGAGGACGACGTAAGGACGGCTACTCTCGAGCGTGCAAAGGAATACATTGCACGTTATGGCGGTACTGTGACAAGCGTAGATGAGCGTGGAAAGACAAAGCTCGCATACCCAATCGACAAGATGACAGAAGCCTATTATTATTTTGTAGACTTCGATGCAGAGCCTACAGCACCTGCCCAGATCGAAGAAGAAGTCCGTATCATGGACAACGTTCTCAGATTCCTTATTGTCTCAAAGGACGAAGACGAGAAAAATAAGGAGAAATAAGATGAACAAGGTTATCCTAATGGGCCGCCTCACAAGGGACCCAGAAGTCCGTTATTCAAATGATATGGCTATTGCCAGATTTTCAATTGCAGTAGATAGAAGATTCAAAAGAGAAGGCGAGCAGGAAGCAGATTTCTTTAACTGTGTAGCTTTCCGTAAGACCGGCGAGTTTGTTGAAAAGTATCTTCACAAGGGAACAAAAGTTGTTCTTGATGGAGAACTCCACAACAATAACTATACTGACAAAAATGGTAATAAACAGTATTCTATGGAGATTACCGTAAATACCATTGAGTTCGCTGAGTCAAAGAATGCCCAGGGCGGAACGTCAGGTGGTGCATCTATTGGCACGACAGGCAATGCAGCTCCATCTGCTGATGCTGGTGATGGTTTTATGAGCATACCGGACGGAACGGATGACGAATTACCGTTTTCATAATGCATGATGGTTCGTTAGAACATTATGTATAAAGATTTTTAGATTTAGCAAATTTTTGCTTTACGATACTAACAGGAGGTATCAGAATGCCTGAGAATAATTCAAAGTCTTCAGACAGACCTAGAAGAAGACCGATCAGAAGAAGAAAAAAGGTTTGTATTTTCTGCAATGGCGATGCTACTGTAGATTACAAGGATGTTACATTACTTAGAAAGTTCGTTTCTGAGAGAGGAAAGATTCTTCCTCGCCGTGTTACAGGAAACTGTGCAAAGCATCAGAGAGAGATTACTACGGCAGTTAAGCGTGCCAGACATTTAGCACTTATGCCATATGTAGCAGAGTAATTAATTGTACTATTGACTTAGAAATTCAGGATATCAGGCCACAAAATGAAGTCCGGCTGCCATGTATAGGCAGCCGGACTTTTTTCGTATTTGTACTTATTCTTTCAGTATTTCTTTTTGTTTTTTAGCAGTTCGTTCAGCATCATGCCGGTTTTACATTTTACTGCGTCATCGAAAAGCCTTAGATCCATGCCGGATTCTTTATGGAATTTCTCTAGCCGGTAAACTAATGTGTTTCTATGGAGATAGAGGGCACGGGCAGTTTCAGCGATGTTCAGACCATTGTCGAAAAGAGTCTTGATTGTATTCGTGCTTTCAGTGGAAAGGTCGGAAAAAGAAAAGCCATGGAATTCATCTTCCATATATTCTTCAATGGCACTTTCCGGTATTTTTGCAAGAAGCTTATTCAGACCAAGGTTTCTATATGAAATGGCATTATCTTCAAGAGAAAAAAGCGTAGAAATCTTTATAGCAGAAACTGCATTCTGGAAAGCAGAAGAAAGCTTATTGAATTCTTTGACAGGGCGGTCAAATCCTACTTTTGCATCTGTCATAGCCTCGCTTCTTAAGGTATCAACGATCATCATCGCAGTGGTTCTTTCACTGTCTTCATCTATTTCAGGAGCATCAAACCGGATGATAGCAATAAAAGTACGATTGATTCGGACAATGATATTTTTGGAAACAGGAAAAAGACCGGTCAGAATCTCGGTGACAATATCAGAATATGGATTCTTAAAGCCAATAGCATATACAGACCAGTTTGAAGAATTCATAGAGATATGATATTTCGCACAGCCAAGCTCGATTTCTTCGTCAGTAAGCGAACCGCTGAGAAAATTTGTATAGAATGAATTTCTTTCATCTGCATTTTTACATAAATCAATGAGCTCTGAAAGTCGCTTTTCAGCTACGCTTTCGCTTAAATTTGTCTCAGAGGAAGAAGCTAAAGTAAGCGGGAGACCGCTGATCTTCTGAAGCTCTGTGAGAAGGGTATTTATCTTTTCATTTGATTCTGACATTTCAATAATTTCCTTATCAGTATAGTATCATGTAATGACTGAAACACTGATGCTATTCTTGAGCAAATCAAAAAAATTCATCGTAATCATCAATTACGATAATTATCTTATCAAAAAATTAGAGATAATGGTATATAAATATCATGAAAAATGTTTATAAAAAAAGCACAGGCTCTTTAGAACCTGTGCCAATATAATTAATTACTTCACACGCAATTAGTTTACAATTGTAAGCTCTGTATCCTTGTCGAAGAAATGAGCCTTCTCCATATCGAAAGCGAACTTAGCTGTATCGCCTGTACGAAGAGTAGTACGAGGATCAACTCTTGCAGTGATCTCTGTGTTGTCATAATCGAAGTAAAGGAATACTTCAGCACCGAGAAGCTCGTAAACGTGAATCCTTGCTGTGATAACATTCTGAGGATTGATAGAATCAACCATGATCTGGCTGTCGTAGATATCCTCTGGACGGATACCGAATACAACGGTCTTGTTTACATAACCCTGCTCTTCAAGTGCTCTAGCCTTTGAAGGAGGAACAACAAGCTTTGTGCCGCCAACATCAGCAAGAAGTGTATCACCACTCTTAATCAGTCTTGCATCAAGGAAGTTCATCTCAGGAGAACCAATGAAACCAGCGACGAACTGATTGCAAGGATTCTGATAGAGGTTCTGAGGTGTATCAACCTGCTGAACAACGCCATCTTTCATAACGACGATTCTGGTACCAAGCGTCATAGCCTCTGTCTGATCATGTGTAACGTAGATCATTGTAGCACCGAGTCTGTCATGGAGTTTTGAAATCTCAATTCTCATCTGTACTCTGAGCTTTGCATCGAGGTTTGAGAGAGGCTCATCCATGAGGAATACCTTAGGGTTACGAACGATTGCACGGCCCATGGCAACTCTCTGTCTCTGACCACCTGAAAGAGCCTTCGGCTTTCTGTCGAGAAGCTTTGTAAGATCAAGGATAGCTGCAGCTTCGTGAACCTTCTTATCGATTTCGTCCTTCGGAACCTTCTTGATCTTAAGTCCGAATGCCATGTTGTCATATACTGACATATGAGGATAAAGAGCGTAGTTCTGGAAAACCATTGCGATATCTCTATCCGTAGGCTCAACGTCGTTCATGACCTTGCCATCGATCTTAAGTGTACCACCTGAGATATCTTCAAGACCTGCGATCATACGAAGTGTTGTAGATTTTCCGCATCCTGAAGGACCTACGAAGATGATGAATTCCTGATCCTTGATGTCAAGGTTGAAATCCTTAACAGCCTGGAAGCCATTCGGATAAACCTTGGTAATGTGCTCTAACTGTATATTTGCCATTTTTTTCCCCTTTCATAGAAAATAGCATTTTTTACTTACAATCTGCATTATAGGATTTGAGGGGGATTTTCGCTATATTATATTCACCAAAAAAAATTTTATTCTTTTGTCAAAATCACGAATCCTAAAAATATGTGCTCCCGAAGACACAAACTATCACGAAAAAGGCGCCCTGCGGCTTCGTGATTTTTGCTTGCGTTACTAAACTCACACTGCGTCTACCGACTTGTGTTCGTTAAGTAACGAGTAAAATCAAGACTTTTTCTTAGATAGTTTGTGCCTTCTCGCGCACTAGTGATTTGCAAGTAATGGTATGATGGTGCAATTAAATTGGGTATATGGTATAATATGACAAATTCGTGTTTCGGAGGCAGAAGGAAGGTCTTCTGATTTTGTATGGATGCACTTGAGTACCAGGGCGGCGTGAAGAAATATCTCCAGCTCCCTTTATATATGATCATTGTGTTTGCGATTGGCACAATATTCATATATTTTTATAATACGACAATCGGTGTCATTGCGACAGTCATTGTCATTGTATATGGAATTGTGACGCTTGCGCTCTACAGGAAGAATGTGAAGACGCTGGCGGAAGAGGTTGTGACGATCGCGACGAGCTATGCCACGATGCAGAAGGAATTCCTTGAGAAATTCCAGCTTCCTTATGCACTGCTTGATGCAGGCGGACATTTTCTATGGCAGAATGAGAATTTCCAGGAGCTTTCCGGGAAAGAAAAGCATTATTCCAAGTCGATTACTACCATATTCCCAGAGATTACGAGGGAATGGCTTGAGAAGAAAAATGACAGGGATTTCGACTGCATTATCAAATATAATGGGAAAGTCTATGATGCGCTTTTCACGAGGGTAAATCTTTATGAGGCACTGAATAAGGATGAGGTCCTTTCCCAGGGCGAATCACAAAGCGGGCTTTTTACATTATTACTCATTGATATTTCAAGTTCTGAAGAGCTTCGCGCGGAGAATGAAGAGCAGAAGATCTGTGTGGCACTGCTTGACATTGACAACTATGATGAGACAGTCGAGTCGATTGACAATGTAAAACGTTCACTGCTTACCGCCATCATCGACAGGAAGATCAACCGTTATTTCCAGGAAGCGGATGCGATTATCAGGAAGACGGATGATGATAAATATTTCATTATCTTCCAGTATAAATACCTGTCAAAGCTTGAGGAGAATAAGTTCTCAATCCTTGAGGATATGAAGGCCACAAAGGCTGGAAATGACAAAGAGCTTACGGTTTCAATCGGCATTGGCATACACGGAAATTCTTACCAGAAGAATGCTGAGTATGCGAGAACGGCGATTGATCTGGCAATGGGCCGTGGCGGTTCGCAGGTCGTCATAAAGGATAATGCAAATATTTCCTATTATGGCGTACGAGGCAAGGAAATCGAGAAGAATACCCGTGTCAAAGCCCGTGTCAAGGCAGAAGCACTCCGCGAACTGATGGAGACCAAGGACAAGATTTTTGTCATGGGACACAAGATTTCTGATGCTGATGCAATCGGGGCAGCAATCGGAGTTTTCTGTGCAGCAAAGCATCTTGACAAGGAATGTCATATCGTATTAAATACCATCACATCATCACTGAAACCAATTATTGAATTATTCGATGATGATGAGAAATATCCTTACGATATGTTTGTCCAGGGGGATACGGCACTGGAGGAAATAGACGCAAACAGTCTGCTGGTTGTCGTAGATACGAACAGGCCGTCCTATACTGAGTGTCCGGAGCTTCTTGAGAAGACAAAGAGCATTGTCGTCATCGACCACCACCGTCAGGGCAATGAGCGTATAGAAAATGCGACGCTTTCCTATATTGAGTCCTATTCATCCTCTTCATGCGAGATGATCGCAGAAGTACTTCAGTATTTCTCTGAGAATATCCATCTCACGCAGGAAGAGGCAGAGAGCATGTATGCCGGCATTCTTATTGATACGAACAACTTCCTTACGAAGACAGGTGTCCGTACCTTCGAGGCCGCTGCATATCTGAAGCGCTGCGGCGTAAATGTCACACATGTCAGAAAGCTTCTCCGTGAAGACATGACTGCATATAAGGCACGTGCTGATATCATCAGGAATGCTGAGGTTTACAGGAATGCTTTTGCAATTGCTGTCTGTGATGGGGACAATATTGACAGCCCGACCATTGTTGGCGCACAGGCTTCAAATGAGCTTCTGAATATAGTTGGAATCAAGGCTTCCTTTGTTCTGACAAATTACAGGGGCAAGGTCTATGTCAGCTCGCGTTCGATAGATGAAATCGATGTTCAAGGCATTATGGAGCGTCTTGGCGGCGGCGGTCACCAGAATGTCGCAGGTGCGCAGATTGAAGACGCATCAATAGAAGAAGTGAGAAGACACATTAAAGAAATATTAGACGATATGATTGATCATGGAGAGATAAAGCTCTCGATCATGAAGAATTAACAGAGGATTTGCAATGAAAGTAATATTATTAAAGGATGTCCGCCCACAGGGAAAAAGAGGAGACATCATTGAAGTTTCTGATGGATATGCAAGGAATGTCCTGATCAAAAAAGGTGACGCTATGGAGGCGACTACTGCAAACCTTGCAGGCTGGAAGCAGAAGATGAAGCATGAGGCTGATGTCGCTGAGCAGAAACGTGTTGATGCAGTTGAACTAAAGGAAAAACTGGAAAAGCTCAAGGTCGAGACAGTTATCAAGACTGGTGAAAATGGCAAGGTCTTTGGATCCGTTTCATCTAAGGAAATTTCTGAAGCACTCAAGAAGCAGTTTGCTATTGACATCGAGAAGAAGAAATTTGAACTCGCAGAACCGATCAAGTCGCTTGGCGTGCACGAAGTCAAAGTAAAGCTGCACCCGACCGTCACCGCAACACTACGAGTACATGTCAGTGGAAATTAATGGATGATTTTACAAACGAACAACCGAATATTTCTGACGAGGAGCTCATGAAGTTTGCGCCGCCGGAAGACGAGGAGGAATACGTTCCTCCGGTCGAGGAGGAGCCGTATATTCCTGAGGGGAATGCTCTGCCGCCTGCGGGTGAGAGCAGTGTTTCGAGGACGATGCCGAGTGACAGAGTGTCTGAGGAGTCTGTCATTGGTGCGATGATCATGGACAGGGATGCCATTGTTGTGGCAACGGAGATGCTGACTGCACAGGATTTTTATTTTGAGCAGTGCGGGTATCTGTTTCAGGCAATCAGCGACCTTTATCAGGAAGGCAAGTCTATTGATCCCGTTACGATTCAGGCAAAATTCCATGACAGGAATCTCTCTGATTCCTATGCGAATGTGGAGTATATTAATTTACTTCTCTCAAAAGTTCCGGCCAGCATCAATATCCGTGATTACTGCGAAGCAGTCAAGAATAAGGCAATGCTCCGGAGCATTATTAAGATGAATCAGGCAATGGAGCTGGACTGCTACAAGCAGGACAAGCCGATCGAAGATATTCTTGATGGGGCTGAGAAGGATCTTTCAAAGCTTATTTCCGAGCGTGGAATCGCTGATGAAGTTCCGATTCAGGATGTCGTCATAAATGTTCTGAACAAGATTCAGACAGCATCAGAGCAGGACGGAAATGTCACAGGTGTGGCCACAGGATTCATTGATCTTGATTACAAGACAGCAGGTTTTCAGCCATCAGATCTTATTCTGATTGCAGCACGACCATCAATGGGAAAGACCGCTTTGGCCCTTAATATTGCAGATTATGTCGCACTGAAGGAGCAGAAGACAGTTGCGATTTTCTCACTTGAGATGTCAAGGGAGCAGCTGGTAAACAGGCTGATTGCACTCGAGTCAACAGTTGATGCGCAGAGGCTTAGAAACGGAAATCTTAAAGAAGCTGACTGGGACAGGATTCTCCAGGGTGCAGGCGCAGTTGCAAAGTCTCATCTCATCATTGATGACACACCTGCCATTTCGGTTTCAGAGCTGCGGACTAAATGCAGGAAATTCAAGGCTGAGAATAATCTTTCCATGGTAATGATCGATTACCTGCAGCTCATGACAGTCGGGCGGAATATTGACAGCAAGCAGCAGGAAATTTCAGAGATTTCCAGATCGCTTAAGGCAATTGCCAGGGAACTGAATGTGCCTGTTGTAGCGCTTTCCCAGCTGAACCGGGGTGTTGAGCAGCGAGATGACAAGCGGCCGATGCTTTCAGACCTTCGTGATTCGGGAGCGATTGAGCAGGATGCCGATGTCGTAATGTTCATCTACAGGGACGATTATTATCACAAGGACAGCCCGGACAAGGGAATTTCTGAACTTATTATTGCTAAGCAGAGAAATGGCCCGGTCGGAACCGTCCGTCTGGCATGGATGCCTGAGACCACGAGATTTGCAAACGCGGAGCTCAAAGGCAGGAACGACAGCTAGTGAGAAATTATCAATTATGGCGTGTTAGAATAAACTAATCAGTCATATTGTAGCCTTGCTGGAATTGATAATTTGACTGATTTTTGATATATTTCAGAACAATATTGAAGAGTCAACAGCTTTTCATATTAGTTCAAGTTTAATGGGAATAAGTATATTGGCGCGATGATTATTATTAGAATATCTTAAAGGAGTAAGCTATGGTAAAGAAGATAAATGAAGCAGAATTTTCAGAAGCAGAGGGAAAGGCCGCTGCAGTCATAGATTTTAACGCTGTCTGGTGCGGTCCGTGCAGGATGCTTGGACCGGTACTTTCTGAGCTTTCAGATGAATACACGGGAAAGGTTGATTTTTATTCTGTAGACGTTGACCAGAATCAGGATCTTGCAGTTAAATATGGAATCTCAAGCATCCCTGCCCTGATTGTCTTAAAGGACGGAAAAGAAGCAGGCCGCCAGGTCGGATTTGTTCCAAAGCCGGCATTAAAGAGCTTCATTGATAATGCTATTGGATAAATTATATTCTGTATTATTTTTCTTGGACTGTGACAATGGGCACAGTCTTATTTTTATATTTTGAAGCAATAATCATACATTGTGTGGAAACAAAATGTATTTTATAATGAATGCATATTTATTCAATCAGGAGTAATTATGTACGGAAATAATAATTACCGTGGGCAGGGCTCACAATATATACGAAATGGGAAGCAGTGGCAGAATGGTCCAAGAGGTGCCCAGCAGTACCGTCAGGGCAATTCGAATGCTGCAAATAGAAATACCTACCAGAGTACGATGGATTCGCTAAAAGCTTCCGGCATGAGAGTGCAGAATGCGATAGCGACAGGAGATTTCCGGGGACTTTCGAATGAAATCAGAAATTCTGTCAGCACGATCGTTTCTGGCATAAATAAGCCGCTTTATAATACTGCGCCAAACCCCTATCGCAATATGCAGTACCTTGCAGGTGAGCAGTCAACGATTGGAATGGGCGTGGGAAGTGCTATTTCTGCAATACTTGGTATTTTCTTTGCTATTATGACATTGGTCTTTCTGCCAGTTGGCCTGGCAGGGCACATGACTGGTGCGACAGTTGCCGGCATTATCCTTGCCGCCTTCTGTGGCACAAGCGTTTTTGGATTTATCAAATGCCATAAAAGCTACAATGTTTCTACGACTTATAATATTTACAGAGGTGCCATCATCAGCTCCCAGACGGAATTTGTAAGTATTCACAGACTGGCGCTCACGGTCAGGAAAAGCGACGAGGAAACAGTAAAAGATGTCGGGACTTTCATTGAGAATGGTTTTCTTCCACAGGCAAAATTAAGCGACGATGAAAAGACGCTTCTTCTTTCAGCAAATGCAGCAGACTATTATCAGAAAAATGAAGAATACAGGAAAAATTACGGCGTTCATATTTCAAATATTGAGAAGAGCTTAAATGAGCTTCGGGATTCTGCTTCACAGGTTCAGAATCAGGAGATGACACAGAAGCTTTATCACACGATTTCGCTTGTCGAAGCCATACTTTCAAATGTGAAGAAGGATAATGAAAATGTAAAGAAGGTTCTGACTTTCGAGTCGTATTATCTTCCGACGACTGTAAAGCTTGTAAACAGTTACATCAAGCTTGAGCATTCAAATAATCCTGCAGCGCAGAAGCAGGCTTCGCTTAAAGAGATTTCGGATTCGATAGATTCGATAAATGAAGCATTTGATACGATTCTAAAAAATATGACGACAATCGACACTTCCGATGTGATGAGCGACATGGCTGCAATGGAAACCATGATGAAGCAGGACGGGCTGATCTAAGCAGGTTTGATTGTGGCAGAACGGCAATCTTTTGATAGTTTGATGGAAATTTTCTGAAATGGAACGACTTGATTTTTCAACAGAAGAATCTGAAAAAATAGAAAAATATAAAGAAAGCCTGAGCCTTGACAGCCCGGAGTCCATCAGTATTTTCGGGACAGCACTTCAGCAGAAAATGGCCAATCTTTCAGACAGGCTATTAAAAAATACGGCAAAGCAGGATATTGATCATGCAAATGAGCTGATTGAAAAAATAAATAATGCGATAGGCGAATCTTCCGGGAAGAAGCCAAAGGGACTTTTCAGGAAAAAAGAAAAGCCAATCGAGCTTAAAGATATTGACCTCATTGAAAATGACCTAAAGATGGCGCAGGTGAAATTCTTAAAAGACGTAGCACTCTATGACAGATTCAATGCCGAAAATGAGGAAAATCTTCGTGAGCTTGAGCTTCTGATCCGCGCCGGCGAAGAAAAGAAAATGGAAAATCCTGACGCCGCGTACATCCAGCAGTTTGAGAAGAAGCTTTCCGATATGAAGATTTCCCATACCGTAGCTTTGCAGACAAGGGAGCAGCTGAAAATCATGTCAAAAAGCGAAGCGGAAACAGCTGACAAGATCCGCTCGATTGTTGTGAACACGATACCGATCATCAGGATGCAACAGAATCTGACGACATAATCAATATGAACATTTAATAATGCTGTTATGTTTTTATCAGGTAACAGCATTTTTCTATTCAGAATTATCAAATGGAGGTATTCCAAAATGGTACCCACAAAAGTCATTCTCGGCATGATGAGAATCAATTCTCTCTCCGAAGCAGAATTAGAAAAATTAATTGATACTTCACTTTCTCTCGGCATTAATTCCTTTGACAATGCCGACATTTATGCTTACGGAAAATGCGAGGAGAAGTTCGGCGCATTTCTTTCACAGCATCAGAATCTCCGTGAAAAAATCTATATCCAGTCGAAATGTGGAATCTGCAAAGGCTATTATGACCTTTCGAAAGAGCATATTCTTTCTTCAGTTGATGACAGTCTTAAGCGCCTGCATACAGATTATCTTGACATGCTTTTCCTGCACAGGCCGGATGTGCTGATGGAAGAAGATGAGGTTGCAGAAGCACTTGCTGAGTTACAGAATGCTGGGAAAATACGCGCCATCGGCGTCAGCAACATGAGTGCCGGGCAGACTGAACTTATCATGTCAGCCCTTCAGAGAAAATCCATTTCGGATTCAAATGCAGAGGCATCAGCCGCAGAAACGCATTGTTTCCCGGACACTCAGAAATATCATATTTCAGCCTCCCAGCTCCAGCTCTCGCTCGGCCATACCGGCATGATCAATGAGTGGGTGAATGTGAACATGAACCATGATAATGCGAAGAATACTGGCGGGTTACTCGAATTTCTGCGTCTTCATAAAATCGGCATTCAGGCATGGTCACCGCTGCAGCACGGCTTTTTCAAGGGAACCTTCCTTGAAAACGATAAATATGAAAGGCTGAATCAAAGGCTCGATGTGTTTTCTGAAACATATTCTGCTTCAAAGTCAGCGATTGCATTAGCATTTGATTTAAGGGTTCCAGGTGTTACAAATGTAGTTGTCGGGACTACAAAGCCTGAGCATTTAAAAGACCTTGCCTGCGCATCTCAAATCACGCTTTCCAGGGAAGACTGGTACTCACTTTATCTTGCAGCAGGGAATGGGCTTCCGTGAAGAATTACAAATATTACACATAAACATTGACAAAATCAGAGATAAAATAATATATTGATTATTAGTTTATTAGATGAATTTTCCTTTTGTTGAAGGGAGAGAATGCAAATGATTACATACCATTTTCAGAATGATGAGGAAACATTTGATGCGATGACAGAACTCACTTTGAGAGTTAACCCCACTAAAAGAGCTATGGTAGCAGAAAGAATATTATGCCTTACATTCTTATTTACTGTGAAGAGTAGAAGGAAAGAGACCATGAAAAGGGAAACTCTGAAAGAGATAAAAGATTATCTTAATAAAAAGGGTACATGGATTTTTTCTGAAAACGGCGTGAAGACTGAATCAGCTGATGGCATATTGAAGAGCATTCAGAAATTTTTGTACGGGGAATAAAGTATGTTTCATAAAATGAAGAAACTGGCTATTTTTATATTAATGATACCTTTGATATTGACAGCAGGATGCGCTAACTTTGCATGTGAAGGTTTTACAGGTGATGGTTCCCATTTGCCAGATAAGTTTGATAGTGTAGATAAAGTTTTACTAGAAATTGCAAATTCTGATTAAATCTACAATTGAGTTTCAGACCGTATATTTCGAAGCGGAGAAGGTATTACTTTGAAATCGATAACAAAATAGAATTATCAAATGGAGGATATGTAAAAAATTCAAAAGTGCCACTTCAAAACGAGGAAATGAAGTTTCTTAGCAATAAATTGAAACAAGAATACAAGGCTAATAATATTGACTTTACTTCCTTTCAAAGTGAAATTTAACTTTGCGATTAATTAATAATTCGACAGGAACATGGAGAATTAAAGAATTATTATATAAAAACGAGATTGCATGATATAATAACCATAATTATGAAAGGAGAAAGCTATGCTATATCCATTTATGACATTACCAGATGATACAGAAATTGTGCATTCAGAAAGCTATTTACAAGATGGACAAGAGCATGTTCGCGTTGAAATAGAAAAACCTATTGAGGGAGGTTTTCAATCAGCAACATGTATTCTTCCAGAGTATGATTGGCAGGATATCAATGGATTTTCGGAAATTGAAATTCGAAAACTTCAGGATTTGATTTCTTCCCTTGCTCATATTATTTTCCGTCTGGCAAGAAACGGAGGATTTGATAATGCCTCAAGTTTTTAAGGTTGGTACATATATTGTTTATTTTTGGATTAATGAAGGTATGCCTCTTGAGCCAATACATGTGCATGTAGCAGAGGGAAAGCCGGTTGCTAACGGAACCAAAATATGGATTACGGAGAAAGGACGTGCGCTTTTAGCAAATAATGCTGCAAGAATTCCTCAGGCAAAACTCACTGTGCCTGTTTTATTCAGTGCTGTTTCTCACACACATCATACGCACCTGGAACAAAAATCCATATAACGGGGAGAATATCGCATACGGCTTGTCAGATGCTGCTTTTGCTGCATTTGCCTTGAAATTGGTTTTTGCGCTGATTCATCCTCACGGTCTGACTGGAGACTATAATTTGGAAGGGGATTTCTGTCTATTAGGTCTGGCGGGAGTACTGCCACTGATCCAGTTTATTAAATGGTGTGCAAAGAAACATAAGGGATATTCCGAAAGAAAGAGTGAACCAAAGCGTATAACCGTTCATCTGAATCCGGAGGAGTTCGAGATTGAATATAAAGGTGAATTCGGGAGGCGTGGAAGAATGTACCGGACTGCCTACCTGAGAGCACATATTGATGGGAAAAGCGCCCTCATTATTTGTCCTTTAGTACATCCGATTCATAAGGCGGCAACATTCTATCTTGAAGAGAATCTGCAATACCCGAAAACAAGGCATATTTATAATTGCTGGGACATTCAGTATGACAATATTTTTGACAGACTCAAATCGGCATCTTTCGAAGATGTCATACAGAGGATTACTGGCATCTTATTGATCATATTCGGAACGATCGCAGCAGCAATAATTCCAATCGTGACTGCATTTCCTGATTCAAATTTTACATGAAAATTATATAAAATATTTGAAGGAGAAGGAGATCTCGGCAAGGGGATTTACCTGCGTTCCAAATGTAGAATATCATAATCAAAGGACACAGAACTGATAAAGAACAGCTGCACGTTTTTGCTGTTGGAAGAAGCATGTAAAGAATATGTGAATAACGAGGATACATAATAAGATATTTTACAAAATTCTTCCATTCTGATATACTAACAAAGTTATTTTGCAAAAAAGTTAGGAGAATCAATGGAAGCCTCAAATATCATAATGCTGATTACAATGGGAGCATACTTAGTCTTCATGATCGTCATCGGAGTCATCGAGTCAAAGAAGAATAATTCGGTTTCGGATTATTATCTCGGTGGAAGGAGACTTGGACCAGTCGTAACAGCGATGAGCGCGGAAGCATCGGACATGTCTTCCTATCTTCTCATGGGACTTCCTGGACTTGCCTATCTTTCAGGCTGCGCAGAGGTTGGCTGGACCATCATCGGTCTTGCAGCAGGCACATATTTAAACTGGCTTTTCACGGCAAAGAGACTTCGTCGTTATACCGAGGCGACGAAATCCATCACGGTTCCTTCATTTTTCTCTAACCGTTATGGCGATGAGAAAAATATTCTCACATTTATCGCAGCAGTCATTATTGTCATATTTTTCATTCCATATACAGGCTCAGGCTTTGCTGCCTGCGGCAAATTATTCAATAGTCTTTTCGGCATCGATTATCATGTCGCCATGATCATAAGTGCTATCGTTATTCTTTTCTACACCACGCTCGGTGGCTTCCTTGCCGCATCGACAACTGACCTTGTACAGAGCATCATCATGACGATTGCGCTCTTCATCATCCTCTGCTTTGGCGCCATGAAGGCAGGCGGCTGGGAAAATGTCGTCACAAATGCGAAGTCGCTTCCGGGTTATTTTTCAATGGTAAGTACATACGACCAGGCGACGGGAACATCACATCCTTATAACATCATCCAGATTGTTTCGACGCTTGCCTGGGGCCTCGGCTACTTTGGTATGCCGCATATTCTTCTTCGATTCATGGCAATCAGGGATGAAAAAGAATTAAAGACATCAAGGCGAATTGCTTCAGTCTGGGCGCTTGTTTCGATGTTCGTTTCCATGCTCATTGGCATGATCGGTCTTGGCATGAGCGCAGAGGGCGAGATCGGTTTTCTCGAGGGTTCGAAGTCAGAGACAGTCATCGTTCAGATTTCAAAGCTTCTTTCAACGCACGGCGTGCTGTTTGCCATCATTGCAGGCGTAGTTCTTTCAGGCATTCTTGCATCTACAATGTCAACATCAGATTCACAGCTTCTTGCTGCGTCATCCTCTATCTCAAGTGACATTTTAGTCAGCACTTTCCATGCAAAAATCAGTGAGAAGATGCACATGTTTGTTTCCAAGGCAATCGTGGTGCTCATCGGTGTTCTTGGCGTTATCCTTGCATGGAATCCGGATTCGTCAGTATTCCAGATCGTAAGCTTCGCATGGGCAGGCTTCGGCGCAACCTTCGGACCTGTCATGATTCTAGCGCTTTTCTGGAAGAGATCAAATAAATACGGTGCGCTTGCCGGCATGGTTTCCGGTGGAATCATGATTTTTGTATGGAAATTTATTTTCAGGCCACTCGGCGGGGCGCTTGATATCTATGAGCTTCTTCCGGCATTTATTGTGGCTCTTGTAATTAACGTAATCGTAAGTCTCGCTACGAAGGCGCCGGAGAAGGAAATTACGGATATTTTCGAGCGGGTTAATGATAGAAAATAATTCAAAGTTAATTGGTCTGAAAAATAATTTGAAATATATGAGCAATTAATTGAACTGTATAGACAAAAAATAATAATAAAATTTTTGGCGTGGGAAAATCAGTTGGTTTTATTCTTTGTAGGACATGAAAAAACTGCAAAATATTGATTGACCGCAAATTATTAGTGATAAGTTACAGAATAATAGGTGAGTATAAGTGAAACAGAGGGAAACATTAGGAAGCCGTCTTGGCTTTATCTTAATCAGCGTGGGCTGCGCAGTCGGAATCGGAAATGTCTGGAAATTTCCATGGCTTGTCGGGCAGTACGGCGGCGGATTCTTCGTACTGATTTATCTCGTATTTTTATGCCTGATGGGCGTGCCGGTCATGACGATGGAATTTTCCATTGGCCGTGCGGCGCAGAAGAGCCCGCTCAAGATGTACCAGGAGATTGAGCCGAAGGGCACGAAATGGCATTTCCACGGAATCATCTGCCTTGTCGGAAATATTATCCTTATGATGTATTACACCACTGTCGCCGGATGGATGGTGAATTATTTTGTGAAGATGCTCACCGGAACCTTCAAGGGAATGGATAACGCCGCAATCAATCAGGTTTATTCTGACATGACGGCAAGCCCGGCGCAGATGGTGATATTTACAGTGATTGTCATCGTTCTTGGTTTCCTCATTTCAAGCATGAGCCTTCAGAACGGCCTCGAGCGGATTTCAAAATTCATGATGTCTGCGCTCATTATCATAATGATCGTGCTCGCAGTTCATTCCATGCTGGTACCGGGAGGCGCAAGCGGACTTGAATTTTACCTTAAGCCTGACATTGCCAGGGCAAAGCAGGCAGGACTATTTAATGTAATCGTTTCTGCCATGAATCAGGCATTTTTCACGCTTTCAATCGGCATGGGTTCGATGGCGATTTTCGGCTCCTACATTGGAGACGACAGATCGCTCATGGGTGAATCTGTGACGATTGCCGCACTTGATACCGTGGTTGCATTTACATCCGGACTTATCATTTTCCCGGCCTGCTTTGCATACGGCGTAAAGCCGGATGCAGGCCCGTCACTTATTTTTAAGACACTTCCGAATATTTTTGCAAACATGCCGGGCGGCAGAATCTGGGGTGCGCTTTTCTTTGTATTTATGTCCTTTGCCGCATTTTCAACAGTTATTGCCGTATTTGAAAATATCGTCGCAATGATGATGGATCTTACCGGCTTCGAGAGAAAAAAGACAAGCCTCATCTGCCTCATCATGATGCTCGTACTTTCAATGCCGTGCGCACTTGGCTTTAATGTATGGTCTTTTGTTCAGCCTTTCGGTAAAGGTACAGGCATTATGGATTTAGAGGATTTCCTCGTTTCAAACCTGATCCTGCCTGGCGGCGCAGTCGTATTCGTTCTTTTCTGTACCTGGAACAAAATCGGCTGGGGCTGGGATAATTTCCTAAATGAAGCAAACAAAGGCAAGGGTCTTAAGGTTGCTCATGGCATGCGGTTCTACTGCACATTTATTCTCCCAGTGCTTATTGCTTTCCTGATTATTTTCGGGCTGGTGACATTCTTCAAGTAATAAATCTACTAATTTGACAGAACGGCATGATTTTATAGCTCGCAAACAGCGGTTTGCGAGCTTAACTTATTCTTGACATTATGATTTTCCATATTTCTGCACCGTAGAGTGTGGGCAGGTTACAATAATACAGACAGGAAGTTAATTCAATTTTAATTCAATTATTGAATTAAAAATATTGATTTAATTCAATAATAGAGTTAAAATGCAAAATAGTTGAATTAACTTTAGATTTGATGATTTTGGAGCATAGGATGAGTGATATACCAGAAAAAGAATCATTGACTGTTGAATTTAAAAGTGATCTGAAAAAATATCCTGATTCAGAAATAATAAATGCCGTAATAGGTATGGCGAATACATCTGGCGGCACCCTGTATCTTGGCGTGGAAGATGATGGAAGTGTTTCAGGATTGAATAAAAAACATAATGATATCTTTGGCGCAGCAGCCATGATAGCAAATAAAACAGTTCCCTCTATTTCTGTTCGTGCAGAAATCATAGAAGAAAATGGTCTCCCCGTTATGGCAATTGAGATTCCAGAGAGCAGCGCCGTTGTTGCAAGTATTGATGGGAGGATCCTTAGGAGGAGGCTGAAGGCAGACGGGACCCCTGAAAACATTCCCATGTATCCGTTTGAAATAAATTCAAGGCTTTCAGAACTTGGATTACTTGATTATTCCGCTAAAGTACTCGCGGAGTCGGAACTTGACGATCTTGATCCAGACGAAGTAAAGAGACTAAAGGATACGATAGCGAATAATCCAGGAGGAGAGAAGATGCTCCTGGAGTTATCAGATGATGAGTTGTTAAAGGCTCTTCATTTTGTAAAGACTGAAGAGACAGGAGAAATTCGTCCTACGGTTGCAGGAATTCTCATGGTTGGCAGGGAAGAAAGCATAAAGAGGCTGATGCCTACAGTAAGGTCAGATTTTCAGGTATTACATGGTACTGCTGTTCAGATAAATGAGTCATTTACGAAGCCAATTATTAAAACTGCCGAATTGTTTGATGAATATTTCAAACCCTGGAATCCAGAAAAGGAAATTGAAGACGGTCCTTTCAGGATAGGCATACCCGAGTTTTCGAAAAGCGCATTCAGGGAGGGTCTTTTGAATGCCTTTGCTCATAGGGACTATACGATGCTCGGCAGGATCAGGGTAGCAATAAACGATGAAGGCATTACGATATCCAGTCCCGGAGGATTTATTGAAGGCGTCTCATTAGATAATCTAATCAATACTGAGCCTCACGGCAGGAATCAGACTTTGTCTGATGCTATGAAGAGGATAGGCCTTGCTGAAAAGACGGGCAGGGGAATTGACAAAATATTCGCTGGTTCAATTGAATTTGGAAGACCCTGGCCGGATTATTCAGAATCAGCAGAAAACAGGGTCACGCTTTTCATCCCTAGAGCCAATCCAGATATAGAATTTACAAGGCAGCTTTTGGAAGTGCAAAGGAAGAATAATATGCATTTTGCAATAAATTATCTTCTTGTTTTATCAGTGCTGCGGGAGAATTCGGCTTTGTCAGTGGCTGAAATTTCTGAAAGAACAAAAATAAATTCTGCAAGAACCCACACGATTCTAAATCTATTGACTGAATATGGGATGATTAGGAAAAATAAATCTGGAAGAAATGAAACATATTCATGGTTTTCGGTAAATGCAAAGTCAGTTAGAAAAGTAAAAATTAATGATGAAGATTTTGAAGAGCAGATCATTGAATTCGCAAAGAAACAAAACGATGTCTTTACAACTCACGAAATTTCCGAACTGCTACATATTCCATCATACAAGGCTTATAATATTATTTCCAAATTGGTAGAATCAGGAAAGGCAGAGAAGTTATCGTCAGGAAAGTACGCAAAATATAAAATAGTAAGATAATGTCGATACATAAATCTCAAATAATTTAGATAAAATACTTGACAAATATTTTACTGGGTATTATATTTATGCCGTCAATAAGGTTAAAGAAATTTAACTAAATAGTTTTATTAAGGAGACGAAAAATGGAAACAGAGACATTTGACAAGGTAAAGCAGCTTATTATCGATACACTTAATTTTGATGACAGCGAGATCAAGCCTGAATCAAGCTTCGCAGATGACCTTAAGGCTGATTCTCTTGACGTCGTAGAGCTTATGATGGCTGTTGAAGAGAACTTTGGCGTAAAGATTCCTGACGAAGAACTTCAGAACATGAAGACAGTAAAGGATGTCTGCGAGTATATTGACGCACACAAGGAAGCCTGAGAATGAGTTTATCATTTGAACAGATTGAAAAGCTCATTAAAGAATTTGAGGCTTCTAATCTGACTGAACTTAAGGTCACGGGCTGGCATTCAGGATTGGAACTTAAGAAGGGAAATGCTGTAGAAAATATAGGTTCTGTGCCTTCGAATAGTGTTCCAGTGGGCTCAGCAGCTGGGAATCAGATGAATCCGGCAGGAAATGCTGATACAGCGACTGAGACTGCCATGTCGGGTGCTGGCGAAGGTAAGGATGTGGCAACAAAGAATGCTGGTATTCAAGCGGATGCAGCAAAGTCTGGAGATGCAGCTAATAAAAAATCAGATGCTGTTTCAGAGAATGCAGTAGAACTCAAGGCACCTCTTGCCGGCGTATTCTACAGAGCCTCAAAGCCAGATGAAAAGCCTTATGTTGAAGCTGGTCAGACTGTCAAGAAAGGCGACACAGTAGGTTTGATGGAAGCCATGAAGATGATTTCCGAAATCCCCTCTCCGTGCGATGGAAAAGTTCTTTCTATTGAAGCAGAAGATGGAAAGTTCGCCGAATATGACAGCGTGATTATGAAAATTGAGAAAGATTAACAAAATGCCGATTGAGAAATCGGCAAAAATTTTACGATATTTTTAGTTAAAAGAATTTAGATAAAATGTTCAAACGAATTCTGATAGCAAACCGTGGCGAGATTGCCATGAGAATACTGCGCTGTTGCAGGGAGATGGGAATTGAAACGGTTCTCATCTATTCGTCCGAGGATAAGGACAGCCTGCCAGTGCAGTTTTCGACATATTCTGTATGCATTGGACCTGCACCGGCTCAGCAGAGTTATCTTAATGAAGATGCTATCCTGACAGCAGCAAAAGAATATAACTGCGATGCGATTCATCCAGGCTACGGATTTCTTTCTGAAAATGCATATTTTGCAAGAAAATGCGAAAAGGAAGGAATCGAGTTCATCGGACCATCGGCTAAGATGATTCATTTCATGGGAAATAAGGATGCGGCAAGAACGCTTATGAAAAAGCATGGTGTCCCTGTTGTTCCAGGTTCCGATGGAATATTAAATAATCTCGATGAAGCGAAGAAGGTCGCAGCAGAGGTTGGCTATCCTGTTCTCATAAAGGCTTCTGCCGGAGGCGGCGGAAGAGGAATGAGAGTCGCCCACGACGAAAGTGAAATCGAAGATGCATACGAAAGCGCGGGCGCAGAAGCACTTTCTGCATTTGGCGATGGTTCTCTTTACCTTGAAAAGCTGATCTTAAATCCCCACCACATCGAAGTCCAGATTCTTGGAGATAAAAAAGGAAATATTATTCATCTTCTCGAAAGAGACTGCTCGATGCAGCGCCGCCACCAGAAAATTCTCGAGGAATGTCCGGCATCGATACTTACAGACAGGCAGCGGGAAGCTTTGTACAGGGCAGCGCTCAAAGCGGCAAAAGCCGTGCATTACTACAGCGCCGGAACATTAGAGTTTGTTCTCGATAAAACAGGAAAATTCTATTTTATCGAGATGAATACGAGAATCCAGGTCGAGCATCCGGTGACTGAAATGGTGACAGGTGTTGACCTCATCCGTGAGCAGATTCGGGTTGCAGCTGGTATGCCGCTTTCAATAAAACAGAGTGACATCAAGATAAATGGACATGCAATCGAGTGCAGGATAAATGCGGAAGATCCTGAAAGAGGATTTGCCCCATGTCCTGGCGATGTTACATTCCTTCATTTCCCAAATGGAAATGGCGTGCGAATCGAGAGCGCGCTTTATCCGAATTCAAGGATTTCTCCGTATTATGATTCGATGGTCGCAAAGGTCATCGTTTATGCAAGGGGAAGGCTTGAAGCCATCCGAAAAATGCGTGTTGCACTCGAGGAATTCACAATCAAGGGAATCAAGACGAACCTCAATTTCCAGTATCTCATTATGTACAATGAAGATTTCGTGATGGGAAATTATGATACCGGCTTCCTCGAGAAGAATACAGAGGCGATACTCCGCTGGAATCGGGAAAGTGAGAAGTACTAATGGATAGTGTTGTAGTTGAAAATAAAACAGAATTTTCTGAGAAGCGTCAGACGCTGGTTTCGTACAGGAATTATCGGAATAAGCGGACGGAGAGGAAGGTCGTCGGAGAGAGGATAGATGAGGTCTTCGATAAGGGAAGCTTTGAGGAAATTGAGCCTCTGATGGAGACGAAGAATCCGCTTGCTTTCGATGGATATGAAGAGAAGGTCCGTGAGAATCAGAATGTCACCGGTGCAAAGGATTCTGTGAAATGTGGTGTTGGAACGATTGACGGAATCGAGGCAGTCGGTGCGGAGCTTTCCAAGAATTTCCTGATGGGTTCGATGGGATCTGTCGAAGGTGAGAAGCTTACGCTTGCTTTTGAGGAAGGCGATAAGAGGAAATGTCCTGTCATTATCTTTTCTGCGAGCGGCGGAGCGAGAATGCAGGAAGGCATGTTTTCCCTGATGCAGATGGCGAAGACTTCTGCAGCCTGCAAGAGATTCAAGGATAACGGCGGGCTTTATATTTCAGTCCTCACGCATCCTACGACCGGCGGTGTTTCGGCCAGCTACGCAAATCTTGGTGATATTATTCTGGCAGAGCCGAAGGCACTTATTGGTTTTGCAGGACCGAGAGTCATAGAGCAGACCATAGGCGAGAAGCTTCCCGAGGGTTTCCAGCGTGCTGAATTTCAGCTTGAGCATGGTTTTGTGGACAGGATTGTAAAGCGGGAAAATCTGAAAAGTGAAATTTCGAATCTGCTCAGACTGAATGGATTTGGCACAAAGCTTTCTGCTGAAGAAAATACTGAAAATTCCGCTGATCATTTAGCTGAAACGGAATTCAAAAAAGCAAAATCCATTGGAGCTGTTGCTGAATCGGAGACTGAGAAAACTTCAGCAGGAACAATATCTGAGGTTAAGATCGAGGATAGTGAATCTTCAGACAAGCCACTTGAGCCGTACGACCGTCTGATGATCGCCCGTGACAAGGACAGGCCGAAGATAAAGGATTTTGTCGATGCATTATTTTCAGATTTCACTGAACTTCACGGCGACAGGCTCGGAAAAGATGATCAGGCGATCCTTGGTGGACTTGCCTATTTTCACGATATTCCGGTTACGGTGATAGGCCACAGGAAGGGCAGAAATATCAAGGAAAATATGGCGGTGAATTTCGGAATGCCAGAGCCAGAAGGCTACAGGAAAGCACTTCGATTGATGAAGGAAGCCGAAAAATTCCACCGTCCTGTAATTACTTTTATTGACACGCCGGGAGCATATCCTGGAAAGGATGCGGAAGAGAACGGCCAGAGCACTGCGATTGCAGAGAATCTTGCAGAGATGAGCACACTGAAGACGCCAGTCCTTGTCATCGTAACAGGCGAAGGAAATAGCGGCGGCGCTTTAGCATTATCAGTCGGAGATCAAATCTGGATGCTTGAAAATTCAGTGTATTCCGTATTATCTCCCGAAGGTTTCGCCAGCATTCTCTGGAAGGATGCAAAGAAAAATAAGGAGGCCTGCAAGGTCATGAAAATGACGGCAAAAGACCTTCTTGATGGAGGAATGATTGACAGAGTCATCCCAGAGCCTGAAGGCGGAATCCAGAAGAATTTTGATGGATTTATCAAAATGCTGGACGGTCAAATGATTGAAGAAATTCAGGAATTAATTAAGATTCCGACTGATGAACTAATAGCAAAAAGATATGAGAAATATAGAAATATTTGAAAGGAGCATCGATGAAGTTTCTAAATGAGATCCTCGGGATCAAGTATCCATTTATTCAGGGCGGCATGGCAAACATAGCAACTGGCGAATTTGCCGCAGCCTGCTCAAATGCCGGAGGACTTGGCATTATCGCAACAGGCGGTATGACGGCAGAGAGCCTCGAGGATAATATCAAAAAGGCAAGGAAATTAACAGACAAGCCATTCGGCGTAAACATGATGCTCATGAATCCTGAGATGGATGATATGGCTGAAATCGTTGCAAGAGAGCATGTCGAAATCGTAACGACGGGTGCAGGAAATCCTGCAAAATATCTTGCCATGTGGAAGGATGCCGGCATCAAGGTATTCCCGGTATCGGGCTCATGCCTCATTTCTGCCAGACTTGTAAAGGACGGCGTCGATGGCATCATTGCAGAGGGAACAGAGAGCGGCGGTCATGTCGGTGAGATGACAACGATGACGCTCGTTCCGCAGATGGTCGATGCACTTGGTCCTGATGTGCCAGTCATCGCAGCAGGCGGTATTGCATCCGGCAGACAGATTGCAGCAGCCTATGCGCTCGGTGCCTGCGGCGTCCAGATGGGAACCGCACTTCTCGTCAGTGAAGAGTGCCCGATCCATGAGAACTACAAGAATGCAGTCCTCAAAGCAAAAGACAACAGCACAGTCGTCACAGGCCGCTCAGTCAATGCGCCGGTCCGTATCATCAAAAACAAGATGGCCCGTGCCTACATCAAGGAAGAAAATGCAGGCGCATCACAGGAAGAACTTGAGAAATTCACGCTTGGCTCCCTCCGCAAGGCAGTCTTCGATGGCAACACCGACGAGGGCTCACTCATGGCAGGCCAGGTCTGCGGGCAGCTTCACAAGATTGAGCCCGTCGCAGACATCTTCGCAAGACTTTCGGATGAAACCCGCACAACGCTTGATTATTTGAGGACAATATAATGTTAGATTTTAAGAATAGAACCGCATTGATCACAGGTGCGAGCGCAGGCATCGGCCGTGCGATTGCCGTGAAGTTTGCAGAGAATAATGCAAATGTAATCATCAATTATTCGGGCAATGAAGACGGCGCAAAAGAGACCGAAAGACTTTGCAAGGAAGCGAATCAGAATGCGCGCACCTTTATCCTGAAGGCAGATGTCTCAAATATGGAAGATGTCGACAGGATGTTTTCCGAGGCACTGAAGCTGACCGGTGAAATCGATATTCTGGTAAATAATGCCGGAATCACGAGAGACAATCTCCTTCTCATGATGAAGCCTGAAGATTTTGACAGAGTGCTTGAGGTCAATCTCTACGGTACATTTAATTGCATGAAGAAGGCTTCCAAAATCATGCTGAAGCAGAAGTATGGACGAATCATCAGCATGTCAAGCATCGTCGGTGTTGAGGGAAATCCGGGTCAGGTAAATTATGCTGCAAGCAAGGCTGGCATCATCGGAATGACGAAGTCACTTGCGAAGGAGCTTGCAAAGAAAAATATTACTGTAAATGCAATCGCTCCAGGAATGATTGAGACAGACATGACTGGAAAATTAACGGATACGCAGAAGTCTGAAATCCTGAAGGAAATCCCATTTGGAAGAATGGGACGTCCTGAAGAAGTCGCAAATGCTGTCGTATTTCTTGCGAGTGAGGAAGCATCATATATTACTGGACAGGTTCTTGGCGTAGACGGCGGAATGTAATAAAAATTTCTGGAAAGGAAACATCATGGGTAGAAAAGTAGCAATCACAGGACTTGGAATCGTCTGTGGAATCGGAAATAATAAGGAAGAGGTCTGGAAATCAGTAAAGGCTGGAAAGACCGGTGTCGCACCTATCACAAGGTATGACTGCACAGACCAGAAGGTTAAGCTCGCTGCAGAAATCAAGGGATTAAACTATGAGGACTACATCGATAAGAAGTCCCTTCGTAAGATGGACATGTTTTCAAAATATGCCATGGTCGCAGCAGTTCAGGCAATGAAGGATTCAGGTCTTGAGGAGCTCGATGAGGACAGGGAACGCTGGGGAATTATCATGGGTTCCGGCATCGGCGGCTTACAGACAATCGAAGAAGAAAAAGTCACAGGCATGAACAAGGGCTATGACAGGGTTTCTCCTTATTTCATTCCAAAGTCAATTTCAAATATGGCAGCAGGAAACATCGCTATCAGATACGGCCTCAAGGGCTACTGCAGCTGCATCGTCACATCCTGCACATCTGCTGCAAATTCCATCGGTGATTCCTTCAGAAATATACGAGATGGTTATGAAGACATCATGCTCTGCGGCGGTGCAGAATCAGCAATCACCCCACTTGCAATTGGAGGATTTACATCGCTTATGGCAACTACGCATGCTATAGATGTATCAAGAGCTTCCATTCCTTTCGATGCAGAAAGAAGCGGTTTCGTCATGGGCGAGGGGGCAGGCGTTCTCGTTCTCGAGGAATATGAGCATGCCGTAAAGCGTGGCGCACACATTTATGCAATCATGGCAGGCTATGGCACAAACTGCGACGCATATCACATCACAGCTCCTTCACCAGAAGGCGTCGGTGCAGAAAAATGTATGCGCCTCGCACTTAATGATGCTGGCATCACACCAGACGACGTTGATTATGTCAACGCCCACGGCACATCCACAAAGATGAACGATGAGCGTGAAACTGCAGCCATTAAGAGAGTTTTCGCAGACGATCCGAAGCGTGTAAAGGTAAGCTCGACAAAGTCTATGACCGGACATCTTCTTGGAGCCAGCGGTGCAGTTGAAGCCGTCATCACAACGCTCGGTGTTGAAAATCAGTTCCTCCCGCCGACAGTAAACTACAAAGTCCCGGATCCGGCCTGTGACCTCGACTATGTTCCGAATCAGGGCTACAACCACGAAATCCGCTACGCCCTTTCCAACTCATTCGGCTTCGGCGGCCACAATGCCACACTGGTATTCAAGAGAGCATGAATTTGACATTCATTGTTAGCCGAAAATGAAAACTTTTCTGCGTGTGCATAGAGCATATTAAGGAGTCAAAATGCAACTGAATTCAGATGAAATCAAAAAGATTTTACCCCACCGCTACCCATTCCTTCTGGTGGACAAAATATTAGATTACGAACCCGGCAAATTTGCCGATGGCAGAAAATGTGTCTCTGTCAATGAGATGCAGTTCTGCGGACATTTTCCTGAGAAAGCAGTTATGCCAGGCGTGCTTTTGATCGAGGCACTTGCCCAGACCGGTGCTGTCGCATTACTTTCTGAAGAAGAAAACAGAGGAAAAATCGTCCTCTTCGGCGGTATTAAAAATGCCCGTTTCAGACGCCAGGTAGTTCCCGGTGATGTTGTAGACCTTCACTGCGAAATCATCGCCAGAAAAGGCCCAGTCGGTGTAGGCAAGGCAGTCGCCAAAGTTGATGGTGAAGTCGCAGTAAATGCCGAGCTTACATTTGCGATTTCCGGCACAGATTGATATTAGGATTTTTGGTTTTAGATCAATTGTGTGTATCATTGACAATTTTCATTAAATAAAGTATTTTAACTAAATATTTTAAGTTAGTGGAAAGCCATTGAGGGGAATCCAATGAAAGATAAAAAAGATAAAAAGAAAAAGAACAGCGCTGAAACAGCTGCAGCAAAGGCAGAAAAAATCGGAAAAAGTGATATTCCTGAAGAAGACAGGATTGCCCTTGAAAAAGGCGTCACGGAAAAGCTCTTTGAAGATGTTTATCTGAATTTCAAGCTGCACTTCTATCAGATGGTTTTCAAGAATTTTGAGGATCGTGAGGCGACGCTCACGACTGTCGAATCCTTCTGCATGGAAGTGATCTACGCACTTGGAAATCCGACGGTCAATCAGTTTGCGACCTTCATCGGTATTTCATCGCCTAACGCCGCATACAAGATTAATAATCTGATCAAGAAAGGGTATCTCAATAAGGTCCAGTCAGACACAGACAAAAGGGAATACCACCTTCAGGTCACTGAAAAATATATAAATTATTATAATGTGAGCGCTTCATATGTTTCAGAGGTATTGAAAAACTGCCGTGAAAGCATGTCTGATAAGGAATGGTCAGAATTCTATCATGCGCTTTCGTGTATTGAAAAAGAGCAGGAAAAGACAGTAAAGCGCCCGTCACATAACTGAAAGGTTAAAAAGAATAATGGGAAAAACAGCATTTTTATTTGCAGGACAGGGAAGCCAGAAGACTGGCATGGGAAAGGACTTTTATGAAGCCTTTCCTGAGTTTCAAAAAGAATTTGATTCTGCAAACCTTGATTTTGATCTCAAAGAGACCTGCTTTGAAAATCCCGGCGATATATTATTACAGACGCAGTACACCCAGCCGGCACTTGTTGCTTTTGCATGCGGTGTAGATGCGATTCTGAAGAGTAAAGGAATAGTTCCGGATTTCACCGTAGGGCTTTCATTAGGAGAATATTCAGCACTTCATAGCGCAGGCGTTTTCGATTCAAAGACTGCAATTGCGACAGTTGCATTCAGAGGGAAGGTCATGGCTGAGGCATCAAAGGGGCTTGATGTCGGGATGACAGCCATTCTTTCATTTCCTGAGGAGGAGATAAAAAAGTGCTGTGAAGAAGCATCTGCATTAGGTTACGTCTCAATCTGCAATTACAACTGCCCTGGGCAGATCGTAATAGGAGGAGAAAAGGCAGCTGTAGATAAAGCAACGGAGCTTGCCAAGGAAGGCGGAGCAAGGCGCTGTGTTCCTCTTTCAGTTTCAGGTCCATTTCATACAGCACTTATGAAGCCAGCCGGTGACAAATTGAATCAATATTTTAAGAACATAGAATTTCAAAAGCCAAAATGCACAGTCCTTTCAAACTTCCTCGGCGGGCCATATTCAGATGATGTAAGTATCCCGGAACTGCTTGTCGAGCAGGTTCAAAAGCCGATAAGGCTGGATAAGGATATTGAATATCTTTTCAAATCAGGTGTGACACGCTTTATAGAAATAGGTCCCGGCAAGGCGCTTACAGGTTTTGTAAATAAAACGGCAAAAGCGCTGGGCGTTGACAGGGAAGCCTATACAGCAGTTTCCATCGATATGGTTAGTGATATTGAAGGAATTGCCTAAGAATTTTACTGTTAGATAACTATTTTAGTGAGCTGAATCTGTTAATGTAAATGTATTAAATACCCTCTTTACTGGACAAAATGAATCCAGTGAGGAGGGTATTTTTTACATTTATTTTACAGATGGCCGCTTGACAAGGGAAAATGCCGATAATAATATGAATTTATTACAATTCTTTCAGGTAGTTTCCAGATATCCCATTACATCAAGTAAAGAAAAGTAATATTAGATATATACGAATGTATTAATGGCAGACCATATAAATGTCGAAGGTCTTATATGAGGAGATAACGTATGAAAAGCGCACTTGAACACGACTTATTTTTTGATCCTGGTGCAACATTGGAGGAAGGATTTAGCATCAAAAGAAGCTTTACTGCCATACAGATAATGCTGGAGGAGCTGAGCGGGATTGCGGCAGATATGATAGAGGCGGCCGAGGCACTGCCTTCTGACCTTAAGAATCGTGCATTCATAAATTCATGTTGTGACCTGATAGGAGAAATAAGAAAATACGACTTCGAGGAGTATGGGAATAGGGTTGACAAGGCGATAAAAACCCTTGATGAAGACCTGGGGCTGGCAGAAATTGCACTAAAAAAGGGGCTTGAGTCTAGTGGGGCCGAACTGAAGGAAGCATCGTCGATATTGGAAAGCCTTACAGACTCGATAAGCTATCAGACTTATTCTAGGACAGCCAAAATAGCAGGGAGCAGTAGTAAGGCGGATAATCTAAATGAAATATATGTAAGCGAGGAAGAACTTGATGAGGAGGAAAAGACAGTAGAAAGGAAATTCCGGGAGGTCGATGAGATGAACACCTACCTGAACTTCCTCATGCAAGGCGAGCACGAGAGCGCAAGCTACTTTGCCCGCAGGGAGGAGTACAAGAAAAAGATTCTTGATAAGATTTCAAAAGGGGAAGAAGCGCTAATTGAGTTGCCTAATGGCATGCACGTTACCTTTTACCCGATGCCTGCATCATTTAGAAAAACGGTGTATATACAGGATAATTATTGCAAGCAAAAAGCACAAAAGGCGGTGAAAAGTGCAAAAACCGGAAAAGATGGCCAACCGATAACAGAATATAAGATTGCCCAATATAATGATATTTATACAGCTATGCTTCCATATGAGCATCTGAGCGACTCGGATAAATATCAGTTTATTGATATATCAAAATCAGAAAATATTAGCGTAGGAAAAGTAAAGGAATTATTATCAGATAAAAATGATTTAGATGAAAACGCAGAGGATTTCTATACTGCCTCTAAAGTGGCAGACATCAGTGTAGTTTACCTTATCAGCCATGCACGTTATGAGACAGATGAAGGGGCAGATATTTCACGTACTGATAAGGAGACGGATATCGAATATTTCGATTATTATGGTTACGGTGCATATGATGACAATACAACACAGGGCATGATAGATGAATCAAAAAGACATGGATGGCTAACGAAGCGGGATGCCATTATTGGAGGCACGAAGCTAATAAAAAATAATTATGTCGAGGGGAGAAATCAAAAGACACGCTATACTATTAGGTACAATCCCAACAATGAGACGGAATATCAATATGCTTCAGATATTGATTGGACTACTAAGCAGGTGAAAAAGCAGGCGATTATTGATTATTATAATGACCTTGCACCGAGCAATACATATTATCGAATACCATATTATTCTGAGTAAGAGGAGTCGACAATTATGAAAAGAAAGATTGGCTTTTTGGCAATGCTGGCTGTCATTATGTTTATTGCCGGCTTAGGTGCTGGGAGCTTGAAATATAAGAATATTATTGGAAATAATAAAAATTCTAGTGGAAATATTTCTATTACAGAAAGTGGTTCAGGGATAATAGAGGAACAAGTAGATAATGATAGTGGAAATGCGAGTGCAGTAAAAGATATTAAAGAGACAGACTCTGCTAGTGAAAAGTCGAAAAAAAGAAAGTATTTGCAAGGAGTTCAGGAACCATCAGGAAGCATTCTTCCAGGGCATAATATCTATTTTAATGGTTTTGATAGACTTACAAATCTTACCTATGATGATGTGGCTTCAGTTACTGACTCAAAATACACATTTGCGATAGGGACATACTATGATGCGGATTATTTTAAAGAAGAAATTCAGTCATCAGATGAAGGTAACAATATTCTAGTTTGGAACGGGTGTATTGCTTCGTGGAAGGAGATTAATTATAGGGATATTGAAATAGGATATATTAATTTTAATCCTATAATTAACGATTATTCTGGAGAGCACAATTATATTGATTCAATAACATTAAACACTGCTAGATTTCAAACTGCAAAGGGGATACATGTTGGCTCTACGATAAATGAAATGCTTGATACATATAACACTAAATATTATATCAATGTTGATACTACATTTTATACGGATGATGATGGCAGTGATTATTATTATTTAATTACTGA
>ONHZ01000071.1 GCA_900317755.1 uncultured Lachnospiraceae bacterium
AAGATGAGTAAGAGATATTCTGAAAATAAATATGTTGATGTCATGGACTTTAATGATGACGATGATGAAGTAAAGCCGAAAAAGAAGAAAAAAAATAATAATAAGAAAGCAGCAAAAACAGTTACAAATGACGCACCTGTCATTGCTGCAAAGGACATCCGTGTATATAAAAGAATAATCGCATTCTTCGTTGTGATTTTTTCACTGTTATGTGCATATTTTATTTTCTTTGTCGCAGTGAGGTCAAAGGATTTTGCCAGCAATCCATATAATCCCAGACTGAATTCCATGTCAAAGCAGGTGACAAGGGGAACTATTTATTCTGCAGACGGACAGGTGCTTGCTGAATCTACGGTCTCGGCGGCAGGAACAGAAGTCAGGAATTATCCGTATGGCAGAGAATTTGCTCATGCTGTCGGCTATTCCGTTAATGGCATGGCGGGTGTGGAGCTGCTGGAAAATTATGACCTTCTTACGAGCAGCATTGACACTATTGACAAGGCAAAGGGCTCTGTGACAGGTGAGAAGCTTCCTGGAGATTCTGTCGTTACGACGCTCGATACGACACTTCAGAATGTGGCATACAAGGGAATGGGAGATTATTACGGCGCTGCCATTGCAATTGATCCGGATACAGGGAAGATACTTCTGATGGTTTCAAATCCGGATTTTGATCCAAACAGTATTTCAGAGGACTGGGAAAGCCTTACATCTTCAGATTCTTCAGTGCTGGTGAACAGGGCTACACAGGGACTATATCCACCTGGCTCTACATTCAAGATTCTGACCGCTCTTGAATTTTTAGATGAGGGAAAAGATACCGAGGAGACGTATCGATGCAGGGGAAGGCTGAAGGTTGGAGACTATACTATTCACTGCGCTGGAAATGAAGTTCATGGCAGTCAGACAATCAAAAAAGCCTTTGCTAATTCCTGCAACTGCTTCTTTGCAAATGCCGGTCTCGAACTGAATTCTTCGGAATTTTCAACACTTGCAGACAGGCTGCTTTTCAATCAGAAACTTCCGACAAAGCTTAAAAATACTTCTGAGAGTAAGTTCAGCCTTAAGTCTTCCGATCCGGATTCGAAGAAAATGCAGGTCGCCATTGGACAGTCGGATACAGTTGTGACTCCTTTACATATGTGCATGATTTCTTCAGCCATTGCTGCAGACGGCGTACTGTATGAACCATATATTGTAGATCATACCGAAAATGTGAATGGAGAAGTAATCAAACAGAATTCTCCAGAAGCATATAAGAAGCTGCTTTCCGATATCCAGGTATCAGAGCTTAAAGATTATATGAGATATGCCGTTACAAATGGCACAGCAAGAAAATTAAGAACAGATGCTTACGATGCCTATGGCAAGACTGGAACCGCGGAATACACAGAAGATAAATCAAAGACACATTCATGGTTTACAGGTTTTGCTGAAAAGGATGGAAAGAAGCTTGCTGTAGCTGTCATCATGGAGGGCGCAGGAACTGGTTCGAAGCACGCAGTACCGCTTGCGAAGGAAATTTTTGATACGTATTTTAGTGAATAATTGCGACAATTATTGTATAATCCATTTGTATGAGATTTGCGAAGAATTTTTATTTTTCAAAGAATATAATAAATAAAACGCTTGCGCTTAATCTGCTTTCAAGGCATCTTTATCCGGCAGGGCTTTTTGTCGTGACTATTTCTGAAAAGGAAGATGAACTTCTTACCATATATTCAGCGAAGGAATTCAATAAGCCTCATATGATAAAAAATGACTCCTTTCTCGTCGTAGGTGTAGCCAGAACAAAGCTTTCGGCAGAGAAGCTCTGCACTGAAATAGTATCTGACTGTTATAAAGAAGATCCAGCGCTGGACCTTAAAAAATTTTTTGGATTTAATGAAGAGGAGGACAGATGATTCTCCTTATTCTGAAAATAATTGGAAAAATATTGCTCATTCTGCTATTAGTGATACTGGCAATTATTCTGCTTCTGCTATTTACCCCATTTGGATATTCGGTAAATCTGGAATATTATAATGCTTTGAAAGCGAAGGTGCGGTTTCATGATTTTCTCAGATTTCTTTCTGTGAAGTTTGATTATGATGGTGAATCAGATTTCTCTGTTCATATTCTCTGGGGCAGGGTAAAGCTCTTCCCTAAAGGAAATCCGAAAAAGAAAGAATCAAAGCAGAAGGCGTCGAAAAAGAAGAATTCAAAGACGTTTGACGAGAACTTCACAGAGCGGGAAGTTTCTGAGGAAGAAGAGAAGGAATACCGGGAAAATTTGTATCGGGCTGGCACAGAAAGTACTGCTGAGGTAAATGTTTTAGTTTCCGGGGATTCTGAAAGTTCTGACAAAGACAATTCATCACATGCAGACTCTGGAACAGATGAGGCGCATGATATCAAGAAAAAGCCGAAGAAAGAAAAGAAAAAGAAGCAGAAGAAATCCCGTCCTGGATTTTCATCCCTTCTGAAAGAGATCATGTCTGATGAGTATGCTGCCGGCAGGAAAATTCTTATCGATAAGGTGCTGAAACTTGTAAAGCATATATGGCCGGACATAAAAGAAGCCGATGTGACATATTCATTAGGAGAGCCGGACACGACGGGGTATGCGACAGCATTCCTTGCCATGATGCCATTTATCTATGGGAAAAAGAAGAGCTTCAATCCGGATTTTGCGTCAGAAAAACCATATTTCAGAGGGTATATTATTATTGACGGAAAGCTGTTTTTATATTATGTTTTATATATTGTGATTTCGCTTTTTGCAAATAAAGATTCAAGAAAACTTATTATGAAACTGATAAAAGGATAATTTTGGAGGTTGCTATGTCAAAAGAATCAGAGATGTTTGATTCTACCGTGAAGTCTCTTTTTAACGGTATGGATGCTTTCCTTTCCACGAAGACAGTCGTAGGAGAGAAAATCGAGGTTGGTGATACTGTCATTATCCCGCTTGTAGATGTGAGCTTCGGCGTTGGTGCTGGTGCGCTTGCCGGACAGAAGAATGCCGGTGCAGGCGGAATGGGTGGAAAGATGATTCCGTCAGCAGTCATTGTCATAAAGGATGGCAATGCACGTCTTGTTAATATTTCCACACATTCAGGCTTCGACAAGCTGCTTGAGATGGTACCGGAATTTGTTGACAAGATAAAGAACAGGAAAGCCGGCAAGGACATCGATGCTGATGAAGAGACAAAGGAAGCTGCAAGGGAAGAAATGGAAGAGACAATAAATGATGCAGCTGATGTCGAGAAGGAAATGCAGGAGTGATTTCCTTTGAGATGTTGGTAATCAGTCGATATGCAATGCTAGAGTGGAAAAATAAGATATAAAGCAAAAGAAAAAGACCTGTCAAACGGCTTCGTCTGACAGGTCTTAATTCTTTTGTTGTCAGGACTAATCGTCCTTAAGAACCTTACGCTCTCTTTACTGCGCCGGAGCGAAGGCACTGTGTGCAAACATACTCATGCATAGGTGTACCATTTGCGTCTACTATCTTGACACGCTTTACATTTGAGTTCCATTTGCGGTTTGATCTTCTGTGTGAGTGGCTGACTTTGATACCAAAGTGAGCGCCCTTACCACATACTGCACATTTTGCCATATTTAACACCTCCCTTGGAGATACTGATTTTGACACAACGGTGATATGTTATCAAAAAAATTTTATAAAAGCAAGTGTTTTTTTATTGTTTTTAATATTATTTTTGTATATAATCTAAAAAGATTTATGCCTTTAGGAGGTAAGTATGCAAAATTATTCGACTTTTGACAATAGCTTGGGCCGTGTAATCATTGACAAGGACGTTATTGCTACCTATGCAGGTGCAGTCGCCTGCGAATGCTTCGGCATCGTCGGTATGGCTGCAGTGAATATGAAGGACGGCATTGTAAAGCTTCTCAAGAAAGATTACTTAAGCCACGGAATTGATGTGACTATCGATGACAATAATGAAATCTCCTTTGATTTTCATCTGATTATTTCCTATGGTACTTCTGTGCTAACGATCGCTGACAATCTCAACGAGACGGTGAAGTACAAGGTCGAGGAATTTACAGGAATGAAAGTTAAATCGATCCGTATTTTTGTTGAAGGCATCCGCGTGATCGATTAAGGAGGACTATTTTAATGGGAAAGTTTTCAATAACTACCGAAGAACTTGCAAAGTGCTTCCTTGCAGGTGCGAAGAATATTGAATCGAAAAAGGATTATATTAATGAACTGAATGTATTCCCTGTTCCAGATGGGGATACTGGTACAAACATGACAATGACCATCATGTCTGCAGCAAAGGATATAGAGGGTCTTACACAGTCAGATATGAAGACCATCTGCAAAGCTATGTCGCAGGGCTCGCTCCGTGGTGCCAGAGGAAATTCCGGTGTTATTCTTTCACAGCTTCTCCGTGGTTTTACGAAGGTCGTAAAGGAGCTTGATTCACTTGATGTACATTCTCTTGCCGAAGGATTCCAGAATGCGACAGCTACAGCTTACAAGGCTGTCCAGGTGCCAAAGGAAGGTACGATTCTTACCGTTGCAAAGGCTGCTGCGGACAAGGCTGTCGAGGCTTCCGAGATTACCCAGGACATAAATGAATTTGCAGATATGGTAGTGACAGCTGCTGAAGAGACGCTTCAGATGACACCTGAGATGCTTCCTGTACTTAAGGAGGCAGGCGTTGTAGATTCAGGCGGTGAGGGTCTTTGCGCTATTCTTTCAGGTGCAAGGGATTACCTTGCAGGCAAGGAAATCGACCTTTCCATTTCAGCAGGAGAAGGAGAGTCAGAAAAGTCTTCCGAAAGCAAACTTGTTGAGAATCCTGGACTTGAATATTCAGTTAAATTAAAGATCAAGAACCCTACCGTATTTACAGACAAGGACAAGGCTGATTTTGTTTCCTATCTTGAGACATTCAGTAGGGAAATTTTTATTTCGATGGCTGAAGATGGCATTGCCCTTACACTTTCCACGAACGATCCAGGACATGTCCTTACGAGATCATTGAAGATTGGTCCTGTATTCTCTGTTTCTATTATTAATGAAAAAGAGGATTCAAAAAAGGATACTTCGAGGGTAAAGGTTGAGAAGACTTCAGATGATTATGTAAAGCAGTATGGTTCCTTCGACAAGGCAGAGAAGCCTGAGAATTCCAAGAAGAAATCCGAGAATGTAAAGGAAGAACCGAAGAATATCGGTTTTGTTGCCGTTTCTATTGGCAAGGGAATGAATGCGCTTTTCAAAGAACTTGGTGCTGACTATATCATTGAAGGTGGTCAGACCATGAACCCTTCAGCTGGTGATATTCTCAAGGCAGTTGAAGAGGTAAATGCCCGCTCTGTATTTGTTCTTCCAAATAATAAGAACATTATACTTGCTGCAAATCAGGCAAAGGAGCTCTGCGAGGATAAGGAGCTAGTAGTCATTCCTACGAAGACGCTGCCGCAGGGGATTGCTGCACTTATCAATTTCATCCCAGAGCACGATTCCAGAGAGAATGCAAAGCTCATGATGAAGGAAATTACGAATGTTCATTCAGGTGAGATTACATATGCAGTCAGGGATACCACGATAAATGACAAGGTCATCCACAAGGGCGACTACATGGGAATCGGCGATGAGGGTATCCTTTCAGTCAATCCTGATATCGAGATTGCCATGCTTGACCTTGTCAGGGCAATTTCTACAGAGGACAGTTCTCTTGTTTCTGTTTATTATGGCAAGGATGTAAAGAAAAAAGATTTGAATCGCATTACCGAGGCACTGAAGAAGGAATTCCCTGATATGGAATTTGAGATTCGTGATGGCGGACAGCCGGTTTACCATTATGTGATTTCTGTAGAGTAATGTAAAATAATTATTCCATCATGCAGGGTTGTCCTGTGCGGCTGGATTTAGTTTAGAGGATGATATGAGTCAGGAAAAAGTTGATCTTCATAAGGAAGAAAAAAAGAACATAAAGAAGACCATTAAAAAAAGAAAATTTTATAACATTTTAGCAATTGTCATTTCTTGTGCCTGCGTTGCAGCTCTTGTGGTATTTGTTTCTGTTTCAGGCTACAAGAAATATGAGACTTACAAGGAAGACAATAAAACTACCATTTCGGTTGATCTTTCTCCGATTATCAATTTCTCATTTGATGATGATACGACAAGCGGAAGCGGATCATAAAAAAATACTTGACAGATATTTCTAATTCTGTTATAGTATCACCCGTTGTAAAGAAAGCAGAGCATCCACTCTCACCTAAGCACAAGCGCGTGACTTAGCGTTCATATTATTCTTTTAGAAGATTATTATGTGGATAGCAATGCTTACTATCCACATTTTTTTTGTTTGACTTTTTTGGAGGACAAGACTATTAGCGACATTCAGGTAAACGGTGAGATCAGGGATCCAGAGATCAGACTAATCGGTACGCATGGTGAACAGCTCGGAATCATGTCAGCCCGCGAGGCCCAGAAGAAAGCAGATGAAGCAGGACTTGATCTTGTGAAGATTGCTCCAAAGGCTCAGCCACCAGTATGCAAGATTATTGATTTCGGTAAGTATCGTTACGAGCTTGCCCGAAAAGAAAAAGAGCAGAAAAAGAAACAGAAGACAGTCGAAGTCAAGGAAATCCGTATGACACCGAACATCGAGGAAAATGACCTAAATACCAAGATGTCTGCAGCCAGGAAGTTCCTTGAGAAAGGACACAAGGTCAAGATCACTCTGAGATTCAGAGGCCGTGAGATGGCACACATCCAGGATACGAGATATGTTCTCGATGATTTTGCAGAAGCCCTTTCAGATATTGCAGTTGTTGAAAAGCCGAGTAAGCAGGAAGGAAGGAACCTTTCACTTACACTGGCAAAGAAATAATAGGAGGTTTATTATGCCAAAGTTAAAGACAAAGAAAGCAGCAGCAAAGCGTTTTTCAAAGACAGCAAGCGGAAATCTTAAGAGGAACAAGGCCTTCAAGAGCCACATCCTTACAAAGAAGACAACAAAGAGAAAGAGAAATCTTCGTAAGGCTGCTATGACAGACAGCACAAATGTAAAGAACATGAAGAAGATTCTTCCTTACTTATAATTTTGGAGGTGTGAATAATGGCTAGAATTAAAGGTGGCGCAAATGCCAAGAAAAAGCACAATAGAGTATTAAAGCTTGCAAAGGGCTACAGAGGAGCTCGTTCAAAGCAGTACAGAGTAGCAAAGCAGACAGTTATGAAGGCTCTTGCTACATCATATGCTGGCAGAAAGCAGAGAAAGAGACAGTTCAGACAGCTCTGGATTGCCCGTATCAATGCTGCAGCACGTATGAACGGACTTTCATATTCAAAATTCATGTATGGTCTCAAGTCAGCTGACATCGACTTAAACCGCAAGGTACTTGCTGACATGGCTGTAAACGATGCAGAAGGCTTCTCAAAGCTCTGCGACATTGCTAAGGAAAAGGTTGCATAAGTTTTTTTGCAAGGATTTTTATCTTTTCTGCATAGTAATATTATTTTGCTTAGTATATAATACACATGTTGTCAGGACAAAGACGTCTTTTCAACATGCGTTTTGTTTTGTAATTTTTTGGAGGTAATGATGTCAACGATTTTAGTTACTGGCGGTGCAGGCTTCATTGGAAGCCATACCTGTGTAGAACTTCTGAATGCAGGCTATAATGTTGTTGTACTTGACAATCTTGTGAATTCCAGCAGGGAATCCTTGAACAGGGTGGAAAAGATTACTGGAAAGGCGCCGAAGTTCTATGAAGGCGATATGCTTGACAGAGCAATATTAGACAAGATTTTTACAGAGAATGACATTTTCGCAGTCATCCACTTTGCAGGCTTAAAGGCCGTCGGGGAATCTGTTCACAAGCCACAGGAATATTACTGGAACAATATTACCGGTACACTTACTCTTACAGATGAGATGAGAAAGCACAATGTAAAAAACATCATTTTCTCATCAAGTGCCACAGTATACGGAAATCCTGCAGAGATCCCTATTACAGAGAACTGCCCGAAGGGGACCTGCACAAATCCTTATGGTTGGACAAAGTCAATGCTTGAGCAGATTCTCACAGATCTTCATACAGCTGACAGTTCATGGAATGTACTGCTTCTTCGTTACTTCAACCCTATTGGAGCACATAAGAGCGGCCTCATCGGTGAGAATCCAAATGGTATACCGAATAACCTCATGCCATACATCACACAGGTTGCAATCGGAAAGCTTCCTTATCTTCATGTTTTCGGAAATGATTATGATACACCAGATGGTACAGGCGTCCGTGATTACATTCATGTAGTTGATCTTGCAAAGGGTCATGTATGTGCCATCAAGAAGATCGAGGAGAATCCTGGCTTAGACATTTATAATCTCGGTACAGGACATGGCTACTCAGTTCTTGACATCGTAAAGAATTTCGAAGCAGCAACAGGCAAGGAAATTCCTTATAAGATTGAAGCCCGTCGTGAAGGCGACATTGCTACCTGCTACTGCGACGCATCCAAGGCAGAGCGCGAGATGGGATGGAAGGCGCAGTACGACATCAAAGACATGTGCGAAGACTCATGGCGTTGGCAGAGCATGAACCCTAACGGATTCGCGGAGTAATTGTTATTTACGTGTTCCATCACATATCGAAATATCCTCAGATGACTCAGCATCCGTTGCGCAGGCAAAATTACGCAAAGTGCCACCACCGATATTAATTTACGCGCCGCCTTTATGCGCCATCCAGGCGCGTTCGGCTAGATTTGCCATCCATGGCAAATCTGCGCTCGTAGACATGCACTTTTCTATTTTGCACTACTCACTCTATGCACACGCAGAAAAGTTTTCACCATCGGCTTGTGAATTGCAAGTAAATAGAGCGCGAGCGCGGCAATACTGTCTCACAGCACGCATGGATTTTACTCGTCACTTAATGAGTGCAAGCGTTAGCGAAGCACGAATTTATGTGACGCGAGCAAAAATCCATGAGGCGCGAGACGACGTGCGAGAGACAGTATTGTCCGTGCGGGAGCGATAAATTAATTTAAAAAGTACTTGCAATATATTTCGAAATGTGTATAATAATACTTGCTGTCGCGATTGACGGCAAGATATGGTCCGGTGGTCAAGTGGTTAAGACGCTGCCCTCTCACGGCAGAATCAAGGGTTCGACTCCCTTCCGGACTACGTTACTTTAGTTTTAAGTTTACATTCTGGTTGACATTACTGGAATCGCATAGGAATTCTCCTATGCGATTCTTTTGTGTATTGCAGGCTTGCTAAGAGTGCTGCAGCAGAGAAAAGGAGTGCCATGACAAAATCAGAAATAGAAAAAAAGACGGAAGAATACATTCTACCAATCTTAGACGAATTGCATTTTATCCTTTGGGATGTCGAGTTTGTCAAAGAAGGCGGCGAGTACTTCCTCCGTGCGTATATCGACAAAGAAGGCGGTATTTCCCTCGACGACTGTACTGAGGTGAGCCGAAGGATGAATGACATCCTTGACAGTGATGAATATATTGATGTTCCTTATACCTTTGAGGTCAGCTCACCTGGTCTTACCAGGGTTTTGAAGAAGGACAGAGAACTTCAAAACAGCATCGGCCGCGATGTCGATGTCACGACTTACCAGAAGATTGACGGTGCCAAAGAATTTACAGGGATTTTAAAATCTTTTGACAAAGATCATGTATTATTATCCTTTGGTGACAGTGAAATGAACTTTGACAGAAAGAATATTTCAAAGATCAGGCTTTCGCCGGATTTCTGATTTTATTAATATGATGCAAAATCATTATTTATTTTATGGAGGTTTATAGAAAATGAACGTCGAACTTATTAATGCATTAGATCAGCTTGAAGAAGAGAAGCATATAGATAAAGAGATTATTTTCGAAGCTATTGAAAATGCACTTGTTGCAGCTGCAAGGAACAATAACCGTGATGCAGAAGATGTTACAGCTACTGTTGACCGTGAGACAGGTGATTATCATGTTTACTATGTAAAAACAGTTGTTGATGAAGAAGACCTCTTAAATCCTTATGCTGAAATTACAAAGGAAGATGCGCAGAAGATCGATGGAAGCCTCGATATCGGTGATACAGTAAATATTGAGATTGATTCTACAAAGTTCGGACGTATTGCAACAGGTGCTGCAAAGAGCACAATTATCCAGGCAATCCGTACAGAGGAAAAGCACAATATTACCAGCGAATACCAGAGCAAGCTTCATAAGGTAGTTACTGGTGTTGTCCAGAGAAAGAATTCAAAGACAGGTACAGTAATCGTAAACCTTGGTACAGCAGATGCAGCCCTTCCATTAAAGGAACAGGTTAAGGGTGAGCGATATGCGCCAAAGGACAGAATTAAGGTTGTTGTCATCGAAGTTGCAGATGGAAAGAATGGTACAAAGATCGTTGTTTCTCGTACGCATCCAGATCTTGTCCGTGGTCTTTTTGCAGAGGAAGTCACAGAAATCGGTGATGGCACTGTAGAAATCATGAATATCGCAAGAGAGCCTGGCAGCCGTACAAAGATTGCTGTATGGTCTAATGACGAGGATGTAGATCCTGTAGGTGCTTGCGTTGGTATGAACGGTACAAGAGTAAATGCAGTCGTTGATGAATTAAACGGTGAGAAGATTGATATCATAAACTGGTCAGATACACCGGCATTCCTTATTGAGAATGCGCTTTCACCTGCAAAGGTTATTTCAGTTATTGCAGATTCAGAAGAGAATACAGCAAAGGTTGTTGTTCCGGATTTCCAGCTTTCACTTGCCATTGGCCGTGAGGGTCAGAATGCACGTCTTGCTGCAAAGCTTACAGGTTACAAGATTGATATCAAGTCTGAGACACAGGCTGTTGAAGCAGGCGACTTCCCTCCTTATGATGAAGATGCAGAAGGTGAATCTGTACCTGAAGGACTTGAGGAATTTGAAGGCCAGAATTATTATGACGAGAATGGCCAGTATATTGGAAATAATGATGAAGGCTGAGATATATGACTGATAACATATTATCTTTTATTTCTATAGCAAGAAAAGCAGGAAAGGTAAATACCGGCGAATTCCTGACAGAGAAGGATATAAAAAGCGGTCATTCACATCTTGTGATATTTGCAGAGGACATTTCTGAAAATGCTTTTGACAAGATTTCCAGTATGTGCAAGGCAAAGAATGTTCCATTCAGGGTTTATGGGAACATGGAAAGTCTTGGCCGTGCGACAGGAAAGAATTTTGCAGCCTGCCTGTCATTTCAGAATAAAGGATTTGCAGAAAGTTTACTTAAGAAGCTTAGTTGATATATTCCGTCTTATTATTAAGACTGAAGGAGGACATATTTATGGCAAAAATGAGAGTTAGAGAATTGGCAAAGGAGTTGAACGTCCCTTCAAAGGATGTTGTCGATATCCTGCGTAAAAATGGCTACACAGACATTACAAGTTCAAATAATATCGAGGGTGATGCCATAGATATTGTCAGAAGAAAATATTCTTCAATGGGCACTGTGAAAAAGCCTGCCGCTCCAAAGCCTGAAGAGACAGAGGCAAAGAGCCAGTCTGCAAAGCCTGCATCAAGTGAGGCGAACAAGGTTCCTTCGCACCAGAAGCAGGTACATGATGCACAGAAGGCTCCGGAAAAGAAAAAGATTACTGCAGTATTCAATGCCCAGTATACGAGGAACGGATGCCAGAGAAACGGCGGAAGAAATGACAGATTTTCACGTGTAAATAACGGCCGTCCTGCACCAAGCCGTGACAGTGTAAACAGAGGCAGAAATGGAATAATAAAGCCTCGTATGGGAAATGGTGCCGTTTCAGCAAGGACGATGACACACAATGATCCGATACTCGAGGAATTGAAGGCTGAGGAAGCAAAAAAGCAGGAAACTGCAAGCAGTGCATCATCTAAGCCAGGATCAGGTAATGCTGCTACACCAAAGCAGAATGAGGTTACCAATGTAACTGCTTCTGTAGAAAATGTTAAGGCTGCTTCTTCTACACAGAATACGAATCCAGAAAACACAGCAAAACGTGAGGCACAGACAGAAAAGCCTGCACAGAAGATAAAGGTCAGGGAAAATATCTTTGCAAACCGCCCACAGCAGAAGCCTTCAGAGAACAGGCCTCAGCAGGGAAGGAATCCAAAATCCAGGGATTCGCGTCCAGGTGCAGGTGCACCGAACAGGGACAGAAACCAGGGTGGCAGAAAGCCGCAGCCGGATTCAAGAAATAGAAATGATAAGAATGTCAGAAAAGATATGCCATCCCAGCCAAGTGAGAATTTCTCAAGAAAGGGACATGGCAAGAAGAAGGTTGAGCATGATGCATTAGGCTCAAACCATCAGGAACGCTTCATGAATCTCGAAAAGAGCGAGAGAAAGAAGCAGAATAAGCCAAAGGCTCCGGAGAGAAATGAAGATGAGATTCTGACAATCACGATTCCTGATCATATTACCCTGAAGGAACTTGCCGACAAGATGATGGAAAAGCCGGCTGACATTATTAAGAATCTTTTCCTTAAGGGACAGATGGTTACAGTAAATACCAGCCTTTCTTTTGAAGAGGCTGAGGAAATAGCGCTTGAATACAACTGCATCCTTGAAAAGGAAGAAAAAGAGGATGTCATTGCAGAGATGCTCAAGGATGATGAAGACGATGAGAAAGATCTTGTTCCAAGACCTCCAGTTGTCTGCGTAATGGGTCATGTAGATCATGGTAAGACATCACTCCTTGATGCGATCAGACATACGCATGTTTCACAGAAGGAAGCCGGTGGAATTACCCAGAAGATCGGTGCCTATGTCGTAAGCTCCAAGGGGAGAAAGATTACTTTCCTTGATACACCTGGTCATGAAGCCTTCACGGCAATGCGTATGCGTGGCGCAAATTCCACAGATATTGCAATTCTTGTCGTTGCCGCAGATGATGGTGTCATGCCACAGACAATCGAGGCTATCAACCATGCAAAGGCAGCTGGTGTTGAAATCATCGTTGCAGTAAATAAAATAGATAAACCAAATGCAAACATCGAAAGAGTAAAGCAGGAGCTTGCAGAATATGAGCTTATCCCTGAGGACTGGGGCGGCCAGACAATTTTCGTACCTGTTTCTGCCCATACACATGAGGGTATTGATGACCTTCTTGATATGATTCTTCTTACTGCTGATGTCATGGAACTAAAGGCAAATCCGAACAGGAATGCGCGTGGTGTCGTAATTGAGGCAGAGCTTGATAAGGGGCGTGGTGCAGTTGCAACAGTACTTGTTCAGAAGGGTACGCTTCATGTTGGTGATCCTGTTGCAGCAGGCAGCTGTTATGGCAAGGTAAGGGCTATGCTCGATGAGAACGGCAAGAATGTAAAGAAGGCCGGACCTTCGACACCTGTTGAGATTCTTGGTCTTTCAGATGTGCCAAACGCTGGTGAGATTTTCACAGCCTTTGATTCTGAAAAGGATGCACACAATTTCGCAAATACATTTATTTCGGAAGAGAAGAAGTCCCTCATCGATGAGACCAGGTCAAGGATGTCTCTTGACGACCTGTTCTCAAAGATTCAGGAAGGTACCCTTAAGGAACTTGACCTCATTGTAAAGGCCGATGTACAGGGTTCTGTTGAGGCCGTAAAGACATCTCTTGAAAAGCTTTCAAATGATGAAGTCATCGTAAAGGTAATTCATGGCGGCGTTGGTGCAATCAATGAATCCGATGTTACGCTAGCTGCAGCATCAAATGCAATCATCATCGGCTTCAATGTCCGTCCGGATGCTGTTGCAAAGCAGCTGTCTGAAACAGAGGGCGTTGAAATCAAGCTTTACAATGTCATCTACAATGCCATTGAGGATGTCCAGGACGCTATGAAGGGCATGCTTGAGCCTGTTTATGAAGAAAAGGTCATCGGTCATGCAGAAGTCAGGGCAATCTTCAAGTCTTCTGATGTCGGGAATATCGCTGGTTCCTTCGTACTTGACGGAACCGTTGAGAGAGACTGTCTTGTACGCATTACAAGAGGCAAAGACCAGATTTACGAGGGAAAGCTCATTTCTGTAAAACGTTTTAAGGATGACGTCAAGGAAGTCAAGGCCGGATTCGAATGCGGCCTCGTATTTGAGAACTTCGGTGACATGATGGAAGGCGACCAGATTGAAGCATACAAGATGGTAGAGGTAGAGCGGAAGTGAAACGACAAAATACAAACAAATCTGAAAGAATAAACGAGAGTGTATTCCGCGAACTTTCCCTTATTCTTCACGATGAAGTGAAGGATCCGAGAGTTTCAAAATTCGCAAGCGTAACCGGTGTTGAGGTCGCAAAGGATCTTCGCACGGCAAGAGTGTATATAAGCGTATTAGGCGGCGATGCCCAGGTCGAAAAGACCATGAAAGGCCTTAACAATTCCGAGGGCTTCATCAGGCACGAACTTGCCGAGAGGCTTAATATGCGATACACTCCCGAGCTTCATTTTATTCATGATGATTCGATTGAGTACGGCGCAAAGATGTCAAAGCTCATTGATGAAGTCATAAAGAAGGATGAAGCAAATGATGCTGCTGCAGCTGCTGTCAACGCAGGTGATGATGCATCATAGATTCATAAATTTTCTTTTAGTATTTCTCAAAGCATAAACACAGAGAGAATGTGATCATAGTATGAGGTAGAGATATGCAGATACGTCTTGATGATATAGTAAAAGATAAAAAGACAATTGGAATTGGCGGGCACATCAGACCGGATGGCGATTGCGTAGGCTCAGTCCTTTCTGTATACAATTACATAAAGACTTATTATCCTGAGATTTCTGTGGATGCCTATCTTGAGACAATCCCCAATAAGTTCAAATTCCTTATGAATTCAGCAGATTTGAAGGAACCTGTAGAGTCTGACAAAGTCTATGATTTATTTATCTGTCTTGACTGCTCAGACATCAAGAGGCTCGGCCCTTCAGGAAAGATGTTTGAAAATGCAAAGAAAAGACTCTGCATAGACCATCATCTTTCAAATGAGAGCTTTGCAGATATAAATTATATTATTCCTGATGAGAGCTCAACCTGTGAACTTGTATTTAATTCCATGGATGAAGATAAAATCACAACGGATATTGCAACTTCCCTTTATCTTGGAATCATTCATGATACAGGCGTATTCAGATATGACTGCACGCATTTTTCGACAATGGTCGCAGCTGGAAAGCTTATGGGCAAGGGCATAAATTTTCCGAAGCTCATTGATGAGACCTTCTACCAGAAGACCTTCAACCAGAACAAGGTGACAGGCTGCGCACTTGAGAAGGCAAAGCTCTATGCTGATGGACGAATCATTGCTTCATACATCACAATGGAAGAGATGGCAAAATACGACGTGCTTCCAAGGCACCTGGATGGAATTGTTTCAGAGCTTCGCGATACGAAGGATGCGGAAGTCGCCATTTTCCTCTATGAACTTGAGAAGGGCTCCTTCAAGGTTTCATCCCGCGCCACTGCAGACATCAACCTCGCAGAAGTTGCCTCACGCCACGGCGGCGGCGGTCACGCCAAAGCAGCGGGCTTTGAAGTATTCGGTGAGCCCGAAGCAGCCATTCAGGGCATCGTAGATGAAATCACCCCGCTGCTGATTTAATTACTTGCAAACTCACGTGCAAAAAATGAACTATGGAATACTCGCT
>ONHZ01000070.1 GCA_900317755.1 uncultured Lachnospiraceae bacterium
ATCAGCTACCACAATGATAAAATGTGTGGATTGTGGTAGCTTAAATATGATAATATATGAAATATTTTGAAAAGGAATAATAAAAATGGCATTCGATGGCGTTACGTTAAGGGCTCTTGCCCTTGAACTTGATGATAAACTGACTGGTGGAAAAATACAGAAGGTTGCTGAACCTGAAAAGGATGAGCTTCTTGTCACAATAAAGCACGGAGGTGAAACCTATCTTCTTTTAATTTCTGCAAATGCTTCTCTCCCGCTCATGTATCTTACAGATGAGAAGAAGAAGAGCCCTGATTCTGCGCCGAATTTCTGCATGGTCCTTAGAAAACATATGCAGAGCGGCACGATTCTAAAGGTCGAACAGATTGGCATGGAGCGTGTCATCCGATTTTCAATCGAGCACTCCGATGAGATGCGCGACCTGTCTACCAAATATCTCTATGTCGAAATCATGGGCAAGCACTCAAATATCATATTCACAAAAGAGGATGGCACCATCATAGATTCTATCAAGCATGTGAATGCGATGATGAGTTCAGTCCGGGAAGTTCTGCCAGGAAAAGAATATTTCATCCCGGCACAGGAAGGCAAGGAAAATCCACTTGATTTCTCTGCCGCAGCATTTCTTACCAAAATTTCCGAGAAAAATGATACTGTGATGCACTGCATCGTTGATTCTTTCACAGGTCTCTCTCCATCTCTTGCAATTGAGATGTGCTTCAGGGCAGGGATTGATTCTGATGCCAATATAAATTCTCTTACAGAAAATGAAAAGGCTACACTGTCAAGGGTTTTTGAGCAGATTATTTCTGAAATTAATGCTGCTTCCTTCTCACCTTCGGTCTATTTTGATCAGTTCAAAGAAAAAAATAAGGACTTTTCTGTCATTACCCTTACACATTTCAGCGACTATGAAGAAAAGACATTTGATACTGTGTCAGAGATGCTGAAGGAATATTATTCAAAAAAGAATCATCAGGAAAACCAGAAGCAAAAGGCATATGATCTGAAGCGTACAGTTGAGACTATCCTTGACAGGAACAGGCACACGCTCGCCATTCAGGAAAAGCAACTCAAGGACACTGAAAAATCTGATAAATACAGGGTTTATGGCGAGCTTCTGCACACCTATGGAAATACGGCAGAAGAAGGCGCAAAGTCTGTCACAGTTGATAATTATTATACTGGAGAAAAACTCACAATTCCTCTAGACCCTTCAATTACGCCAAGGGAAAATGCCAATAAATATTTCAAAAAATATGAAAAGATGAAGCGCACGAAGGAGCAGGTGACAGAACGAATCAAAGAGACTGAAAACGCAATAAAACATCTTGAATCAATCGATAATTCACTTACAATCGCAGACACTTCTGAGGAACTTGACGAGATAAAGAAAGAGCTTGCTGACGCCGGCTTCACGAAATACCATGCACCAAAAGGCAAGCCGAAGAAAATGAAGAAGTCTGAACCTCTGCATTTTGTAACAAACGACGGCTTTGATATTTTTGTGGGGAAGAACAACTTTCAGAACGACTACCTCACTTTCAAATTTGCAAATGGAAATGACTTATGGTTCCATGTAAAGACGATTCCTGGTTCACATGTGATTCTCCGTACTGAGGGCAAAGAAGTTCCTGATGCAGACTATGTCACTGCTGCTGAAGTTGCCGCATATTTTTCTACAGGCAAAGACAATGAGAAGCAGGAAGTCGATTATGTCATAAAAAAAGAAGTAAAAAAGCCGAATGGCTCTGCACCCGGCTTTGTGGTATATTATACGAATTATTCGATGGTAGTTCATCCTACACTCGATCACGTGACAGAAGTGAAGGCTTGACAATTCTTCATATTTGTGAAGAAATACTACATACTGTACAAGTTTTTTAAGTAACAGGAAATTTGTTCAGACATATTGCATACTGTACATGTTTTTGAAGCAACAAGAAATTTTGTCATTATTGCCCGGCAAAATATCTTGAGAAATTGAAATTTCTCATCTTCTGAAATTCATTCGGAACTTCATTCCTGTATATGGATGCCGAATTACCATTGCCATAAAAGCCATCACTGCTTTTATATGATTTTAAAGCCTGCTTTCTAAGTTTTTCATTTGAAATTGCCGGCACTGCATCATAGGAAAGCTGATAAAGGATGTAGTCATACTTTTCCTGATTCTTGAAATCCTGATCAGTTGGCTCATCCTCCGGCTCCAGCGAATCCAGATAATATTGATCTATCCGATCTGCATTTTCCAAATAATTTGCCTGTGTGACCCCCTCGCTTTCCCACTTTGCAATGTCGTATTTTGCCATCCAGTAGTCCGGATGCGAAAATGCAAAGCAGAGGAACATCACTACGGCACTCACAATGCAGAATCTCATAATGGATTTTCCCGGATTCTTTATCTTAACAATCAGCGCCCCAAGCCATACAGCAAGAACAGCAAGGAAAAATAATGCATAGACTCTCTGGAATGTCATGGCGTATGCATCGATGTACATAAAGAGTCTTGCTGCGGATGAGAAAATCATTCCGTAGGTACAAATGCTAAGCACCATGAGCACGGCTTTCAATGCCCTGCTTTCATCAAAGAAATGCTGGATGATGAGAATAATGAAGAGGTTTATCATTGCCACTGCTATTAGCTGATAAAAGCCCTGATGCGCATACTCTGCATAGGTCATCCCCTTCGGCAGCGAAAAATGTCCTAGCAGGAAGATTAGCTGAATCAGTATGAAAATAATATAGACAATGGTAATCGGAATGGAAAAGGCGATTGCAGATGTTGCGCTATGCTTTTCTTTCGCAGGCTTGGCATCAGAGAAATACTCATTTTCTTCAATCAGTCCTTTGACCACACAGTATGAGAACCATATTCCAGCAATACAAAAGAAAAAAATCCAAAAATAATCATACGCATCTGCGACTTTTACCCAATTGAACATTCCGTGCACAGCCTTGCCAAAGACAAGATCAGCGGTTGCAAGCAGGGCAACGACAACAATCAGCACAGGAATAGAAATGACAAGCCCTAATAGCACAGCACTTGCTGAACCTTTTTTCGCATTACTATTCTGCTCTTCAGCTTTTTTCTTTTTGAAGAAATGGTTCATGTCTGAAATTGGTTCAGTCAGCCGGGTAAGAGGATAAAAAAATGAAATGACAAGTATCTTTATTGTATTTAGAAGTCCCGTTTCAATCTTTGGTGCAAAAACATGCCATAGATAAATCAGTGTCATTACAAGCATCAATACTTTCGACTGTGTCACAAGAGATAAAGACATGCTTGTGCAGACCTCAATGGAAAGAAGAATAATCGTAACGATGCAAAAAATTGAAAATTTTGACTTTTCTCTTTCTTCATAATCTACATTCTCATATTCATCAATTGTTCCATCACTAAGTCTTTTTGCTAACATATGAACTAGAAATAATGCTATGCAAAGGAATACTGGCCAGAGAATCCCATATTCATTCTTGTACAGGCACAGTGGAAATAATGCGCCAAAAATCAGTGGGATGAACCAGATTTTGCCAAAATATGAAATGCCAAATCTTCTCTGCTTATCCTGCTTCTGTCGTATTTCTGCAAAATATGCCTGCTGATTTTGTGTAAACTTAACAGACTGGACAGTTTCCTGTTCAGAAAAATTAGAGTTTTCCATTTTGTCCTCCTATTTGATTTTCTTAAAACTGTATCTTACTACTACAGTTATTTTTTTTCTTATGAAATCTTCTAAAATGATGCATCCACACCATTATGGTGCATCGTATTTTCTTTATTAAGAATGAATACTGAATTTAGTCTGAGCTATCATCATCTCTATATTCCAGGATATCTCCAGGCTGGCAGTCTAAGATGCTGCAGATTTTGTCAAGTGTTTCCAACCGGACAGCTTTTGCTTTATTATTTTTTAAGATTGAAAGATTGGCTGACGTGATTCCTACTTCACTGGCTAGATCCATGAGGCCGATTTTCCGCTTCACCATCATTACATCAAGATTGATTACGATCATAGCAGCCTCCTAAATCGTCAGGTCATTTTCTTCTTTGTAAGAAACTGCCTGGGCAAAAACGCGTGACAGTACCTTTGCAAAAAGACCGCCTATGAAAAATACAATTGCAACGACAAGCGCCGAAAGCGAGAAAAGAATGATGACATTTGCTAGCATCACGAATGCGATGATAAAAGCAAAATTTCCGATTCTTCGAAGTGAAACTGCATTTTCTCTGACGAAACAGTTTCCTTTGACGACTGTCGTCATGAGATTTCGAAGTTCAATCAGAATGAAAACGGCAAGCACGCCTGATGCCATCAGGGAAATCAGCTTTGGCAGATAGACTGAATAGAAAAATTCGGCGTCTCCAATGATGCTGTAATGTTCTACCTGATTGTTGAAGGTATATGGATTCAGTGAATCAAGCGTATTCACAAATCTTGGAAAATAAAACGGCAGCAGGATCACTGCCACGATGATTACAACAATAAGGACAGATAGAAGTCCTCTTACGAATTTATCTAATTTTGTCGGCGTATAATTTTCACTGCTCATAAATCGTATCCTTTTACTGCTTCATGAATATTATTGAAAGATTCATGACTGAAATAAATCATAAAACCAAGTCAGCATCCAAATAGATGCCTTGTGGTATTTGATTGATTTATGAGCATAATAATACTTATTTGTCTAAATGTCAATAATAAATTATCGTTACACGATAATTTATTATCGTATTTCTTGTATAGTAACTGTATTATTGTAACAACATAATATATCAGCTACCACAAGGTACATATTCATGCTATGTGGTAGCCATTCGTCCCCCAAAAAAAATTTTGATGGCTACCACATGGCGTCTATACAAGCTTTGTGGTAGCCATCGAAGGAAAAATCATAAATTCCTGTAGAATTTCGTGTTATTTATTATATATTCATTCTTGAGATTTTTATATTTTTCAGAAGATAATGTCTGGTCTTCAGCTAAAATGTGCTCGGCATCATTTGATGCCTCCTTCATGATGTCAGAATCTGCGACAAGGTCAGCGAGCACAAAGCCCATATCACCAGACTGGCGGATGCCAAGCATATCGCCGGGACCGCGGAGCTTCAAGTCCTGCTCTGCAATATAAAAACCATCATTTGAGGAATTGATAACTTTGAGACGCTCAGATTCTTTATTCTCTTTTGAAAGATTCATGAAAATGCAGTATGACTGCGCATCTCCCCTGCCCACGCGGCCGCGAAGCTGGTGCAGCTGTGAGAGTCCGAACCGCTCTGCATTTTCAATCATGATGACCGTCGCATTCTTGACATCAATGCCTACCTCGATGACTGTAGTAGAAATGAGGATATCTATCTTGTGTGCTGCATAAAGCTCCATGACCTGATGCTTTTCAGAATCCTTCATGCGGCCATGGAGGATACCAAGCGAAATAACATTCTTGAATCCAGATTCATTTTCTGTATTTGCTGCTGATTTATTTTGTGATACGTATTTGTTCTCAGCAAATGACGTGTTTAGCAAATCGTTCTTTATTAAATTTCGATTTTCATCAATAGAATCCATTTCAGAACTATCTATTGATGTTGCATAATTAATTTTGTCTTGAACCTTTAATTTATTACCATCAATGACATTTAATCCTAAATTTCTATAATAATCTGCCACCTTCTTGAAATACTCCGTCACATTTTCTTCTTCCGTTTTCTCTGAACTCTCGACAAGCGGGCAGATAATGTAAGCCTGGTGCCCTGTCCGTATTTCCTTCAGAATAAAATTCAGTGCAGTATGCCTTTTATCTTTTCCAATGACAACATTTTTTATCGGAAGCCTGTTTGCAGGAAGATCCTTGATGAGAGATACCTTCATATGCTTGAAAAGAATTAGCGACAGCGTCCTTGGAATCGGCGTCGCAGATAAAAGAAGGCTGTATGGAACTTTGCCATTCTTTTCAAGCAGCGCAGCCCTCTGCTTTACGCCAAAGCGGTGCTGCTCGTCAGTGATGACAATACCGACTTCTCTGTATGGCACAGTTTCCGTAAGCAGCGCATTCGTACCAACAATTATTAAATTGTCAATATTTTGAATTTTCTCATAGACTTCTTTTCTCTTTTTCCCCTTGACTGCACCAGTTAAGAGAACTACTTCGCACGGAAGGGAATAATCCTCAATGAATTTGCAGAAGTTCTCATAATGCTGCTCTGCCAGAACTTCAGTAGGTGCCATCATTAATGCCTGATAATGATTCTCTACAAAAATAAGCATAGAAAGAAATGCAACCATAGTCTTACCGGAGCCGACGTCACCCTGTATGAGTCTCTCCGACTGGTACTCTTCTTTCAAATCGCTTCGAATATCCTTAAGCGCATTCTTCTGTCCATCCGTAAGATCAAATGGAAGCTCTTTTATCATTTTTTCATAATAAGAAAAATCGCTTAAAACAAATTCATTTTTCGAGACCGATATCTCATCCAAATCCATATCTGAATTTAGAAAAAATGATAAGAATTCATCGTACGAAAGCCGCCTGCGAGCCTCTTTATATGCATCTTCTGAGGACGGAAAATGAATTGATTTTATCGCCTCATCCAGTGAGAGAAGTTTATTTTTCTGTATCAATTCATTAGGCAGATGATCTTCTATTACATCAGGCTCTACAAGAGATTCTTCCACAAGCTTTTTTACTGTATTATTTTTTAATCCCTTCACGAGTGGGTAAACAGGCTGAAGCGAGCCAGTCTCACCCACGTATTTTTCTTTAGGAAAAATTTCCGGCTGCTCGAGTCTGATAGCATTTCCAGCAATCGCATTCGTTCCATTGATCGTAATCTGCCCATTATCTGTCAGGTTTTTTGGCATCCCAAAAAAGACATAATTTTTTCCAATAATAAGAGAACTCCTTAAATATGGCATCCTGAAAAATATGATTTCGATTGGGAAACCAAAGGAAGTATGTTCTCGTATAATCGTGACTGGCGTCTTCGTGCGACCCTTTACAGTTGGTGCTTTCGTGATTCGTACAAGAAATGCAGTAGGCTCAGTCTCACTTATTTCTTCAAGCGAATTAACAGGAGAACTGTATTTTCTATATGTCCTGGGATAATAATAAAAAAGGTCGTGAAGAGTAAAGACACCGGCTTTATTCAAAAGCCCCTGCGTCTTTTCTCCCACGCCTTTTAAGTTTATTATATCTTTATTTATTATCATGAATATCCTCAGCATTCCTGATAAAATTCGGAAGCTCTGTAAAAAGAAACATCTCAAGCCCGGCTTTATATTTTTCTGGAAGATTACTGGCAGAACCAAAATTCACGTCCTGCCCGGACTTTTCTATTTCTCCGATGATACCATCTCTCGCTTTTCCGAGCCTGCCGTGAATTGCATCATCATAGGCTGCCATCACGGTCAAAGCACGGTGGAATCTGTTACCTTCATAGCCTTCACACTGAATCGTATAAATAGATTGTAGGAAAGTAATGCCAAGTTCAGGCAGCCGTTTCTTTTCAGTATGCAGAATAAAATAATAAATCCAGTTTCTCCAGGCATAATAAGTCGGAAAAGTCGAAACGTCTTCTCTCTTTGCGCCCATCGCATGAAGCGCCTGGCTTGCCTTTACAGAGGCAACTTTATAACCTAATTCTCGCACTCTTGTACACCACTCGGTATCGTCCCAGTAAAGATAGAAATCCTTTGGAAGAAAGCCGATTTTGTCTGTAATTGACTTTCTGATCATCAGCGAACATGCAGGCACTGCATCTGAAAAATTAACCTCAGGAAGTTCATTAGTGAAATATTCATTTACATACAAAGGCTCTGTAGAAAAAGACTGAAAATCAATCGTCTGCCCAAAATTCTGAATTGTATCTGGATTTTCAAGATTTAGAATAATTGACGCAGCAATCCCAGTGTCATCATGCGAATCTAAGAATTTCACAAGCTCACCGACTGCATTTTCATCCAGCATGGCATCATTATCGATGCACATCAGGTACTGGTAATCATGCGTAGATGCTTCAGAAAGTCCTCTGTCAAAACCGCCAGAACCGCCGAGATTTTCGTCATTCTGAATCAGAAAAATCCTGTCAGCATTATTGCTCTGATCTCCATCTTTCTGAATCAAAGAAATTCTATCACTATCGTTGTTCTGATTTTCGCCATTTGGAATAAAAACAACCTTGTCTCTGTACGCACTGTTAATCTCATCAGTTGACCCATCTGTCGACGCATTATCGACGACATACAGATCAAAGTCCTGGAATTTCTGCTCCAGAACTGACTGAATGCATTGAAGCACTTTATCTTTTTTGTTGTAATTACAGATTACGATTCCAACTTTTTTCATTATGATGCCTGCTCCAGCAACTGTTCTTCCTGGTCGGCTTCCCTAAGTGCATTAATTATCTCATCAAGATCGCCATTCAAAACTTTGTCAAGCTTGTACAGGGTAAGATTAATTCGATGGTCCGTAACACGGCTCTGCGGGAAATTGTAGGTGCGGATTTTCTCGGAACGGTCGCCAGTTCCTATCTGCGCAAGTGTCTTTTCAGAACGTTCTTCAGCAATTCTTTCTCTTTCAAGCTCATAAAGCATTGTACGGAGAAGCGCAAAAGCCTTCGCCTTGTTCTGCAGCTGTGATTTCTCAGTCTGGGAATAAATGACGATTCCTGTTGGATAATGCGTGAGTCGTACGGCAGAATCTGTCGTATTTACGCACTGGCCGCCGTTTCCAGATGCACGCATGACATCAATTCTAATGTCCTTTTCTGGAATATTAGGAACGTCGATTTCTTCTGCTTCTGGCATGACAGCAACTGTGGCTGTAGAGGTATGAATTCGACCGCCTGATTCAGTCTCTGGCACTCTCTGTACACGGTGCACGCCTGACTCATACTTAAGGTATGAGAAAGCTCCCTTGCCCTTTACCATAAACCTGACCTGCTTCATTCCACCAAGACCAGTTTCTTCAGCTTCGAGCGTCTCCGTTTCCCAGCCCTTACTCTCGGCATAGTGAATGTACATCCTATAGAGCTCTGCGGCAAAAAGGGCAGCCTCGTCGCCGCCTGCACCGCCACGAATTTCCATCACGACATTTCTGTCATCATCCTTATCCTTTGGAAGCATCAGAATTTTTAATTCTTTTTCGTATTTCGCAATCCGTTCAGCAGCCTCGAACATTTCCTCCTTGCAGAGCTCTCGCATCTCAGGATCGGACTCCTCTTTCAGCATCTCTTCTGAATCAGCCTTGTCAGAAACTGCCTTTTTATAATTTTTGTAGCACTCAACAATCGGAAACAGGTCGCCCTGCTCCTTCATAAGACTCTGGAATTTTTTTGAATCATTTATGACTTCAGGCTCAGAAATAAGATGCATGATTTCATTGTAGCGGGCCTCAACATCTTCCATTTTTTCGAACATGCTATTTTCTCCAATCTGTGGCTTTCTGCCACATGACGTAATACTGTAATATGTGATTAATACTCAAATCCTCACAACCATCGCCGACAGGACATAAAAAAGTACTATTGGCAAGTGGCTTTGAAAAAATAGTTATGTCCCATGCTAATAGAAATATCCGCCCACGACCCTGTCATTTCCTGCTAAATCTTTTTTCAAGAATATTTCCTTAAATCCATTTTCCTTCATGATATCTCTCACAGCCTGTCCCTCATCGTAGCCAATTTCAAACATCAGTATACCACGATTCTTTAAATATGTCCCTGCATCTTTCGTAATACGGCGATAGAAAATAAGCCCGTCATCTCCACCGTCAAGTGCCAGATGCGGCTCGTGATCCTTTACCTCCGGCATCAGATTTTCAATTTCAGAAGATTTAATGTATGGCGGATTTGAAATAATCATGTCGAATTTCACTTCACGGTTTCCGTCAGCAGAAAATCCTTCCGGAAGTTCCGACGGCAATGCATCATAAAGGTCACCCTGATAAAATAAACAGTCAGCACCAAGATCAGCTGCATTCTTCCTTGAAAGCGCAATCGCATCATCTGAAATATCGATTCCAATAGCATTCGAGCCTTTTATCCTCTTCACAAGTGCAATTGGAATGCAGCCTGTTCCAGTACATATATCAAGAAATCGCATATTATCATGAGAAAGCTTTTCTGCTTCTTCGCACAGCGTCTCCGTATCGATTCTCGGAATAAGGACATTCTTAGATACGCCAAAGGAATAGCCCATGAATTCCTGCGTGCCAAAAAGTAACTGCAGCGGAATTCTCTCAGAACGCTTATCAATCAGAGAATAAAATAATTTTTCATCCTCTTCTGAAAGCTCGTCCGAATAATGCAGGAAGAAATCCATGGGCTTCAAGCCGGTCACCTTCGCCAGGATTTCTTTTGTGTCATACTCAAAATCATCTATCCCGGCATTTTTCAGTTTTTCTTTACCAAAATCTAGTGCTTCTTTTATAGTCATAGCAGTCTATACGAATATCGCACATCTGTCTCACAGCGAGTCTTGATTTTACTCGTTGCTTAGCGAATTCGAGTCGACAGACGAAGAATGAGCTTACGCAACGCAAGCAAAAATCACGAAGCCGAGAGAGGAAGAGCACTATGATGCGTAGCATCATTATCATGTGCTCTGACGACATGCCACGATTTCATATCGTGGCGATACAGCTAAATGCGCCTCGCGAGAGACAGATGTAAGATATGAGTGTAAACGATTATACAGAAAGAGAGACTAGGCGTATACCTAGTCTCTCTCAATAATGCAAAATAAATCCTACTGCTCTTCAGTAAAACCGTACTTCTTGTTGAACTTGTCAATACGTCCAGCGACACGGCTCTTCTTCTGCTGTCCTGTGTAGAATGGATGGCACTTTGAGCAAACTTCTACGTGGATTGACTCCTGTGTAGAACCTGTTACGAAAGTATTTCCGCAGTTGCAGGTAACTGTAGCCTGATAGTATGTAGGCTGTAAATCTTTCTTCATTTCTAAATCCTTTCAAACTGCTTTGACGGTTTCCAACCGGCAAAGACTTAGAATTACTGAACAAGCGTCTGCCCGTTCAAAACAACTATCGAATAATATCACGGAATTCGAGAAATTGCAAGTATTTTTTCCAAATAACATAAAAATCTTATAAAAATCTCTTTGAATTTACCATATTTACGAAATCTTTATTATCCTTTGTATGTGTGAAGAGGTGGAGAATCGTCTCACCTGCTTCGTCCTTCTTAAGCCCGACTAATGCCCTGCGGACTATCGTAGAAGCTGCTGCCTCCTCCGGTGAAAGAAGAAGATCCTCACGTCTTGTAGATGACCTTGCCAGATCAATGGCCGGGAATACTCTCTTTTCAGAAAGCTTCCTGTCAAGGACAAGTTCCATATTTCCAGTTCCTTTGAATTCCTCAAATACGACATCATCCATCTTTGAACCGGTCTCAACAAGAGCAGTAGCTAATATCGTAAGCGAACCGCCTTCTCTCATATTTCTCGCTGCACCGAAGAAACGCTTTGGCATATGAAGGGCTGCAGGATCAAGACCACCGGAAAGTGTACGTCCTGACGGCGGAACTGTGAGGTTGTACGCCCTTGAAAGCCTTGTAATAGAGTCAAGAAGAATCATAACATCCTTGCCCTGTTCAACGAGTCTCTTCGCACGTTCGATGACCATCTCGGAAACTCTCTTATGATGCTCCGGAAGCTCATCAAAAGTAGAATAAACGACTTCTGCATTGTCGCCCTCGATTGCTTCCTTCATGTCTGTGACTTCCTCAGGACGCTCATCGATGAGAAGAATAATAAGATGCATCTCAGGATAAGAAATCTTTACAGAAGCAGCAATCTGCTTCAATAGCGTAGTCTTGCCGGCCTTTGGCTGGGAAACGATCATGCCTCTCTGTCCCTTGCCGATTGGAGAAATAAAATCAACAATTCTCATGGCAACTGAGCAGCCAGGACGCTCGAGTCTGATTCTTGAATTCGGGAAAATAGGCGTAAGCTTTTCAAATTTAGGCCGTCTGAGCACATTTTCAGGCAGCTCGCCATTTATTGTCTTAAGTACTAAAAGTGCACTGTACTTGTCGGTATTATTGTGCTTAGCAACCTGCCCTACAACAAGGTCACCCGTTCTAAGACCAAATTTATGAATCTGTGCAGGAGAAACATAAACATCCTGGGAGCCAGGAAGATAATTATCTGACCGGAGGAAACCATATCCGTCATCCAGCACTTCAAGTATGCCGGAACGTTCTTCAAGTTCTTCCTCTGGTATAGCAGGCTTTTCAGGCTTTGCTTCTGCATCAGACTTCTTTATTTCTTCTGTTTTTGTGTCATCAGAATCAGAAATAATTTCAGTAGATTCCGTAATTTCAGCAGATGCTGAAGCTTTTGATTCCGAGGAAACTTCTTTATCACTGTCCTGATCGGAAATAATCTCATCTTCAGAATTTACAATTTCTGAATCCGTCTTCTTAGCCGTCTTTGGCTTTCTTCCAGGCTTTCTGCCAGGTTTCTTTGTGTATTTTCTCTTTGGCTTTTCTTCTTTTTTGGAATCATCTGAAGATGCTTCAGATGTAGATTTTTCATTGGATGCTTCTGATGAAGAAGCTTCTTTCTTTGCTGCCTTAGCAGCTTCTTTGGCTTTCTGCTCTTCGTCTCGCTTGTCAAGCTCGAGCATAAGATTTACAAGTTCATCTTTCTTCAGCTTGTATGCATCCGAAACGCCTCTTGCCCTGCAAAGAGCCTTTAAGTCTACAACCTTTAGTGACTCATACCTTTCTCTGTTCATTCAATACCCTCTTTTTTCGTCATTAGTTAGGAAAATTAATGAAAAAATATGGAAAAATAAGTAATAAAAAGAATTCATTATCTTCAAAACAAATTGAGTATATTACATTTTATTGTGAGTTGCAAGGGAAATTTGTTTTTTCAGAAAAATAAAAAAAACGATCAGATCATGTAAATCATCATCTGATCGTCAAAAAATCAAGTCAAAGAATCAATAATACTTTCATAAGTCTTATCAAAATGGCTCTTCCAGTTAAATACAATAGTCTTCGCCATTTCTTCAGAAGGAACCTTGATGGAAATATCCATCTTCCGATCTCCCTTATCTCCCATGGAAAGATGCACGATAAACCCGCCGTTTAATGAAGCATCATAACTCGAGGATAATTCCTGATTTTCCTTTATTTCTAATTTATTCTTTGAAAAATAATCCGTAAGATCCTGTAATATCCCAGCAGTTATCCTGTCAGACATAAGAGAAAGCGTTTTTCTGCCATCCTCTGTCAGATCATAATTCGTTGTTGCTGAATCATTTTCTTTAGCTTCAGAATTATTTGAAATCATTTTCTGTTCGACAAGCTCATAAATCGTTTCCTGAACAGTAAAATAATCCGTATAATTATTGTCAATAAAAAATGAATTGATGAGGTCGGTGTTTAAGGAACCGCCTGCCATATCAAGCATTTTTAATATTATTATTTTGTATAAAATGTTGTAATCAGACATAAAATTAATTTTTTTACTGCTAATTTCAGGAAGAATCTCCCACACTTTTGACAGTCTGAGAGAAAAATTTTTGATTATTTTACATACTTTTTCACAGCAGCAGAAACCACATCAGCAACTCTTGGATCAAAAGGCTGCGGCAGAACATTTTCAGCTGAAAGCTCGTCATCTGAAACAAGACCAGCGATTGCAGCAGCTGCTGCAAGCTTCATATCCTCAGTAATTGCTGTTGCCCTTGCTTCAAGTGCGCCCTTAAAAATTCCAGGGAATACGATTACATTATTTACCTGGTTCGGGAAATCTGAACGGCCTGTGCCGACTACTGCTGCTCCGGCTTCCTTTGCCTTATCCGGCATGATTTCCGGAGTAGGATTTGCCATTGCAAAGATGATGGCGTCCTTGTTCATTGAACGGACCATGTCCTCTGAAACGATGTTCGGAGCAGAAACGCCTACAAATACATCAGCACCCTTCAGTGCATCAGCGAGTGTTCCTTCCTTCTTCTCAAGGTTTGTAACCTTTGCCATTTCCTTTGTCATGAAATTGAGATGTGGATAATTCTCAGAAATAATGCCTTCCTTGTCGCACATCGTGACATTCTTAAAGCCTGCTGTAAGAAGAAGCTTTGTGATGGCAACACCGGCAGAACCAGCACCGTTTACAACAACCTTTACCGTTTCCTTATCCTTATGTACGACCTTAAGCGCATTGGTAATTCCGGCAAGAACGACGATTGCAGTACCATGCTGATCATCATGGAAAACCGGGATATCAAGTTCTTCCTTAAGCCTTGACTCGATTTCAAAACATCTTGGAGCAGAAATGTCCTCGAGATTGATTCCGCCAAATGCAGGGGCAATTCTCTTTACTGTCTCGATGATTTCCTCAGTGTCCTGCGTGTCAAGGCAGATTGGGAATGCATTAACGCCGCCGAATTCCTTGAAAAGGGCACATTTTCCTTCCATTACAGGCATGGCTGCAAGAGGTCCGATATTTCCAAGACCGAGAACTGCTGAGCCATCGGAAACTACCGCGATTGTATTCTGCTTGATTGTATATGTGTATGCCTCTTCCGGATGCTCATGAATAATGCGGCATGGCGCTGCAACGCCAGGCGTATAGGCAAGCGCAAGGTCTTCCCTTGACTTTACCTTTGCCTTTGAAATTGTCTCAATCTTGCCCTTCCATTCCTTGTGGAGTTCAATTGCCTTCTCGTCGTTTGTCATTTTCTTCTCCTAAAAAGTTCAAATTTTAATATGTTTGCCTATGGCTGATTTGAGCGAAAGACGCTGATACTCAGTCAAAAAAATGCAGAATTAATGTTCCTCATTTATGTAGTTTACAAGTCCGCCTGCATCGATAAGTTTCTGCATGAATGGAGGGAAGGACTGTCCTTCGTATGACTTTCCTGTTGTCAGATCCTCGATGAGACCGCTTTCAAAATCAACCTCTACCTCGTCGCCATCGGCGATTTCTTCTGAAGCTTCCTTGCACTCGATGATTGGAAGACCGATATTGATTGAATTTCTGTAGAAAATTCTTGCGAAAGTCTCTGCGATGACACAGGAAACGCCTGATGCCTTGATGGCAATCGGCGCATGCTCACGTGATGAGCCACAGCCGAAATTCTTCCTTGCAACAATGATGTCACCCTTCTGGACCTTTTTCACGAAGTCTTTGTCAATATCTTCCATGCAGTGTGTAGCAAGCTCTGCTGGATCAGAAGAATTTAAGTACCTGGCCGGAATGATGACATCGGTATCTACATTGTCGCCGTATTTATAAACTTTTCCCTTTGCTGATTCCATAATTTCCTCGATTTCTATATTATTTGCATCTACCTACCCTCATCTCAGAATGAACGATTTTTGCCACATCCGGATGAGTAATAAATAGATGCATCATAGTTATTTACCGCATTATATAGTCGCCGGATCCGTGATCTTTCCTGTTATTGCACTTGCTGCAGCAACGGCAGGTGAAGCAAGATAAATCTCACTGTCTGTTGCGCCCATACGGCCGACGAAGTTTCTGTTCGTAGTGGAAACGCATCTTTCCTTTGATGCGAGGATTCCCATATAGCCGCCAAGGCAAGGTCCACAGGTAGGCGTGCTTACGACTGCGCCAGCCTCGATGAAGGTCTTAAGATAACCCTTCTCCATGGCTTCTAGATAAACAGCCTGGGTAGCAGGAATCACAATAACACGAAGTCCCTTCTTTACCTTGTGTCCTTTAAGAATATCTGCAGCAATCTTCATATCAGAAATACGACCGTTTGTGCATGAACCAATGACTACCTGGTCGATTTCAACATCTCCAGCCTCATCGACAGTCTTCGTATTTGAAGGCAGATGAGGGAATGAAACGGTAGGACGAAGCGTTGATAGATCAATTTCAATCGTACGAGTATATTCTGCATCAGGGTCAGCCTCGAAGACTTCATATTCCTTGGTAGAATGCTCTTTCATGTATTCAATTGTCTTCTCATCAACAGGGAAGATTCCGTTCTTTCCACCGGCCTCTATAGCCATATTAGAAATCGTGAAGCGGTCATCCATTGAAAGATACGCTATGCCGTCACCTGTGAATTCCATCGACTGGTAAAGCGCACCATCAACACCGATTTCACCTATGATGTGAAGGATGATGTCCTTGCCGCTGATGAATGGTGCTGGCTTACCCTTCAGGACGAACTTAATCGCTGACGGAACCTTGAACCAGGCTTTGCCTGTTTTCATTCCGGCAGCCATATCAGTAGAGCCGACACCGGTTGAAAATGCACCAAGTGCACCGTATGTGCAGGTATGAGAATCAGCACCGATGACAAGATTTCCTGCAACCACAAGTCCTTTTTCAGGAAGCAGCGCATGCTCGATGCCCATTTCTCCTACGTCGAAGAAATTCGTGATATTATTTTCCTTTGCATATTCACGGACATATTTGCAGTGCTCTGCAGACTTGATGTCCTTGTTCGGAACGAAGTGGTCCATGACAAGTGCGATCTTGTCCTTATCGAACACGCCGTCCTTCTTCATATTCTTTGTAACATCAATGGCAACGGGAGTCGTGATATCATTGCCAAGCACCATGTCAAGATTGGCTTCGATAAGATCTCCGGCTTTGACGGTTTCAAGCCCGGCGTGCTTAGCCAAAATCTTCTCTGACATTGTCATTCCCATAGTAATAAACCTCCAAAATAAATTAGTTTATTTGATAATAAACCGCAAACATTGGAATTATAACATAATTACGATAAATAAAAAATAATAATATTTACGCTCGTTTTATTCTTGAAATCTCTTCGCGATTTCAAGAATCATCGTGCTGTCGCACGATGACGATAACAAAAAAAATACACTGCTCCACATGCAAGCATGTACGCAGTGTATTTTCCTCGTTATCTAAAACCGAGCTTGTAGCTAGCGTTTAGTTGTTAATTAACTTGTCGCTTTCATCGTTCCAGCTGTAGAGCTTTCTGATTTCAGCACCAATCTTCTCTGAAGGATGCTCAGAAGCTTTCTTTCTCATAGCAAGGAAGTGAGCCTTACGTCCAGCTGACATATCCTGAAGGAATTCAGAAGCGAACTTACCGTTCTGGATGTCTTCAAGAACCTGCTTCATAGCCTTTCTTGTCTCGTCTGTAACGATCTTCGGACCTGTAACATAGTCGCCGTACTCAGCTGTGTTTGAAATAGAATATCTCATGCCAGCGAAGCCTGACTGATAGATAAGGTCAACGATGAGCTTCATCTCATGGATGCACTCGAAGTATGCATTTCTAGGATCATAACCTGCTTCGCAAAGTGTATCGAAACCAGCCTGCATAAGTGCGCAAACACCGCCGCAAAGAACTGCCTGCTCACCGAAGAGGTCTGTCTCTGTCTCTGTTCTGAATGTTGTCTCAAGAAGACCAGCTCTAGCACCGCCGATGCCAGCGCCGTAAGCAAGAGCGATATCCCAAGCCTTGCCTGTAGCATCCTGCTCAACAGCGATGAGACAAGGTGTACCCTTGCCAGCCTGGTACTCAGAACGTACTGTATGGCCAGGTGCCTTAGGAGCGATCATGGCGACATCGACATCAGCTGGCGGAACGATGCACTTGTAGTTGATATTGAAACCATGTGCGAACATAAGCATGTTGCCAGGCTCAAGGTTTGGTTCAATGTCCTTCTTGTACATATCAGCCTGAAGCTCATCATTGATGAGAATCATAATAATATCTGCCTGCTTAGCAGCTTCAGCTGCAGTGTAAACCTTGAATCCCTGGTCTTCAGCCTTTTTCCATGATTTAGAACCATTGTAGAGACCTACAATAACATCGCATCCAGAATCCTTAAGATTCAGTGCATGTGCATGGCCCTGGCTGCCGTAACCGATAATGGCGATTTTCTTTCCCTTGAGATTTGAGATGTCACAGTCTTCTGCATAGAAAATCCTTGCCTGATCAGCCATAATAATGCCTCCTAATAAAATCTATCTGCAGCACCATTGCTGCAAAAACCTGTTTTGATATGGAAATCCATATCGTTCGCCTTTTATTGCCGTATTAAACACACAGCAATAATATTTATACACTATTTTATTGGTAAAAGTGTATAACAAAAATCAATAAAAAATAATAAATTTTATTGATTTCTTTGTAAATTATTTAATCTAAACATTTTGTGAACAACTATTTAGATGTTAGATTAAGTAAACTTTTTCCACGTGCAGATTCGTAAGTCCTCTTGATCAAGTGAGAAAAATAATATTCAGTCTTCATCTGGTAAATACACAAGCCTGTCATCAAGCGAAACCTGCTTTACCTGGCCGCCACGAGAAAGTCCAGTAATACCAGTTCTTGCAAGCTCAAGAATCTCATAGTCGTCAATCATGTCCAGGAATGACTCAAGCTTCTCAGCATGTCCAGTGACCTCGATGACCATCGTATCATGCGTCACATCAACGACCTTTGCCTTGAAAATCTGTGTGATAGAGAGAACACCCTGGCGCTCATTTGCACCAGCCCTGACTTTCACAAGCATGAGCTCAGTCGTAACTGAATCCGTAGGCTTAAGAATCTGTACATCAATAACATCTTCAAGCTTTGCAACCTGCTTCTCAATCTGGTCAAGAATCTGCTCATCGCCTGATGCCACAATCGTAATCCTCGTAATCTTCGGGTCTGATGTAACGCCTGATGAAAATGAATCAATATTGTAGCCACGCCTACTGAAAAGTCCTGAAATATGGCTTGTTACACCTGGCGTATTTTCGACTAATATAGAAAAAACCTTTTTCATTATTGCTCCTAATAAACGTTATTGATCAAAAAACGTATAAAACTGAAAGATAAATACCCAAACTGCAACCTTAAATATCAATACCCTTAAAGGTATTGTTCTCTGTTGCTGAATAAATCGTCATTACCCTGCTCTTCGAAACGAAGGTTCTGACGCAGTCTGGATTCTTGTATCTGTAGGAAGAATAATCCGAAAGCACCTCAGAAAGAGGTCTGTCGAGTGCCTTCGACATTGCTTCCTTAAAAGTCCAGCACCGGAGAAAATCGGTGTAGGAATTCAGTATCAATAGTTCATCTCTCTCTTCTTTTGAAAAGAATCTTGAAAGAACCACTTTTCTCCAGTCCGTTTTTGAAGGCCGATTGATGTCTTCTACGTCAATGCCAACCGGACTCCTGGAAATCGCACAGGCAACATGGCTGCCGCTATGAGAAATAGAAAAATAAATATCGGGATAATCCATCAGATATGGCTTTCCATTTTCTTCTATTCCATAACGAATCGGCTGCGCAATCCCGAAATACTCCTGTAAAAGAGACTCAAGAAGGTAACTGGAAGCTATCCTCTGTTTCTTCACATCCTCGTTCGTCGCCTTTATGACATACTGCTTCCGGTCATCCGACAGTTTCCCAAAATAATGGTTTGTCGGAGTTTCGTTATTTATTTTGCCTTCACTGAATAATATTTCTTCCATAGAAAAATAATAATCACTACATTGCCTGAAGAGCCGTCATTACAGCTGGAATAAACTGCTTCTTCCTGGATACTAATCCATGTACAATAAGCGAATCATCTGAAGCAGTATCATCACCAAATGCATTGATTACAGTGTCTTTTGAATTCTTGCCATAGTAAAAGACTTCTGATGACTGGCTCATTATATTCGTGAGTAATAAGAATACCATATCCAGCTTCTTTTCGCCACATACTTTTGGCATAATATTCTTTAATTCTTCTCGAACAGGAGAAAGCTGCGTTTCCGTAACAGCACTGACCTGAGCAACGCCAAAAGTAATATCATCAGAATGGAAAACTTTAAAATCCTGGTAAAAAATTTCAGATGCCGATTTATTTTTGAAATCTGAGGCAGCCTCAAACATGCTATATCCCAAATCTTTGATATCTATTCCAGAAATTTCGGAAAGTGCTTTTGCAGCCTGAACATCCTTTTCAGTACATGTAGGTGATTTGAAAATCATCGTATCTGAAAGAATCGCCGACAGCATGAGCGAAGCAATATCCTTTGGAATTTCTATATGATTCTCACAGAACATATGGTAGATAATTGTCGAAGAACACCCGAGCGGCTGATTTCTAAAGAAAATAGGCGTCATCGTCTCAAGCGTGCCAATCCTGTGATGATCGATAATCTCGAGAATTTCTGCCTCTTCGATGCCGTCGACTGCCTGCGTGCGTTCATTATGATCTACAAGAATGACCTTTTTCCGCTGCATTTCAAGCATGATTCTACGGGAGAACATTCCGACATAATGATATTCACTGTCAACGACTGGGAAATCCCTGTGTCTGACCTTTTCAATCCTGTCACGTACAGAATCGACCGTATCGTCGATTTCAAAGGTGACCAGATTCTTCTTCGTCATGAAGAACTTGATCGGCATGGATTGATTAATAAGACGAGCTGCTGTGTATGTGTCATAAGCTGTCGTAATAAGCACACACTGAATATCTTCAGCACGCTTTATAACTTCGCTGTCGACCATATCGACATCGGTAACGATCATGCACGCAGGATATTGCTCTAATGCAATGAGCTGTCTTTCCTTGACATTTCCTAAAATGACAAGGTCGTCTCTTTCTATTTCACTTCGCATAGCATCGTAATTTCCTGATGCCACGACGACTTTGCCTTTTGTGAAATATCCATGCTCATTTCCTGCGTGAAGATGTCCATTCAGGGTCTCTATGATATTTTTGTACTGCGTCCTTGCACGTCCTAAAGCTCTATTATCGTAGACATCCATGTAGGAATAGGCAATATCACCATTTACAATGATGCCTTCGAGAATATTTTTCTCATTAACAACAGGAAGGGTGACAACCCCTTCCTTTTTCATAAGCTCCCAAGCCTTCTTCAGAGATAAATGTCCGCTGATGCCTTCCTGATGACGCAAATTCAAGTCCATAAGCTGGGTATAGACATCGTTTACCGTTTCAGGAACATCCACGCCAAATCGATTCAAAATGTAGCTGGTCTCCTCATTCAGGGAACCAGCTTTCTTGGGAATATAATGATTTTCTTCATCAATGGCATTCTTCAGATATGCGTATGAAATAGCGGCGCATATCGAATCCGTATCCGGGTTCTTATGACCAATCACCCAGATGTCATGTCCATTTGTCTGTGCCTCGAAACTCATGAATTAAAATGTTCCAAACAAATGTAATAAGATACCAAGAATACCAAGGAAATTGATAATAGTAAATGTAACAGCAATAGAAAGCTTTGTCTCCATGCCCTTCATATATCTCTTGATTGAGCTCATGATTTCTTCGGAATTATTGTTCTCAGAAATCAGCTTCTGGATGTTCCTGTACTGTTCAACATTTTCATTGTGGATAATGTCGCTGATATCTGTCTTTACCTCATCAAGGCTGCCATTGGACTCAATCTTTGCAAGAAGATTCTTGTCTGACTCTTCCTTGGAATTGATGAAGTCCTGCTTCATTCCACCAATTGAAGTATTAAGAGAATCAATAATCTTTCCAACCTGAGAATTCAGCTGATCTTCAATAACAGCAGAATCCTGCTTTGCTCTCTCAAGAGACTCGGTAAGCTGTTTGTTCTGCTCTTCTTTTCTGCTGACAACATCCTCGAGGTCACTGACTTCCTTCTGCTTCTGTGACATCAGTCCGGAAAGCTTGATGGCATTCTTCTTGAAAGCATCAATCTGGGTAAGCAGCATATCATCGGTAATAGCAGGTGTATCTTCAGAAAGATCTGTTGAAGATGTAGTTTCATCTGTTGTAGTCATGTCATTTGTCTCCTCGGCATTGTCGGTAGTTGAGTAATCTGTATATGAATATTCTGGTGCTGATTCGGTAGAAGTAGAATCAGTTTCTGACTCGCTTGAAACAGGTTCTGATTCTGACTCTGTTGAAATAGATTCAGTTTCTGGTTCTGAAGAAGTTTCGGCTGTCGTATCTTCGAAAGTATTTTCAGCGACAGATGTTGTTTCTTCAGAAGTCTCTGGTACGGAATAAGACGGCGTTGAAGAAAAATCATACGCTGAAGATGTCTCAGAAGACTCCTCAGTAGATGTATCTTCTGTCTCTGCTGATATAGTATCAGTCTCTACGGCCGAAGATTCATCATTTGATTCTTCAGGTTCATCTGAAACAGGCTCTGTTTCAAAAGAAGTCACATATGAAGAAGAATCAGATGTCTCAGGTTCAGAAGCTGTTTCTGTCTCAGCAGGTGTTTCAGGCTCTACTGGCGTTTCAATTGTAGACGCAAAAGAAACAGGAGCTGCAGGTTCAGCATCGAAATTGTAAACATGAACATTTGACTCAGAATCATATGATGAAGCAGTCTCTGGAGCATCTGTAGTTTCTGTCTCTTCATTTGAGCTCTCAACTGTTTCCGATTCTGAAGATGGCGTTTCTGAAGGAGTTTCTTCTACAGATGATGAAAAATCAAATACCTGAGATGAGCCAGTGTCTACTGGTTCAGAATTGAAATCATAAGTCGCTTCAGATGGATTGTTGTATGAAAGGGTGTTTTCATCAGATGATGATGCTTCTGATGATGCAGGTTCCTGTGAAGGACCAAATGTAAATGTATTTGTCTCTGGCGTATTATTAAAAGTAATGCTTTCTGGTCCGTTTTCAATAGATGGAGCATCATTTGCAGGTGCAGGCTCAGTAAATAAGGTACTTTCATTTGCTGGCGCACTGTCTGTAACGGGCGCCTGATCATTGACAGGTGTAGTTTCAGAAACAGGTGTGCTGTCATTTACTGGAGAATTTTCAGGTTCGTTTTTATTTGTTGAAACCGGTATCTCATTTACAGCATTAAGAAATGATTTCTGGTACTCAGGATCTACATCCTTAAAAGCACCATGATTGTTGTTTATCTCATCGAGAGACTTTGATGTCATATCATCATTTTCCATCTGTGCTTTTGCTTTGGCAGAACGTCTTCTAGACTGAAAAAATCCAGGTTTCTTTATAGGTGCAAAGTCCTCTTCTTCCTCATTGAAGTCCTCGTATGTGTGAATAACTTCATTTCCCATATCAGAGTTTGAAGTATCCGGGGTGGGAGCTTTAACATTATTTCCATCAAAAGTGTAAATCATATGGTCGAACCATCCTTTCATAAAATAAACACAGTTATTTTATCATTTTTATATTACAATGTAAACGAATTTTTGTGAAATTAGGAGCAAAAAAATGGCGACCTGCACAAAAAAAGCACTGCCCTTTCGGACAGTGCCTAAATTCAAGAGTAATGAAACTTACTCTGTTGTGTCATAAAGCTTTTCAAGTCTCTCAAGATATGAAAGATGCTCTTTAGCGTTAAGAGCTGACTGAGCGTAAAGATCATCAGCATGATCAGGATTTGACTTTCTAAGTGACATGTAACGAACCTCGCCGTTCAGGAAGTCCTGATATTCTTCTGGCTTTGTATTCGTGTAGTCAACTGTAAGCTTCTTGCCTTCTGCTGCAGGGTTAAATCTGAAGAGGTTGTAGTAACCGCACTCAACGGCTCTCTTCTCCTCTGTCATAACGCCCTTCATACCGCCGTTAACCTTGATACCATGGTTGATACAAGGAGCGTAGCAGATAACAAGTGATGGACCATGATAAGCCTCAGCCTCACGAAGAGCCTTGAGTGTCTGCATCTGGTTTGCACCCATAGCAACCTGTGCTACATATACGTAGCCGTAGCTCATTGCGATAGAAGCAAGATCCTTCTGCTTTGTCTGCTTACCACCTGCAGCGAACTGTGCAACAGCGCCGATAGGAGTAGCCTTTGAAGACTGTCCGCCTGTATTTGAGTAAACCTCTGTGTTTACAACAAGAACGTTTACATCCTTGCCTGATGCAAGTACATGGTCGAGACCACCGAAGCCGATATCGAATGCCCAGCCATCACCACCGATGATCCACTGTGACTTCTTTGCTGCGAAATCCTTGTTGTCCTTGATGAACTTAGCTTCATCAGAAGTATCAGACTCGATTGAAGCAAGGAGTTCCTTTGTAGCAGCTGTATTTGTCTCGCCATCAGCGAATGTGTCAAGGTACTTCTGTGCTGCAGCGTTTCCGTTGCCTGCAAGAGTCTCTACCTTTTCCTTGACTTCATCACGGATTGCGTTCTGAGCAAGTACCATACCGAAACCAAACTCTGCGTTGTCTTCGAAAAGTGAGTTGTCCCAGGCAACACCGTGGCCTTCCTCATTAACAGTATAAGGAGTAGAAGGTGATGAGTTACCCCAGATAGAAGTACATCCTGTTGCATTTGCAACGTACATTCTGTCACCGAAGAGCTGTGTAGCAAGCTTGATGTAAGGAGTCTCGCCGCAGCCTGCGCATGCGCCTGAGAACTCAAGAAGAGGCTTTCTAAACTGTGTACCCTTGATAGATGAAAGCTTGAACTTGTCAACGATGTCTTCCTTTGTAGGAAGTGAAACGCCATAGTCAAAGCCCTTCTGCTCAGGCATAGCATCTGCGATTGGAACGAGCTTAAGTGTCTCACCAAGCTTGTTGCCAGGGCAGACATTTGTACAAGAACCGCAGCCTGTGCAGTCAAGAGGAGAAATAACGATTGCGTACTTGTAGCCGTCAACCTGCTTCATGTCAGCTGTAAGCTGCTCTGCAGGAGCCTTAGCTGCTTCATCAGCTGTAAGTGCAACTGGACGAATAGCTGCGTGAGGACAAACAAGTGAGCACTGTGTACACTGGATACACTTCTCTGGATTCCACTGAGGAACGTTTACAGCGATACCACGCTTTTCAAATGCTGCTGTACCAGAAGGTGTAGAACCATCCATGTAAGGAGCAACTTCTGAAACCTTAAGCGTGTTACCTTCCTGAGCGTTAACCTTTGACTGGATGTTGTTTACGAATGCAAGAGCATCTTCTCTTCCTTCTGTAGCAACAGGGAAGTCAAGACCTTCGTCCTGAGCATCCTTCCAGCTTTCAGGAATCTCAACCTTAATAAGGTTCTTAGGATCAGCACCAGCATCAATAGCTGCCCAGTTCTTCTCAACGACATCCTGACCCTTACGGCCGTATGTCTTCTGAGCTGCGTCCTTCATGAACTTGATGGCGTCATCCTTAGGGATGATCTCTGTGATGGTGAAGAATGCTGACTGAAGGATTGTGTTGATTCTTGTAGGACCCATGCCGACTTCAACACCGATCTTTGAACCATTCATGATGTAGAAGTTGATCTTGTGGTCATACATGAACTTCTTTACCTGACCAGGGATTTCCTTGTCAAGTTCATCAACTGTCCAAGGGCAGTTAAGGAGGAATGAACCACCATCAACAAGTTCCTGGACCATGTTGAACTTTCTCATGTATGCAGGATTGTGGCATGCTACGAAGTTTGCCTTGTGGATGAGGTAAGTAGACTTAATAGGCTTCTTACCAAATCTGAGGTGTGACATTGTAACACCGCCTGACTTCTTTGAATCATAGTCAAAGTAAGCCTGAGCGTACATATCTGTATTATCACCAATGATCTTGATAGAGTTCTTGTTGGCACCTACAGTACCATCAGCACCAAGGCCCCAGAACTTGCAGTTTGTTGTGCCCTCTGGTGTAGTAACAAGAGCTGGTCCAGGATCAAGTGAAAGATTTGTAACATCATCTGTGATGCCGATTGTGAATTCTGGCTTGCTGTCATTATGGAATGTAGCAACGATCTGGTTTGGCGTAGTATCCTTTGAACCAAGACCATAACGTCCGCAGAATACAGGAACATCCTTGAACTCTGTGTCCTTGAGTGCAGAAATGACATCAAGAGCAAGAGGCTCATGAAGTGAACCTGGCTCCTTTGTACGGTCAAGAACTTCAATCTTCTTTACTGTCTTAGGAAGAGCAGCTACGAAATTCGGAACTGAGAATGGTCTGTAAAGTCTAACCTTTACAACGCCGACCTTCTCACCCTTTGACTCAAGGTAATCGATTGTCTCTTCAATCGTATCATTTACAGAACCCATAGCAACGATAACTGTCTCTGCATCAGGTGCTCCATAATAATTGAAGAGCTTGTAATCTGTACCGATCTTTGCATTAACCTTGTCCATGCTCTTCTGAACGATTTCAGGAAGTGCATCGTAAGCAACGTTGCAAGCCTCTCTTGTCTGGAAGAAGATATCAGGATTCTGAGCTGAACCCATTTCACGAGGATGGTTAGGATTCAAAGCGTTGTCCTTGAATCTCTTTACAGCGTCCATATCAAGGAAGCTCTTTAAGTCATCATCTGACCAGATCTCGATCTTCTGGATTTCGTGTGATGTACGGAAACCATCGAAGAAGTTGATGAAAGGAACAAGTCCTTCAAGAGCTGACATGTAGGAAACAGGAGTAAGATCCATAACTTCCTGTACTGAAGAAGCGCAAAGCATAGCGCAGCCAGTCTGACGGCATGCATAAATATCAGAATGATCACCGAAAATATTAAGTGCATGTGTAGCTACGCAACGAGCGGATACGTTGAATACGCCTGGAAGCCTTTCACCTGCGATCTTGTAAAGATCCGGAATCATAAGAAGAAGTCCCTGTGAAGCGGTGTATGTAGATGTAAGTGCACCTGCTACGAGTGAACCGTGAACTGCACCAGCAGCACCTGCCTCAGACTGCATCTCTGTAATCTGGACTGTACGGCCGAAGGCATTCTTCTTTCCCTGATTTGCCCATTCATCAACATGCTCAGGCATAACTGATGAAGGAGTGATCGGGTACATGGCGGCAACTTCTGTAAACGCATATGATGCGTATGCAGCGGCTTCGTTACCATCCATGGTCTTCATTTTTCTTGCCATTGATAAAACCTCCTAAAAAATATAAACTTTGCACCCCTAAAAGCGCAGAAAAATATAACAGAGTATAATCTCTGCATATCATATCCGATTAACAAATATATAATTTTTTCAAGCAAAATTCAACCGGAAAACTGTAAAAATCTTATTAAATACTGTTTTTTACTCAATACAACTTTATTTACTCGCTCCCGCACGGACAATGCTGTCTCACGCGAGGCGCCTCGCGGCTTCGTGATTTTTGCTTGCGTTGCATAAACTCATTCATCGCCTATCGGCTCGAATTCGTTAAGCAACGAGTAAAATCAAGACTCGCTTTGAGACAGTATTGCCGTGCTCGCGCTCGAGATAGATGCGAGAAATATATTTATTAATCAAGAAAAGCTAATACTCCCTGTTTTAATCGATTTAGTCCCTCAAGTACTGCATTCTTCGGGCAGGCGACGTTCATGCGGACAAAGCTATCGTAGTGCGAGCCGTAGATGGAGCCTTCAGAAAAGAATAATCCGGTGCTTTCTCGCAGGAATTTCTGGAAGCCTGAGCCGGCGTTTGGCAACTTGCGGCAGTCGATCCAGATGAGATAGGTAGATCTGCCATCGATTATTGAAAGCTGCGGGAGCTCTTCTTTTATGCAGCTGCGGACAATTTTTTTGTTTTCTGCAAGATAGGCATTTAGTTCGTCAAGCCATTCTCCGCCTTCGGAATAGGCAGCGATTGCGCTATCGATGGCAAAGGAGTTCGGCTCTGCGCACTCGTCAGTATTTAATCCACGCCAGACACGATGGTACAAATTTCTGTTTGGAACAAAAATGGCTGCAGAATGAAGGCCGGCGACATTGAAGGCCTTGCTCGGGCTGAAGCAGGTTGCAGATATTTCCCTTGCTGTATCTGAAACACTGGCAAATGGAACATAGGAAAATCCAGGTTCAGCAATGTCGCAGTGGATTTCATCGGAAATTACAGTGACGCCGTTTGCTTTACAGAGCTCTGCTATCTGAGCAAGTTCGTCTTTCGTCCAGATTCTGCCTGAAGGATTCTGCGGATTGCATAGTATCATCAGCGTCGCATTCGGATTTTTTAGTGCAGTCTCTAGCGCCTCGAAATCGATTTCGTACTGACCGTCTTTTTCAATGAGATCTACTTCTACCGGTACTCTTCCATTATTCTTTATTGAATTGAAGAAAATGTTGTAAATCGGCGTAAGGACTACAACCTTTTCAGCCGGGTGGCTGAGCCACCTTATCATAGAAGAAATTGATGGAACCACGCCGGTTGCAAAAATGAGTTCATCCTTTTTCATTTCAAGTCCATGGCGATTTTTCCACCAATTAATGTACGCGCTGTACCATTCGTCAGGAATGAAATCATAGCCAAAAATCCCATGATCAAGTTTTTTCTGAAGTGCTGCCCTGATTTCAGGTGCGCATTCAAAATCCATATCTGCAATCCACATGGGAAGTTCGTTTTCTTTTACGTCCCACTTATAACAATTTGTTTTACGCCGGTCGATTGTTTTGTCAAAATTGTATTTCATAGTTCGTACTCTTGTTACTTGAAATCAGTAAGCCGATGGTGAAAACTTTTCTGCGTGTGCATAAAGTAAGCAGTGCAAAATAGAAAAGTGCATGTTCACAAGCGCAGATTTGCCACGGATGGCAAATCTAGCCGAACGCGCCTGGACGGCGCATAAAGGCGGCGCGTAAAT
>ONHZ01000068.1 GCA_900317755.1 uncultured Lachnospiraceae bacterium
ATATTAATTATATTTTCTTTCATCTTCTCAAGTTCCGAGACGGCGCTTACGACAGTGAATATCTTAAAGCTTCGTACTGAGCTTGAAGAGGATCCAGAGGACAGTGACGCTGCACGGATCAAACGTGTTTTGAAGCTCAGGGAGAATCCTGAGAAGATGCTCACTGCGATTCTGATTGGGAATAATATCGTGAATCTTTCAGCGTCGTCGCTTACGACAAGTCTTGCCATCAAGCTCTGGGGCGGTGTCGGCGTTGGGATTGCGACAGGCGTGCTGACATTTCTGATTCTTGTCTTCGGTGAAATCGTTCCAAAGAATCTGGCGCAAAAAAGGGCGAGAAATCTTGCGCTTTTTTACTCGGGATTTATCTATGGTCTGATGGTCGTACTGACCCCGTTTTCATTTTTCTTCAATGCAATTTCGAAGGGCATCCTCCGTATTTTCGGTGTCAAGGGAAATGTCGGAATGACCGTCATCACGCCTGAAGATATGAAAACCTTTGCTGATGTCGGAAATGAAAACGGCGGCATTGAGGATGACGAAAAGGATTATATTCATAATATTTTCGACTTCTCGACTGCACGTGCATCTGAAATCATGATTCCGAGAATCGACATGACCATTGTGAATGCGAACTGGTCGTATGAGAAGCTGATGAGCGTTTTCTCAGAGCACAAATTTACGAGATACCCGGTGACGGAGCCGAATTCTGACAAGGTCATCGGCATTCTGAATATGAAGGATCTGCTGACACGTGATACCACGAAGCCATTTTCCATCAGAAAATATTTGCGGAATCCATATTTTACCTTTGATCATAAAAATGCTGCTGAGCTTTTTGATGAGATGAGGGAAAGCCATATCAGTATAGCAATCGTGCTTGATGAATATGGTGCAACAGCTGGTATGATTACGCTAGAAGATCTTCTCGAGGAACTCGTCGGTGAGATTCGTGATGAGTACGATTCATATGAAGAGGATGACATCACACAGACAGGAAATAATACCTACGAGATTCTTGGCTCGACCAATCTTGAAGATGTTGCAGAAGAATTCAATCTTCCGTTTGAATCTGAGGATTATGACACAATTGGTGGATACCTGATGGGCCTCTTTGACCACATTCCAGAACAGGGAGAAATTTATGTCACTGGTGAGGGCATCATCCTAAAGGTAGAAGAAATCGAAAATAAGAGAATAATGAAGCTTACTTTACGTCTCCCTGATGATTACCTAAAAGAGAAAGAAGCTCCTGCCGATAAGGATTCGGAGTAGAGAGATATTCTTCTTTATAAAGTTTATAGTATTCAATCGACTCGCTTGTTTCTTCAAGCGAGTTTTTTAATCTGCCCATTCTTTCTTCCACGGAGCATGGGTAGAATTCTTCGAGGGTTTCAAGACAGATTCCGCAGAGCATGCATGGAAACTGTAATACTTCTCCATAGTGGAAACAGCCGCCATCCGTAAAGATGGCATGTGGCCGGTAGCCAATGAGTCCCGGGCGGTTTGAACCTTCGACATCCGTCTTGCTGGAAATAAATACAGCAGAAACTGTGGGCGTATGACCGCAGACGACAACTGGCTCCTCATCCGGATTTTCAAGCTCATACTTTTTCATTTCAGAATCAGAAATCCCTTCGCAGGAGCGTCCATAGAGATTGATCCAGCGCTGCCTCTCGGAATCCTTTCCTGCAGAAACAGAATACCACGCATGTGCAAGATAATAATGTATGCGGCGGTGTCCGTTGTGAAGCGGAATCGGAATAGAAAGCTCATACGAATACGGCAGGCTGTGGAAGAAGTTTACGACTTCGTCGAGCTTTTCCTCTGTCATGCCGTTTTCATTTTTCATTTTTGTATAAAAATCATATTTTGAGACGGGAGGATATAGCGAATGAACAGACTCGTTCTGCCACTCTAAGTATTTTCTGTACCAGTTTAAGACTTCCTCCTCATGATTTCCGCGGAGGCACATGAATTCACCATCCGGCTTAACATTTTTCATTGCAAAGGAAAGCGTTTCATATATTTTTGGTCCCTGGTCGATGAGATCGCCCATCAGAATAATGTGCGGATCCGGGTCCTTCTTTTCTATTTTATCAACTATCGCCATCAGCTCGTCAAAGCAGCCGTGGACATCTCCGATACAGTAGTGCATTATTTTCTCCAACAAAATATTTTTATTGAAATATTTGTTTTTTCATTAGTAAATAGATCTGAACCTGACATCAAATCTAAACAAAACAAAAACAGTTTATCATAAAAATATTATTTTTGACATATTTTCATATATTCTTTATACTTCTTTTTAGTAGTCAAAAGAAAACTGGTTTTGATATGAGTTTCAATAGGAAATCGGACAAGACTAAGAGGTCTGCAGTCAAAAAAATTGTATTAAAGAAATCATTCATCATTACATTGCTTATTCTTGCATTGCTTCTCTACCTGGGATACAGGCTCTATTCCTATGTCCGTTATGCATATTATTATCGTTCAAACCATGAAGATTATTCCAAGGAATATAAAACAAATACAAATGCGCTTTATTCAAAAGCGTATTTTACAAAGACATTGAATAAATACGGTGTCAGGGACGCATCTGAGATAGATCAGATTTATCAAAACAGTTATGTCATTCCAGGGCTCGAGACGACGAGATCTATGATTGATGGTGAGCATTTTTCAACCTGCACGTCTATGACGCCGCAGGGCGTATGCGTAGCCGGACCATATCTTTTGATTTCTGCATATTGTGGTGCTGGAAAACACAATAGCGTAATCTATGTTCTGAATAAATCCACCCACAAATTCATTAAGGAGATAGTTTTGAGAGGACGACCTCATGTTGGCGGAGTCACCTATGATCCAAGGCATCAGAACATCTGGTTCTGTGACTATTCCGGAAAGAAACAGACGGCGTATGTCAGTTCATTTTCGATGTCTGATTTGAAAAAATACGACATCAAGAAAAATAAAAAAGCAATTCATTATGAATATTCAGTTCCTATATATTCGCTTCAGAGGACCTCTTTTCTTGATTATTCTGATGGGAAACTTTATGTAGGGCATTATGAAAACAGCCTGTCCAGTCTTACGACAATTCAGACTTTTACGATAGATGACGAAACGGGTGGACTCGTCTCGTCGAGCGTGTATCAGTGGGATACCTCTGAGCGGGAAGATGTCATATTGCCATCGAAAGTGATGACAATTCAAAGCAGAATCCAGGGCTTTACCAAAAATGATTACATGTCTGCACTCTCGACATCCTATGGAATTCTGAGAAGCAGGTTAATGGTTTATGATGCGAATAATAAAGCTGCAAAGAAAAATGCCAGTCGTTCTTCCGGGGCTTCTGAAAGCAAAGAGCCGGATGATTCACTCAGGTATCTTGACGAGCCGGATTCGACGTATTCACTGCCGCCCATGCTTGAACAGATTTCTGATTATAATGGGAAGCTTTATCTTTGTTTTGAGTCAGCTGCATACGCATACAGAGCGCGTCTAAACAGGAAGGTTGACAGAATTATTGTGTTTGATTTCTGATTATTTAAATTAATTTTAAAGTTTGGTAATTATATTACAAATCAACTTGATTTGTTGCGATTTTTTATTATACTAGAAAATACGATAAAACTATCTATATATGTTTGTGAAGGGTTTTGTTGAATTATTTTTACAGGGGATAAATGGTCTTACCCCTTGTTAATTGATGTTGAAAATATTATAATTCTTGCTTGGAAGGGGGTGTCTATAGATGCCTATTGGAAGCTATATTAATGACGGGGGTGTCCCAGGAATACACGACAGGATAGCCCCAAATGATGCAGGAGAGTATCCTTTCGTACTTAGAAAAGGTCTTTCAGAGCCTGAAGTCATTTACGTAAAGGTTGGAAAGGACATACAGGATTCAATCATTGCAAACCATGGCTGGGAGAATCTTACGGCTGGAGAGGTATATGACTGGGTACTTGCGGGACTAGGACTACGGAGTGAGAAGACTGAAGGCTGTCTGGATTCTGCATCTCTTGAACATGCAATAAAGGATCTTGGACCAGAGCTTATTTCGCAGGCTTTTACGGATGAGACCATTCTGAAGCTTGGTACTGACCAGGTTAAATCATATGTTGGAAAGATAGCAAAGTTTCACCCTTGGGGCAGGACAATTTCTGCACCTGCCGGTGATGTTATGCGTTATGTTGCAGTTTCTTCTATGGGACGTTTCCCTGGACCAATTCCCGGGGACAATGATACATGGATTGTTGCACTTCTGATGGAATATTTTGAATCACCATCAGAGCGTGAATGTTCTGCACGAAGTGATCAGGAGCTTTCTGATGCTCTTTCAAAAATGGTTTCAAATACCCTTGCACTTTGTGAGGAGCCGCTGAAATATGATGACGAGATTGGATATTATGAAAATCATACAGGCTTCCATGGACAGAACCCTTCAGATGAATCTTTCCGTTTTGCAGACCCTAATGGCTGGCAGCCGGTTCTTAGATCTACTGGTGCTACCTATACGAGATCGTGGCTTACGAGCCAGCTTGACAATATCAACATCGCACTTGGAAAGAAGAAGGCTCCTGCCGGTAATGGCGGTGGCGGCGGTGGTATTTTCGGCCTGATGCGTGGCAGAAGAAGATAATTTATCGTTCGCATACAGTGTTTATGACTTAAACTTATACAAGCAGCTGGATTACACCGGCTGCTTATTGTTTTTATTTGTGAATTGAAAGAAAATACGCTGAGTGCTATGATGACAAATTGATGTTGTAAGGCAAAGATTATTTTCATTGGAAATAATCTTATTATGTAGAAGGGGATAATTATGGCTAAGAAGCTTGAAGATTATGTGAGAACAATACCGGATTTCCCAGAGAAAGGAATTATGTTCCGTGACATCACGACGGTGCTTCAGGATGCAGATGGATTTCATCTGGCAATTGATTCACTGAAGGATCTCATAAAAGATATCGATTTTGATGTCATCGCAGGTGCCGAGTCGAGAGGTTTTATTTTCGGCGCACCGCTTGCATACGAGCTTCACAAGCCATTTGTCCTTATCAGAAAGAAGGGCAAGCTTCCGGCTGAAACGGTTTCTGAGACCTACGATCTTGAATATGGTCAGGCCACAATCGAAATGCATAAGGACTCAATTGCTCCGGGACAGAAGGTCGTCCTCATCGATGATCTCATCGCAACTGGCGGCACAATGGCAGCAGCTGCCCATCTCGTCGAGAAGCTTGGTGGAGATGTCGTCAAAATCATCTTCCTGATGGAGCTCGAGGGCCTTGAGGGCCGCAAGGTACTTTCAAAATACGACGTCGAGTCAGTTATCAAATATCCGGGGAAATAATTATGTATAGATTAATAAACGAATTATATATTTACCGTGAGGCCGCGAAGAACCCGGTTCTATCCGAGATGGCAGAGATTACGAGAAAATTTGAAACACTTTCGAATAAGGAAAATACAGACGCTGCGAAGATCAAGGATGAAATCGTGTCCGACTGCCACGATGTCATCCATAAGCTCCTTGACCTTGCGACAGAGAATGGCTTTAATGGCAATCTCTGGCACAATTATTTAGCCTATCTTCTTGCGACGACAGAGACGCCTTTTACATTAGTCTGCGAAAAGGTCGGTGCTGTCGAAGGCTCAGTCAATGTGATGGCGAAGAAGGATCTTGCCATATTCAGGGAATTATTTAACTACGATTTCGCACCAATTGAAGAAGCGCTCGGTGTTTCCTGCTTCTCGCTGATAGAAAATTACCAGTCAGTTGAAAAGGAAGCCCGCGTCTACAATAAGAATGTTTCTGAGAAGGTTCTTGAGCTTTCAAATGCAATTGAAAATGAGAACACGGATGAGGGCATGTACAAGGTCGTCACGCAATTCTACAAGAATTACGGTGTTGGAAAATTTGGTCTGAACCAGGCATTTAGAATTGATGATGAACTTGCAGAACTCGGTACCTATGGAAATGGTGTGACAAGAACGGACTTCCTGATTCCTATTACGACGCGTGGAAGCGAGCGGCTTGAAGATCTGGTCGGTTATGAAATACAGAAGCAGGAGCTTATTGAAGCGACTGAAGCATTCGTCTATGGCAGGGCAGCAAATAATGTTCTTCTTTATGGAGATGCCGGTACAGGAAAGTCTACTTCTATCAAGGCGATTCTGAACCGCTATTACAAAGACGGTCTCCGCATGATCGAAGTTTACAAGCACGAGTTCAAATATCTGAACAGGATTATCACAGCAGTAAAGAACAGGAATTACCGTTTTGTAATTTACATGGATGATCTTTCGTTTGAAGAGACAGAGCTTGAATATAAATATCTGAAGGCTGTTATCGAAGGCGGCCTCGAGCCAAAGCCAGATAATGTCGTCATCTATGCGACTTCAAACCGTCGTCATCTCGTAAAGGAGACGTGGTCTGATCGTAACGACCGCTCGGATGATGAGCTCCACCGCTCAGATACTGTGCAGGAGAAGCTTTCGCTTTCTGCAAGGTTTGGTGTTTCCATTGGATATTTCAAACCGAATCCGAAGGAATATCAGGAAATCGTATTAAATCTCGCACACAGGCATCCTGAGATTACGCTGACAGATCAGGAGCTTCTGCAGCAGGCCCAGGTCTGGGAGATGAGCCACGGCGGAATCTCCGGCAGAATCGCGCAGCAATTCATCAATTACCTGCTTGGGAAAGCTGAAAATTAATAGTTCACATCTTCGGCAGAATTCTGGAGATTCTTCTTCCATTCGGATGGCGAAGTGTGGTAGGTGTCTTTGAAGACACGGTTCATCGTGCGCTGGCTCTCGAAGCCGGATTCGAGCATCGCCTCGGTAATTGTCATGTCTGAATAGGTGAGCAGATTTGTGAAATAGTTAAGCCTTGTCGAATTTAAATATCCGTTGAAATTCGTATGGAAGGTTGAAGAAAAAATTCTTGAAAGGGCGAAGGGACTGATGTACAGGTCCTTCGCCATTTTTGTTTCAGAAATGCTTTCCTGGAAGTGCTCGGCAATATACGCAACGACTCTGTCGATGATATCGGTACTTATGAATTTTTCCTTGTCGACGAATGCAAAGCTGTCAAACGCGCGTGACAAGATAACCTCGAGAAAACCTTTTCGAAGCATCGCCGATGAAAGCTTTCCCTCACTGTAAAGTGCATTCATGCCATATACGATGTCAGGATGTACATTCTCCTTTTTGATGACAGGATTTTCAGGTGCCTTTTTTTGAAAAGTTGGAAGGTAAGCATCTACAAGCGTCGGGTCAGCCATCAGATACAGTCCATAAGAGTATTCGCTTGAGAACACCTGCATGTGCCTGATGAGATCCGGAAATATCACAGCAAAATCTCCTTCCTCCATGGCAAACAGCTCAGTGCCGACGCCAAGCGCAACACTTCCCTTCAAAAGGTAAATGCATTCAATTGAGTCACTGACATGCGGCGACTGATGCGTATTCCGCATACGTCTGATTATGAATTCTATGTCACTTTTTTCGTAATATGTATGCATTATTTTCCTCGATGCCGATACAAAATTTATACAAGATACTCGAGCGTAATCGAAATATTAAATATGAAGGATCCTTGACCGGTACGCCGGCACTTAGTAAGTGCGTAGCACGAACTTAGTGTCCGCTGCGTCGGTCACGGAGCGGAAGCGGGCCTGAATATTTAATATTTCGATGAAGCGAGTATATAATATAATATTAGCATAAACATACAAGCAAAGTACAATCAAATATGTTATAATGCGTTGTCAGATTTTTTATCTATAAAAATATAAAGGGGGCAACATGAATAACGGAGCAGATTTGAGCAAAATTGCAGAGATGCTTTCTCTGAAGAATTTTACACCGGAGATTGATCTTTCAAAATGCGTTGTAAAGATAGCCGATGTAAACAGACCGGCGCTGCAGCTTAATAATTTCTATGATCATTTCGAACCGGACAGGATCCAGATCATCGGAATGGTTGAATGGGCATATCTTTCTACCAAAAGCGAGGAAGAGAGAATTGCATCCTTCAGAAAGCTTTTAAGTTATGATATCCCCTGTGTTATTTTCTGCAGGGACTTCGTTCCGGATGAGTCGATTCGAAAAATTGCCATAGAGAAGAAAATCCCATTCTTAGGAACAGGCCGTTCAACATCTGAATTCATGGCAGAGCTTATTTACAGGCTCGGTTATGATCTTGCACCGACGACTTCGATTCATGGCGTATTAGTCGATGTATATGGCGAAGGCCTTATGATCATGGGAGAGAGCGGAATCGGAAAATCGGAAGCAGCACTTGAACTTGTCAAGCGTGGACACAGACTTGTTTCTGATGATGTTGTGGAAATAAAGAGGCTGAATGAGCACAGGCTCGTAGGTTCATCTCCGGAAATTACGAAGTACTTAATCGAACTTCGAGGCATTGGCATCATTGATGTGCGTTCGCTTTTCGGTGTTGAGAGTATTGAGGATTCGACAGATATTGACCTCATCATCAAGCTTGAGGACTGGCATAAGGAAAAGGAATATGACCGTCTCGGTCTCGAGGATGAATATATGGAAATTCTTGGGAACAAGGTAGTCTGCCATTCACTTCCAATCCGCCCTGGCAGGAATCTTGCGATTATCTGCGAGACGGCAGCAGTAAATTTCCGTCAGAAGAAGATGGGATATAATGCAGCAGCTGAGCTTTACAGAAGAGTTGAGAATAATATTGCAACACAAAATAGAAAGGATTGACAAAAATGGAAAGACCAAACGCTTGGAAAAAGTATAAAGAAGGAAGCAAGGAAGAAAAGAAGCTTTTCGACTTTGCAGAAGATTACAGGATGTTTATTTCGACGCACAAGACTGAGCGTGAGTGCACTGAATTTTTCGTTTCTGAATCAGGTTTCAAGAACCTTGATGACGTCATTGCAAAGGACAAGGAATTAAAGCCTGGCGACAAGGTTTATGCAGTAAATCATGGCAAGGCAGTAGCACTTTTCATTATCGGAAAAGAGCCTCTTGAAAACGGCATGAATATCCTTGGCGCACACATCGATTCACCCCGTCTTGACTTAAAGCAGGTTCCGCTTTATGAAGACACGGACATGGCATTATTCGATACGCATTACTATGGCGGCATCAAGAAATACCAGTATGTGACTCTTCCTCTTGCACTTCACGGCGTAATTGCAAAGAAGGACGGCACGGTCGTAAAGGTAAATGTCGGTGATGACTTAAAGGACCCGGTATTTGGTGTTACAGATCTCCTTATTCATCTTGCTGCTGACCAGATGAAGCATGACGGCTCAAAGGTCGTTGAGGGTGAGAATCTTGATGTGCTGATTGGTTCACGTCCGCTTGATGAAGCACTTTCAGAGGAATTTGAGAAGTCTCTTGCAGAAGAAGCAAAGGCAAACGGCGAGAAGGCTCCGAAGTCTGATGAGATAAAGGCAAAGGCAAAAAAGGAGCTTGTAAAGAAAAATGTCCTTCGTATCCTGAAGGCAAAATATGATATTTCAGAAGAGGATTTCCTTTCTGCTGAAATCGAGGTAGTTCCTGCAGGTGAAGCACGTGACTATGGCTTCGACCGAAGCATGATCATGGGTTATGGCCAGGACGACAGGGTTTGCGCATATCCTTCCTACAGGGCAATCGTTGACTACAAGGGTACACCAAAGAGAACCTCTGCCTGCCTTCTTGTCGACAAGGAAGAGATTGGTTCAGTCGGTGCATCAGGCATGGAATCAAGATTCTTTGAAAATACGGTTGCAGAGCTTATTCGTCTTACAACTGGAAAAGAATCAGACCTTGCAGTCCGTCGTGCACTAAAGAATTCAAAGGCACTTTCAAGTGATGTCAGCGCTGCCTTCGATCCTCTCTATGCAAGCACAATGGACAAGAAGAACGCTGCCTATTTCGGCCGCGGACTCGTTCTTAATAAATACACAGGCGCCCGTGGAAAGTCAGGCTCAAATGATGCGTCTGCAGAATATGTCGGACTCGTAAGAAAAGTCTTTGATGACAATAAAGTTTATTTTCAGACAGCAGAGCTTGGAAAGGTCGACCAGGGCGGCGGCGGAACAATCGCCTACATCCTTGGCAACTACGACATGAATGTCATTGACTCAGGCGTTGCTGTATTATCCATGCATTCACCATGGGAGATTACAAGCAAGGTTGATATTTATGAAGCATACCTTGGCTATCTTGCATTCCTGAAGGATGCGTAAGTGTGAGTTTACGCATAAAAGCATACATAATTAGCATTAAGAATATTAGTTTTGAAAGAACCTGATGAAAGATTCTGTAAAAGAAGAAATAAAGAAAATAGTCCGCCTGACGAAGTTTGATGAACCAATGAAAGAGCATACGACTTTCAGGGTCGGTGGGCCGGCAGAGGTTTATGCAGAGCCTTCCGTTACTGAGATTTATGATCTGATGCATTTTCTTGATAAGAATGATATCGATTATGAAGTAATAGGAAACGGTTCGAACCTGCTCGTTTCTGATAAGGGAATAAAGGGACTTGTTATTAATATATCAAAAGAGTTCATCCCTGCAGCAGTTGTCGACATGGATATAAAAAGAATTGGCTCTGACGAAAAAGTCTATCCGGAAGTTGCAGACGATGAAAGCATGCTGATGGTTCCGGCTGGGACACCGCTTTCTGCTGCGGCAAATGCAGCGGCTGGCCGGGGCCTCACTGGAATGGAAGAGCTTTCCGGAATACCAGGTACAATAGGCGGCGCTGTTTACATGAATGCAGGTGCCTATGGGCGTGAGATGAAAGACGTGGTTTTCAAAGTCGATGTGATCAAGCCCAGAATCGGTGATGTCGAGTATGTAGGAAATGAACTTGGCTTATCTTACCGCCACAGCATTTTTATGGTAGAAAATGAAGTGAATTCATGGGAACAGAAACGCTGTACGCCGCTGATTATTACCGCTGTGTATCTTCATCTAAAAAATGGAGATGAAAAGGAAATCCGTGAGAAAATGGCGGATTTTGCCAGAAGACGGCGGGATAAACAGCCGCTGGAATTTCCTTCTGCCGGCTCGACATTCAAACGGCCTGAAGGTTATTTTGCCGGGAAGCTGATTCAGGATGCAGGACTTAAAGGTTTTTCAATAGGCGGTGCAGAGGTCTCTGAAAAGCATTCAGGCTTTATTATTAATAAAGGAAATGCTTCTGCTGCTGATATTTTTAATCTGATTCAGGAAGTTAAGATGCGGGTATATGAAAACAGCGGGGTTCAATTGGAACCTGAAGTACGCATGATGGGCGATTTTTCATAGTTTAACTTTTATTAATCTTCTAATTTGTGGTACACTTCATTTCCTGAAATTATTATTCATCTGATTTGAAAGGAGGTCTCAAATGCATTTACTAATTCTTACAGGGATGTCTGGTGCTGGAAAAAGTTCAGCACTTAAAATCTTGGAGGATATAGGTTTTCTCTGCGTTGACAATCTCCCGATCAAATTAATTGACAGCCTTGTCGAATCTGCTGCGATCAAGAGCGATGAAAGAGTTGCTGTTGGCATCGATATTAGAAATGCAGATGCGATTACTGACCTTCAGGAAATTCTTTCAAGGCTGGACAGGGAAGAAAAGAAATATGACATTCTCTTCCTTGATGCTTCTGACGAAGTGCTGCTGAAAAGGTATAAGGAGACCAGGCGGAACCATCCGCTGGCAAATGGAAGGCGCCTTGAGGATGGCATCAGAGAGGAAAGAGAGAAGATTGAGTTTCTTCATCAAAAAGCAAATTATATTATCGATACTTCCCATCTTCTGGTTCGTGATCTGAAGGCTGAGCTTGAAAAGATATTCGTTGATAAGGCATCCTTTAAGAGCCTGAATGTCCTCGTGATGTCATTTGGTTTTAAATATGGGATTCCGACAGATGCTGATCTTGTATTTGACGTAAGATTCCTTCCGAATCCTTTTTATATTCCCGAGCTTCGGCCGCTGACGGGAAAAGATATTGCGATTCAGGAATATGTTCTTAAGTACGAGGATGCACATACTTTTATTTCTAAGACATCTGATCTCATCAGTTTTCTGATTCCGAGATATATTGAAGAAGGAAAGACATCGCTGGTCATTGCAATAGGCTGTACAGGAGGCAAGCACAGGTCAGTGGTTCTTTCAAGAGAAATATACAAGGCGCTTGAAAAGACAAATGATGGTTCCTACGGAATTTCGATTTATCACAGGGACATCGACAACGATAAAAAACAGGGAAAGTGATGAAAACCACTTTCTAAATCTAATAATTAGACAGGTGACGTTATGTCATTTTCAAAAGAAATAAAGTCGGAGATTTTACTCCTGAATGAAAAATCCAGGCATGACAGACTTGCTGCCTTGTCAGCATTCGTACTATTTTCGGGAAAATTGATGAAAATTGACGGCAAAAGCCGTTTTTTTTTGGACACACTTTCAGACCCGATTTTTTCTAAATACTTTACTTTGCTAAAGAAAACCATTAACATAAATAGCATTGACGACAGATTGCTTACAGCAGAGACAAGTAAGAATTTATTCGAGGCTTTACGTCTTAAGGATATTGATTCAATCGAAGATGGGAATATTGCAAAACATTTTTCCAGGAAACTGATTGATGATTCGTCATCTAAAAAAGCTTTTTTACGAAATGCTTTTTTGATTAGTGGAAGTGTCACTGATCCGAACAAATCTTACATGTTCTCTATTGTTGTAAAAGAGAAGGAGCTCGCTGACATCGTTCAGGATATCTTTTCTTTTTTCGAGCTGAATGCCAAAGTGTCATTTACTGCAGGAAATTTTACTGTATATATAAAGGATTCTACAGAGGTTGGCGAGGCGGTTGCCCTCATCGGGGCATCAAAGGCGTATCTTTCTTTTGAGAATGTGAGGATTCTTAAAGAAATCAGTTCAAATGTGAACCGCACCGTAAACTGTGATACCTATAATATTGGCAAGTCCGTAAATGCAGGCCTGCTTCAGGTAGAGGATATAAAGCTTATCGATTCCAAAATTGGCTTAGAGAATCTTCCTGGTACTCTTCAGGATATAGCGAATGCAAGGCTTCAGAATCCAACCCTGCCGCTTGCAGAACTCGGCGGGAAGCTTGAAAAGCCATTATCGAAATCCGGCGTCAATCACAGAATGATGAGACTCAGGGAAATTGCGAAGGGTCTCAGAATAGAATCATCGGAGGTTTGAGATGAAGAAGAATGTCGTTGTAAAGATGGATACTACTGATGCTACACCTATTGCACATTTAGTACAGCTTGCAAATCAGTATTCAAGCAGGATTTATCTTGAGATGGACACAAAGAAAGTCAATGCAAAGAGTATTATGGGCATGATGAGCCTTGCACTTGTTTCTGGATCATCTGTTACAATTGATGCAGATGGCGATGATGAAGTTAAGGCTGCAAACGCAATCGAAGATTTTCTTACAAAATAATATACCGGGGTTAGTTTTAGATTTATGAAAAAACTGCTCTTTATTTTCAATCCACTTGCCGGAACAGGCAAGGTCAAAGCATGTCTTTCTGACATGATTGACATCTTCGTAAAGGCTGGATTTATTGTTACAGCCCATCCCACTCAGGGACCTGGAGATGTCGACAAAATTATCACAGAATACGCAAGAGATTATGACAGAATTGCCGTTTCAGGCGGCGACGGGACTTTGGATGAGGTCGTTACTTCAATGATGAAGAACGACATTCATATTCCTGTCGGATATATGCCTACGGGCAGCACGAATGATTATGGAAGTTCACTTGGAATCGATAAGGATTTAATTGATGCCACAAATATTGCGGCTCATGGAGTGCCTTACACGGTAGATGTCGGGGCTTTCGGCAAAGACAATTATTTTGTCTATGTCGCAGCCTTCGGCATTTTTACCCGTGCATCCTATGCGACGCCGCGTGAAGCAAAAAACATACTGGGTCATGGCGCCTATCTTTTCGAAGCTGCCAAAGAACTTAAGGATGTTCCGGCGTACCGTATTGAAGTCGAATACGACGGCAATACACTTTATGATGAATTCATCTATGGCATGATTACGAATTCCACATCCGTCGGCGGAATGACAGGCATTATTCCAGGCGATGTGTCTCTCTCCGACGGTGTCTTCGAAGTGAATCTCGTCAAAAATCCGAAGAACCCGCTCGAGCTTTCGGAAATCGTATCAGCACTCACTGGCGTCAAAAAAGATTCGCCATATGTCTACACTTTCCAGGCCTCAAAAATCCGCTTCAAATCTGTCGAGCCCATCTCATGGACACTAGACGGCGAATTCGGCGGCACCTTCGAGGACATCAAAATTAAGAACATTCCGCATGCGCTCGACGTCGTGGTCAGTGATGAAAATAATACGTAATACTCGCTCCTGCACGTTAATATTAATTTTGAAAACTCTTGACCGGTACGCCGGTTAACGCCATCAGGCCTCCGTCTGCTACGCAGACACCTCATGGCAAGAGCACGCTGCGTCGGTCACGAAGCGGGAGCGGGTTTTCAAAATTCATATTCGGCATGGAGCGAGTTTGTAGCCATAAAATTTACAGAAATAATATAGAATATTGCCGCGGTTTGTGGTAATATGCAGAAGGTTAGCGCGAGAGCGCGAAGTTTAGTTTAATTTTGGAGGTACAAAAATGCTCGTTAATGCAAAGGAAATGCTTGACAAGGCAAAGGCCGGCAACTATGCAGTAGGCCAGTTCAACATCAACAATCTTGAGTGGACAAAGTCAATTCTTCTTACAGCTGAGGCTGAGAAGGCTCCTGTTATCCTCGGTGTTTCAGAGGGCGCAGGCAAGTACATGACAGGTTTCGATACTGTTGCTGCTATGGTAAAGGCAATGGACAAGAGCCTTGGAATTACAGTTCCTGTAGCACTTCATCTTGATCATGGTACATATGACGGAGCTAAGAAGTGCATTGAGGCTGGTTTCACTTCAATCATGTTCGATGGTTCATCACTTCCAATCGAAGAGAATATTGCAAAGACAAAGGAATTAGTTGCTCTTGCTCATGAGCACGGCATGTCAATCGAGGCAGAGGTCGGCGCAATCGGCGGCGAGGAAGACGGCGTTATCGGAATGGGCGAGTGCGCTGATCCTGAAGAGTGCAAGAAGATTGCTGATCTCGGTGTTGATTTCCTTGCAGCAGGCATCGGCAACATCCATGGCGTATATCCAGCAAACTGGAAGGGACTTCAGTTCGATGTTCTTGCAAATGTTCAGAAGCTTACAGGCTCACTTCCACTTGTTCTTCACGGCGGCACAGGCATCCCTGATGACCAGATCAAGAAGGCCATTTCACTTGGCGTTTCAAAGATCAACGTTAATACAGAGTGCCAGCTCGTATTCGCAGCAGCTACAAGAAAGTACATCGAGGAAGGCAAAGATCAGCAGGGTAAGGGCTTCGATCCTAGAAAGCTTCTTGCTCCTGGTGCACAGGCAATCTGCGACAAGGTAAAGGAAAAGATCGAGCTTTTCGGTTCAAACGGCAAGGCTTGAGTCTGGTTCATAGAATGATTTAATTTGGCGGCACTTTACGTGCCGCTTTTTTGTATACAGAAATGCCATACTATAAGGCTACAATGTATAATTAAATTATTTTGACACACCTTATTTTCTGTGCTATAATGCCGTTTTGATATGTGGCGTTTGCCCGAATTTACGATAAAGAGAGGATTTACTTTAATGAGCGTTAGTGTAGAGAAATTAGACCACAATATGGCCAAGCTTACAGTTGAGATTCCAGCAGAGAAGTTTGAAGAATCTATCAACAGAGTTTACAATAGACAGAAGAACAGGATTTCCATTCCTGGTTTCAGAAAGGGCAAGGCGCCTAGACAGCTCGTTGAAAAGATGTATGGTGCAGAGATTTTCTACCAGGACGCTGCAGATGATCTCGTTTCCAGAGAATATCCAAATGTTTACAAAGAGAGCGAATTAGACATTGTTTCACAGCCTACCATCGATGTTACACAGATGGAAAAAGGCAAGCCATTTATTTTTACAGCAGAGGTTGCTGTAAAGCCTGAAGTTACACTTGGCAAGTACAAGGGTGTCACAGTTACAAAGATTGACACTTCAGTTTCTGATGAAGAAGTAGAGAAGGACATCAAGTCAACACTTGAGAAGAATTCACGTACAGAGACAGTAGACCGTCCAGCTGAGAATGGTGATACTACCGTCATCGATTTCGAAGGCTTCAAGGATGGCGTCGCATTCGAAGGCGGCAAGGGCGAGGATTATTCCCTTGTTCTTGGCTCACATTCCTTCATCGAAGGCTTCGAGGACCAGCTCGTAGGAAAGAGCGCCGGTGATGACGTAGAGGTCAATGTCACATTCCCTGAGAATTACCAGGAGAAGTCACTCGCTGGTCAGCCAGCTACATTCAATGTAAAGGTTAAGGAAGTAAAGGCAAAGATCCTTCCTGAACTTGACGATGAGTATGTTTCAGATACTACAGAGTATTCTACAGTAGATGAGTACAAGACTTCTGTTAGAGAAAAGCTTGAGAAAGTAAAGGAAGACCAGGCAAAGCGTACAAAGGAAGATGAAGCCATCGAGAAGATCATTAAGGATGCTACGATGGACATTCCTGATGCTATGGTTGATACACAGATAAATGAGATGATAAATGAATACGCCCGTTCACTTGCACAGAGCGGACTTTCATTCCAGCAATACCTTCAGTATACAGGTGAGGACCTTGACAAGTTCAAAGAGCATGTAAAGCCTGATGCCGTTGAAAGAATCAAATCATCATTAGTTCTTGAGGCAGTCGCAAAGGCAGAGAACCTTGAGGGCACAGACGAAGATGTCGATGCCAAGATAAAAGAAGCTGCAGAGCAGAACAAGATGAAATTCGAAGATCTTGCAAAGAACGTTTCTGACGATGAGAGAAAGACTATGAAGGAGCAGATTGCCATTGAGAAGGCAGTTGACTTCATCATGGACAATGTCAAGGAACGTGCAAAAGCAAAGAAGGCTGATGACAAGCCAGAGAACGGCGCTGAGGTCTAATAAAACACATTAGATTTTGGAAAGGAAGTACATATGGCAACAATTCCTTATGTCATTGAACAGAATTCCAGAGGCGAGAGATCTTATGATATTTACTCACGCCTTCTTAAAGACAGGATTATTTTCCTTGGTGAAGAAGTAAATGAGACTACTGCAAGTCTCGTTGTAGCACAGCTTTTATTCCTTGAGTCAGAAGACCCAAACAAGGATATCCACCTTTACATCAATTCCCCTGGTGGAATGGTTTCAGCTGGCTTCGCTATTTACGATACCATGAAGTATGTAAAGTGCGATGTTTCTACGATCTGCATCGGCATGGCTGCATCTATGGGTGCATTCCTTCTTGCAGGTGGTACAAAGGGCAAGAGATTCGCTCTCCCGAATTCAGAAATCATGATCCATCAGCCTTCAGGCGGTGCAAAGGGTCAGGCAACTGAGATTGAGATCGTCGCTGAGAACATCTTAAAGACAAAAAAGAAGTTAAACCAGATTCTTTCTGAGAATACTGGAAAGCCGATCGAAGTCATCGAGAAGGATACAGACAGGGATAATTACATGTCAGCTGAAGAAGCTCTTGAATATGGTCTTATTGATAAGATTGTGACATCAAGGGAAGATGGCAAGGACGAGAAGAAGGACTGAAAGGAAAACCGCTTTGATTTCCGGAAGAAATGATGAACATATCCGCTGCTCATTCTGCGGTAAGACACAGAATCAGGTCAGAAAGTTAATCGCAGGCCCAAACGGCACTTATATCTGCGATGAGTGTGTTGAGATATGCTCCGAAATAATTGATGAAGAATTCGGCCTGGACAGCTATGCGCCTGCAATGGATGATAATGACGGTGAAGATCCTGTAAAGGATTTGAACCTCATAAAGCCTAAAGAAATGAAGGCTTTTCTTGATGAATATGTCATTGGTCAGGAAGAGGCTAAGAAGGTTCTCTCTGTAGCAGTTTACAATCACTACAAGAGAATTACCGAGGGCTCAAAGTCAGATGTAGAGCTTGCAAAGAGTAATGTATTACTCCTTGGACCTACTGGTTCAGGAAAGACACTTCTCGCACAGACACTTGCAAGAATTCTTGGTGTTCCATTTGCAATCGCAGATGCTACGACACTTACCGAGGCAGGCTATGTCGGCGAGGATGTTGAGAATATTCTCCTAAAGCTCATACAGGCAGCTGATTACAATATTCCAAGGGCACAGCTTGGCATCGTCTATATCGACGAAATCGATAAGATTACCAAGAAGTCAGAAAATGTCTCCATTACGAGGGATGTTTCAGGTGAAGGCGTTCAGCAGGCACTATTAAAGATTCTTGAAGGCACAGTTGCTTCAGTTCCACCACAGGGTGGCAGAAAGCATCCACAGCAGGAACTCATTCAGATAGACACTACGAATATCCTCTTTATCTGTGGCGGTGCTTTTGAAGGCCTCGACAAGATTATCGAGAGCAGGCTTGATGCAAAGAGCATTGGCTTCAATGCCGACATCAATGAGCACTTCAAGGAAGTAAGTCCGAGTGCTTATTTAAAGCAGGTTCTTCCGGAAGACTTTGTAAAGTATGGACTCATTCCAGAGTTCATAGGACGTGTTCCGATCAATGTCGCACTTGACGGACTTGACAAGGCTTCACTGATCAGGATTTTGACAGAGCCGAAGAACTGCCTTGTGAAGCAGTATCAGGAGCTCTTCAGAATGGATGGTGTAAGACTTCATTTCACAGATGATGCCATCGATGAAATCGCTGAGAAATCTCTTCAGAGAAAGACCGGTGCAAGAGGCCTTCGTTCTATTATGGAATCTGTCATGATGGACTATATGTATACCATTCCGTCAGACGATTCTATTACAGAGCTTACCATTACAAAGGAAATGGTTGACAAGAATACGCTTTTCATAGACAAGAACGACTCTGATATTACAGAGATTCAGGCGCAGAACAATATCGATGATACACTTCTGCAGACTAAGAAGTCAGCCTGAAACGGATAAATGCTTTATTGCAGAATAAAGTTTTTGACAACATTTTGAAAGTTTAGCAGACCACGAGTCCCGTAAGGAAAAATAGTATGGTTATTAGAACAGCAGAACTCGAAACGGTATGCGGTATTACAAGCGACCTCCCTAAGCATACGCTTCCGGAGGTCGCTTTTTGCGGCCGTTCAAATGTAGGAAAATCCTCACTCATCAATGCGCTTGTGAACCGGAAGAATCTTGCGCATACGTCAGGCGAGCCCGGAAAAACCCAGACCATGAATTATTATAATCTGAACCATGAGATTTATCTTGTGGATCTGCCTGGCTATGGCTATGCGAAGGTTGCAAAAGAAATAAAAGAAAAATGGGGGAAGATGATTCAAAATTACTTAGTTGAATCAGAAAATCTCGAAGCAGTTTTTGTGCTCGTAGATATGCGGCACAAGCCTACACAAAATGACATAGACATGGTTGAGTACATTCGCTACATTGGTCTTCAGCCACTTGTGATCATGACAAAAAGGGACAAGCTGAAGGCAAGCGAAGTTGAGAAAAATACTGCGCTTATCAAGGAGACGCTTTCGATAGAAGATGACGATGTACTTATCCCGTTTTCATCTGTCACAAAAGAAGGCAGGGACGATATTCTTGATATATTAGATCAGATACTCGAGAGACAGGAATGAAGAAAGATAGAAATGCCTCTATAGATATTGTAAAAGGCATAGCGATTATATTGATGGTAGCAGGGCACGCTTATGTGCCCTTTATCCATTTTATTTATCTGTTTCATATGGCTGCCTTTTTCATTGCATCCGGATACTGCTACAATGAGAAGAATTCTGCAGCTGCTGGCGATTTGTTTCATTATATTTTAAAAAGAATAAAGGGACTTTATCTTCCTTATGTGGTATGGAATTCAATCTTTTCGATACTCCACAATTTCTTTATCAGGATTAATTTTTATTCGGATAATATTGAGGTATTAAATTATTATACCTTGTTCGATCTTGGACAGACACAGCTCACCCAGAACTGGACGGTTTCTGAAACAATCAAAAATATTGGAAGAACATTTCTTTTTGGCGGTGCAACAGAAATTGGCGGGCCGATGTGGTTTCTTGCTGTATTATTTGAAGTTTCAGTTGTATATGCTGTTGTTGATTTATTAATCAACAAGATAATGATGCTGATTTTTCATTTTTCTCGCAGCAGTAATCGCACTTTGGATGATTTGGAATTAGTAAAATTAATTCTTCAGGGAATTGTTTCGGGAATATTCCTGGCGGCAGGTTTCTATTTTTCAAGAAATGGCATAGTATTTCATAACCTTACCATCATGCTGACAGTATACTGCCTTTATTTTATGGGGCTTGTGATGAGAAAGAGCGCATTATTCCAGAATGATGCGACAACTGGTACGAAAATTACCATTGCATTTCTTTCTTTTATTACGCTATTGATGCTGAACAGATTTGTCACGATTTCAATAGCTTCGAATACATATGATAATCCAATGGCTTTGATTTCCTGTTCGTTTGCAGGCTTTGTATTCCTGTATGAGATTTCGGATATCATAAAGGATACATTTCTGAAAAAGCCGCTGGTCTTATTAGGGCAGAATACGCTTTATATTATGATATTCCATTTCTCCGTGTTTAAGCTCATTAATAAAATGGCGGCAAAAATAATGGGAATGCCGGACTTACTTACGGCGGTTTTCCCTGTACTTCTCAGGGGAAGATATATTTGGATCATTTATACGGTGTTTGGCGTAGGGATTTCGCTTTGTATCAGCCTGCTGGTTAACAAAGTAAAGACGATGACAAAAAAACTGCCTGTTAAAGGCAGAAAATAATAATATCAGTGTTTCTTCAGAAGATCATCAAGCAGGGGAACCAAGTCTGCAAGGGTTGGAACAGTTCCATAAAGATAAGAAATAAATCTGAAATCCGGCTTTGTCATATCAGGGATCATTACAACCGGAATACCTGCGCGGTACGCAGAAAGAATGCCATTCGGTGCATCCTCAACGGCCATTGCCTCATTCTGTGAAATGCCGAGCTCCTTAAGGGCATACAGATATGAATCAGGATGAGGCTTTCCATGTTTTACTTCATGGGCAGAGATTAGATCGTCAAAGGAATTTTCAATACCAGCAATTTTTAGCTTTTTGACAGCATTTTCTCTGTCAGTTGCTGTGACAATAGCTGACTTGATGCCATGTTCTTTCATATATGAAAGTATGGTGTCAAGACCGGGCTTCAAGGTGATGCCATCTCTTGAGATTTCATTAATCGTATATTCTACGGTCTTGTCATGGACTTTTTTGAAATCAAAATTGATTCCGAATCTGTCATACATCAGAGCCTCTGCATCGTGATGGTTCAATGAACGAAGCAGTAATGCATCTTCGCTCGAAAATTCTGAGAATCCGGCTTCGTGTGCTGACTGAACCCAGTATTTCTGGTAAATTCTTTCTGTATCAGTAACGGTACCATCCAGATCAAATAAAACTGCCTTTAGCATATTTCCTCCTAATGCGCATACTTGCTTATATTATCAGAGAAAAACAAACATATCAATAAACTTTTTATTAATTTTGTTTGCAGAGGTGCAAATATTACAAATTTATGAGTAATAAATTTTTTTCTATAAAACTTTTACAATAATAAAAATATCTGGATTTCTTAATAAATGAAGAAGGTATAAAAATGGTGATTGTGCAATTTTCTGCACAAAACTTAAAAAATGTTGTTAATTTTACTTTATTGTGGTAAACTATCAAACCAAATATTTATTTTAGGAGTAGAAAATGGACATTGTAAAAAAGGATATTACTGATGTAAGAGACTTATTTAAGCATACTGATGATTATGCTGGAAAGACTGTTACCGTCGCTGGCTGGGTAAGAAACAATCGTGACTCAAAGAATTTTGGTTTCATTGTATTAAATGATGGAACCTTTTTCAGCCCGCTTCAGGTCGTATACCACGACACAATGGAAAATTTCTCAGAAATAGCACATCTTAATATCGGTGCAGCTATATATGCAAAGGGTGTTCTGACACTTACACCGGAGGCAAAGCAGCCTTTTGAACTTCAGGCAGAGGAGATTATGGTTGAAGGCCAGTCAGATCCTGATTATCCTCTTCAGCCAAAGAGACATACAATGGAATATCTTCGTACGATTACGCATCTTCGTCCGAGGACAAATACTTTCGAGGCAGTTTTCCGTGTTCGTTCACTTGCCGCATACGCTATCCACAAGTTCTTTCAGGAGAGGGATTTCGTATATGTTCACACTCCGATTATTACTGGGTCTGATGCCGAGGGCGCAGGCGAGATGTTCAGGGTTACGACGCTTGATCCTGCAAACGTACCGAAGAATGAAGACGGAACTGTTGATTATACGCAGGACTTCTTCGGACATTCTGCAAACCTTACGGTTTCAGGCCAGCTTAATGGCGAGACCTTTGCCCAGGCTTTTCAAAAGATTTATACCTTTGGACCTACTTTCCGTGCCGAGGATTCTAATACAGCTAGGCATGCGGCAGAGTTCTGGATGATCGAGCCGGAGATTGCATTTGCAGATCTCGAGGACGACATGGAGCTCGCTGAGGACATGCTCAAATATATAATCAATTACGTTATGGAAAATGCACCTGAAGAGATGGCATTTTTCAACCAGTTTGTTGACAAGGAACTGATCGAGAGATTGCAGCATGTCGCTACATCTGATTTCGGCAGGATTACCTATACAGATGCCGTTGAAGAACTCATGAAGCATAATGACAAATTTGACTACAAGGTTTCATGGGGCACAGACCTTCAGACAGAGCATGAGAGATTCCTGACGGAGCAGATTTTTAAGAGACCTGTTTTTGTCACGGATTATCCGAAGGAAATCAAGGCCTTTTACATGAAGCTGAATCCGGACGGAAAGACCGTCGCAGCAGTTGACTGCCTCGTTCCTGGAATTGGTGAGATCATCGGCGGTTCACAGAGAGAGGACGACCTTGAACTTCTTACAAAGAGAATGGAAGATCTTCACATGAAGATGGATACATATAAATTTTACCTTGACTTAAGGCGCTGGGGTTCCACAAGGCATGCAGGCTATGGCCTCGGTTTTGAGAGACTCATCATGTATTTAACAGGCATGGGCAACATCCGTGACGTTCTTCCATTCCCAAGAACAGTGGGGAATTGCGATGTGTAACAACAGTTCGCTCGTGATGAATAAACAGAATTTTGCACGCTCGCATGCATAAAATTCTGTTTATGATATCACGAAGCAAACGCCACCACATGAGTATTTTCGCTGCGTAGCAGCGGGAGAGTTTGCGGAGCAAACGTAAAATACGAATGTAAGTGGCGTTTGTGTGAGATGAAATCTCGCAAAGAACTGTTTATGTAAACTAATAAGGAGGCAAAATATGGGTAAAGACATACGTGACAATGATTTTAACCGGCTTTGCGATGCGTTTCTTTCATTGAACGACAGGGAGGAAGTTTACAAATTTCTATCAGATCTCTGCACAATAAAGGAAATTGATTCAATGAAGCAGAGACTTGAGGTAGCGACTTTGCTCAAGAACAAGGAAACCTACCAGAAGATAGCAGAAGAGACGGGTGCCTCCACAGCAACAATAAGCCGTGTCAACAGGGCATTTTCCTATGGTGACGACGGATATACAATGGTACTTGACAGAATCGGAGACTGAAAGCGAGACTTGAAATGTTTAGAGAGATGAGAAGAAGCAGACAGCAGCTTCCTGAAGAAGAGACAGAAGAAATCCTTAAGAATGGAACGACCGGAATCTTAGGCGTTCTTGCTGAGGATGATTACCCTTATACAGTTCCTGTAAATTACATTTACAGAGATGGAAAGATTTATTTCCATGGTGCGAAGGGCGGACAGAAATTCGACGCCATGCAGAAGCACGACAAGGTTTGCTTCTGTGTCATTGGAGAGGACAAGATCGTTCCTCATGATGTGACGGATTATTTCAAGAGCGTGATCTGCTTTGGCAGGGTTCACATCATGACAGAGCCTGAGAAGAAGGAGATGGCGCTTGCACTTGGCAGAGCATTCTCTCCTGAGGACAGGGTTCAGTGGGATATGGACAGATCCTACAATAATGTCGTGATGTATGAGATCGAAATTGAGCACAAGACCGGCAAAGAGGCAATCGAGCTTACCAGGATGAGGCCACAGCAGTGAGTTTGAAGCAGTGCATTTTATTGTATTTATTATCTGATTCATTTGGAGAAAAATTTGGAGAGAGTAAATCATACTTTCGGACCTTTTTATGACAGTGAAAGCAGAGTGCTTTTTTTAGGGAGCTTCCCTTCCGTAAAATCAAGGGAGGCTCTTTTTTATTATGGCCATCCGCAGAACAGGTTCTGGAAGATCATGCGGGTGATTTTCGAGGATGACTTCGGAGATTCGATTGAAGAAAAGAGCGAATTCCTGCATAGGCACCATATTGCACTTTATGATGTCATAGATGAATGTGATATTGTTGGCTCGTCTGATTCTTCTATCAGAAATGTCGTGCCTACGGATCTTGACAGCATCCTTAAAAAGACGAAGATCGAGCGGATTTTCGTAAATGGAAAGACTGCAGAAAAGTACTATAAAAAATATCAGGAGAAGGCGACAGGAAGAACTGCAATCTGTCTTCCTTCTTCCAGTCCTGCAAATGCGGCGTGGTCTCTAGAAAAGCTCATTGCCGCATGGAGCTATCTTGTGTATCCGCATTTTGAATACTATGTACAGCAGTCGGAGCGGGCACAGAGATTTTATGCGGACAAGAATATTAATGATGCATATATGGTTTCTGGAAATGGGAATTATGATGTGGGATTGAATGATAGCAGCGACACTGACGATTCAGAATGCATAGTCCCTAAAATTAGATTCAAGCACTTGGATCAAACATACATGGTAAACGCCTGCTTCACGACGAGAGTCGGTGGTGTGAGCAGCGGAGATTTGTCAACACTTAATCTTGGATTTACAAGAGGGGACAGTCAGGAAAATATTAAAGAGAACTTCAAGAGGGCACTTAATTCGTTTGATCTATTACATGACGGAAATTCGCTCAATAGAACAGTAATGACGCAGCAGGTGCATTCTGACAACATAATAAGGGCATCAAAGGAATTGACACTTGATGATGACTGTACAGTAAAAGTTGAAGGTGTTGACGGGCTTTATACAGATGAAAAGAATCTGATTCTCTCTGCGACCTTTGCAGACTGCGTGCCGGTATATTTAGTCGATACAAAGAAAAAGAGAATTGCTCTCGTGCACTCTGGCTGGAAGGGAACAGCAGCAGAGATTGCGGCGAAGGGGGTGCGCCTGCTGGGAGGCTCAGAAAACATCATCGCTGAAATCGGTCCATCAATTTCTGGCGACCACTATGAAGTGACAGGAGAAGTCATCGAAGCGATTGCAAAGAATTATTCTGCAGAGGAGCAGCAGGATATTTTTGAAAAGACGGATAAGAAACATTTCCACCTTGATATGTGGGCAGCAATCTATTATTCTTTAATCCATGCAGGCGTCTTACCAGAGCATATATATTTCTCAGGCGTCTGCACGTATGAAAATGCATCTTTACTATATTCCCATAGGAGATCTGGAGGTAGGCGAGGGAATATGAATGCATTTCTGGAACTATTATAAGATGTCAGTGAATTGGTTAGTGCTAATTTGGAATTTATAAATACCAAAATAAAAATCAGGGAGTACAATTAAATGTCACGCGATTATAAAGCTCTATTAAATGACAAACAGCTGGAGGCGGTCACGACTACGGACGGCCCGCTTCTCGTGCTTGCAGGAGCAGGCAGCGGAAAGACCAGAGCGCTCACATACAGGATTTCTTATCTCATCGAAGAGAAGGGTGTCGCACCATGGAATATCATGGCAATCACATTTACGAACAAGGCAGCAGGCGAGATGAGGGACAGAATCAGGGGACTTATCGGAGATGATGCCGACAAAATCTGGGCGATGACCTTTCATTCTTCGGCAGTCCGCATCTTAAGGCGTTTCGGAGACCGCATCGGTTACGACAGCAATTTCTCAATCTACGATACCGATGACTCGAAGACTGTCATGAAAAATGTCCTGAAGGATCTGAATATCGACACGAAGAGGTATAAGGAGAAGACCTTCCTCAATGTGATTTCGCATGCAAAGGACGAGCTGAAAGATCCTGAGAAATTTGAAAGTGAAGCACAAAAGGATAATCCCTTTGATATGTTAAAGTGCCGTGTTTACAAGGCTTATCAGAACCGTCTTAAGGCAAATAATGCGATGGATTTTGACGACCTTATTGTAAATACCGTGAAGGTACTGAAAGAAGATGCTGAGGCTCTTCAATATTACCAGGGAAAATTCCAGTATGTGATGGTTGATGAGTATCAGGATACAAATACGGCGCAGTTTGAGATGGTGCGTCTATTGAGTTCTGGTTCAAGGAATCTATGCGTTGTCGGTGATGATGACCAGAGTATTTACAAATTCCGCGGCGCTAATATTTATAATATATTAAACTTCGAAAAATATTTTCCGGATGCAAAGACGATTCGTCTCGAGCAGAATTACCGCTCGACTTCGATAATCCTCGACGCCGCAAATTCTGTCATCAAGAATAATAAGGGCAGGAAGGTAAAGAAACTTTGGACTGAAAATGAAAAGGGTGACAAGGTAAGATTCCGGACATTTGATTCAGGCTTCGAGGAGGCGGAATTTATTGCTTCCGATATTGCAAAGGAAATGCGGAATGGCGCTGCGTATTCTGACTTTGCCGTGCTCTATAGAACCAATGCGCAGTCGAGACTTTTAGAGGAACAGTTCATCAAGAGGAACATGCCCTACAAAATTGTCGGCGGCGTGAACTTCTATTCCAGGAAGGAAGTAAAGGATATCCTTGCATACTTAAAGACGATTGCTAATGGCCTCGATGACCTTGCAGTGAGACGTATTATCAATGTTCCAAAGCGGGGAATTGGAGCGACTTCGATTGACAAGGTCCAGATTTTTGCTGATGCAAATGGGATGAGCTTTTATGAGGCTCTGAAAAAAACAGGGGAAAATCCGTCACTGAAATCCGCTTCAAAGAAGATGCTTTCCTTCGTCTCATTCATTGAAGAAATGCGCGAGTTTGCAGAGAAGAATCCTGTGCCTGAAGTCATCAAAAAGGTCTATGAGGAGACCGGTTACAAGGGTGAGCTTGAAGCAGAGAATACTGATGAGAGCAAGACCAGGATGGAGAATATCGATGAGCTTTTCTCAAAGGCGGTCACTTACCAGAATGATTCGGACAACCCGACGCTTGCTGCCTTCCTTGAGGAAGTGGCGCTTGTTGCAGACATAGATAATCTACCTGAGGATGAATCTTTTATTCTCTTAATGACCCTTCATGGGGCAAAGGGACTTGAATTTGAAAATGTCTATATTGCCGGCATGGAAGACGGGCTTTTCCCGAGCGAGATGTCTATTACCGCTGATGATTCGAATGAAGAAATTGAAGAGGAACGGCGTCTTGCATATGTGGGAATTACGAGGGCGAAGAAACATCTGACGCTCACTGCTGCAAGACAGAGGATGATCAGAGGTGAGACGAAATTTTCAAAGATGTCGAGGTTCGTAAAGGAAATCGATCCGGACTTAATCGATGGCTCATTATATGAAGAAAAGGGCTATTCTGATTATGATGGAAATTTCAATGCATCTTACGGATACTCAAAGTCTCATAGACCATATGATTTTGGAGATAATTCAGGCAGAAGCGATGGTGCATCATCAGGCAGTTACAGCACAGGCAGGACAGGTTCCCATTCGAAATTTATCAGCAGCTCGAATTACTCAGAGCAGAATTTTCAGAAAACCTATGCGCCGAAGAAAAATTTTGGTTCAAAGATAGAGAAACAGCCGCTTTCTTATAAAGTTGGTGACAGGGTATCACACCAGAAATTCGGCGTCGGAACTGTCACTGAAATCGTTGACGGAGGAAGGGATTTTGAAGTTACCGTGAATTTCGATACGGCAGGCGTGAAGCGGATGTTTGCTTCTTTTGCAAAAATGCAGAAGGTTTGATGAATTCTGCTGTTTTATTTGAAAATAAAGTTCTGACGTTTGAGCAGGCAAATTTTCAATTTTGTTATAACACCCTTGTTAATATTGTGCGTTGTTTCATAAAATATTGGTGAAAATTTGTTTAAATTTGATATTTTTGATGTATTATTTTCTCATTTGTGTTAGAATGTCTTTCAGTAATTAAGGAACTGATTATATATTTCACACTTTTAGAAAGGCGGATTCAATGGATAAGGACAAGAAGGAGCTTTCAGTTGGTTCTATCGTAAAGGCAACCCTCATCGTTGTTGGTGTTATTGCTGCTATATGCGGAATTGCATATGCCATCTACAAGTATTTTACACCTGACTATGATGACGATTTCGATGATGATTTCGACGATGCCTTTGACGATGACGACGATCTCTTCGAAGACGATACTGAAGAGAAGAAAGAAGACAAGAAGGAAGACTGATTTTGAGTACAATTGATTCTACTGCCTGTGTCCACGCAGAGAAATGCGGCGGATGTCAGTACCAGGGAATGTCATACGATGATACTCTGAAGATCAAAGAAGAAATGGTGAGAGATCTGTTCTCACCATTATTTGATTTAAAAGAAGTTTATCGGGGCATCCTGCCATCGCCTGATATTTTAGGCTACAGGAACAAAATGGAATATTCTTTTGGGGACGAGGTAAAGGGCGGACCACTCACGCTTGGGCTTCACAAGAAGAAAAGCTTTTATGATGTTATCACAGTCGATGGATGTAAGATTGCTCCGCAGGACTTTGATGAGATTCTAAAATGCACGCTCGAATTCTTTCAGAAGACAGGCCTCAAATATTATCACAAGAAGAAAAAGGAAGGGTATTTAAGGCACCTTCTTCTTCGTCGTGGAAGAAATACGGGGATGCTTCTGATTGACCTTGTGACAGCAGATTTTCCAGAAGGGGAAATAAATGAGCATGAGCTTCTGATGAGATATACAGATGCGCTTCTTGATTTTCAAAAGAATGGAATAGTAAAAGATAAGATAGTTGGGATACTTCATACAAGAAATAACAGTCCTGCTGATGCCGTCATAGATGAAGGTACAGAAATACTCTATGGCGAGGATTCATTTTCTGATTCTGTGCTTGGCATCACATTTCACATTTCTCCATTTTCGTTTTTCCAGACGAATACTAGAGGGGCAGAAGTGCTTTATTCTGTTGTGAGGAAATATGTGCTGGCGGCAAAAGAGCAGGAAAAATATTCCCTTCTTTATGATTTGTACTGTGGCACTGGAACAATCACGCAGGTGCTATCCCCTGTTGCAGACAAAGTCGTTGGCGTTGAAATTGTTCCTGAAGCAGTTGAAAAGGCAAAGGAAAATGCTCTTCGTGAAGGCATCACAAACTGCGAATTCATCTGCGGTGATGTGCTGAAAGCACTTGACGATATGCCTGAAAAACCTGATATGATCGTTCTTGACCCGCCCCGCGCAGGCGTAGTACCGAAGGCACTGAAGAAGATTTTATCTTATGGTGTAAAAGATATTGTTTATGTCTCTTGCAAAGCAGTCTCGCTTTCACAGAATCTTCCTGCATTTTTTGAAGCTGGCTACGCTGTCAAGGACATGACCGTTGTCGACATGTTCCCTTACACCAAGAACTATGAGACAGTTGTTATGCTGTCGCAAGCGTAAGCGTAGCGAGAGCATTACCAACTGTGCATACAGGGCGATTTAATGATTGGCGAATGCGTTCGCGCGAAGACAGAATATAGTCGCATCGGACGAGACAGTAGTCCTAATGCAAAAATCTTAACGAAAAATTTCTTATTACCTATACTGAGTTCATAGGCAGCCCAAGGTCTCCTTTCTGAAGCTTATTAGGTTTCTTACGGCATGAACTGCCCGGAAAGATCAAATACTGCACTTAAAAATGGATTTTGCATGTTAAATCCTGCATATATATTTATACTATCCTGTTGATAAAAAATCCTTGAAAAACCAGTAAAAAGTAGTAAAATAATTTCAAACAAGTAAAAAGTAGTAAAAAGCAGTAAAATTATTCAAAACCAGTAAAACAGAGTAGAAGGATAAACAATGCCAGATTTTTCAAAAGAAAATCCATATTCAGTAATATTTGGCCGTGAGCCGCATATGGTGATTAATCGTGACGAAGAGGCTAAGTCAATTATTAAAGTTTTTTCTCAGGATATTCCGTCACAGCAGGCCTATATGATAACAGGTATTCGTGGATCTGGAAAAACTGTTTTCATGTCCGATATTTCTGATTATTTTTCAAAACAGAAGGACTGGATATGCGTTGAGCTTAGTGCTGACAGGGATATGCTGCAAAGTCTGGCTGCAAAATTAACCAGTGACAATGCGCTTGCAAGGCTTTTTAAATCGGCTGATATTAATTTGTCATTATTTGGTATAGGCCTTACGGTTACCGGAATTTGGACAGTTTATTCTTGAATATTCTGCAATGCTGAATGCAGAATAATAAAATAAAATGCAGGATAAGCCATCATCATAGTTATTATCCGGCGTACCTGTCAATGATAATAAGAGTGAACTGAAAAAATTCTATAAAGCCTTAATGCCACTATGATAAGATGGCTATATCTGGAACATATTTTAGGGAAATATGGTGTTGCCGACATGTTCCCCTACATCACATAGGCACTATTTCATCAGGACTACGGTCTCGTGAAACCTGAGGTATTGAAGAAGGCTTAGCTCATAAAATGCACCCAAAGGGCTTATCGTGTAAATGTATCATTTGTCAGAAGATCACCGAGTTGGATTTGGAATATTTCTAAAAATAACCTACTCAAATCTCAAAAGATGATTTACAATATAATTATTATTTTTACAGGAGATGGACAGTAATTATGAATAATAACAAAGAAAATCAGCATCAGTCACATAAACTCAGGCTTACAATAGTTCTTCTGGCAAGTCTGCCACTTGGCGTAGGTGCTCTGATTATTATGATTTTTTCTTCTCTGGCCCAGTACAACTCTCTTCGTTCACAGATGGAGTCCCAGCTCGTTTCCATTGCAACAGCTATTTCATCTGAGATGACCAGTGGAGATAATGATACAGCTGTTACCTATGAAGATGGACAGCTGCTTGTAGATGGTGAGGATTCATCTTATCTTAGTGAGTCCTTAAATGAGATAAAGTCTCAGACCGGTGTCATTATGACTGTTTACTATGGACAGGACGCTATTTATTCTTCGCTGAAGGATAGTAGCTCTGCTTCAATGAGCGCAGACATCTGGTCAAAGGTAAAGGGCGGAGAAAATTATAATGCATACAATCAGAAAATTGATGGTACATCATATTCTGTTGCCTATGTTCCTATAAAGAATAATGATGGCTCTATTGTCGGGTCAGTTTTTGCCGGCATTGAGGATTCTTCTATAAAGTCAAGAGCAATAGCGACCTTTTGGATTAATCTTCTTATTACAGTCGTAATCGTCATCATCATTGGTATTATTGCATATTTTATTGCTAAAAAAATTGCCGATTTCATTGAGAAAATCAAGGACGCATCCGCTTCACTTTCAGAAGGAAATCTTGGCAACGGCATGATTAGTAATGCAGACGCTGAACAGGTCGAAAGGGCTGAAAGCCGTAATGACGAGCTTGGTGATCTTATGCGAAATACACATGAAGTCACAGAGAAGCTTCGCGGCACGGTGGTTGCCATAAAGAATCAGGCAGCCCGCGTAAAGACTTCAGCAAATGATCTTTCAGGAATCGCTGCGCAGACCTCAAATACATCAGAGAGCGTTACAAATGCAGTAGGTGAAATCGCCAAGGGCGCTACGAATCAGGCAGAAGAGGTTCAGACCTCAGCTGAAAATGTCACGGTTATTACTGATAAGATGACGAGCATTATGACAAATGTTTCTGATGCCGACAAGCAGGCGCAGGACATGGCTGATATCAGCAATACTGCTTCCGACAATTTTGTAAGACTCATGAAGGCTATGCATGATACGCAGGCTGCAATTACTGATATTACTGAGAAAGTCAATAATGTAAATCTTGCGGTAAATAATGTCAATGAAGCAGTTACTGCTATAAATTCAATTGCTTCACAGACGAATCTGCTTTCACTGAATGCTTCGATTGAGGCTGCCAGGGCTGGTGAGGCAGGCAGAGGCTTTGCCGTTGTTGCCGAGGAGATTCAGAAGCTTTCTACAGAATCTGAGCAGTCTGCTGATTCCATCCATGAGATCATGGCTACGCTTGGCAAGGATACAAGTGTTGCGATAGAAACACTTGACAGATTAAATCATACTGTTGATGGACAGATGAAGCAGGGACAGGAGACTTCGAAATCCATGGAATCACTTACAGGTTCTATCTCAGAGACAAGATCAATGTTCTCCTCTGTTCAGGCAGATGCAAAGACGGTTTTAGATCTCTGCAAGTCACTGGATGATTCTATTTCAAATCTTTCAGCTATATCTGAAGAGAATGCCGCTTCGACGCAGGAGACCTCAGCATCCATGGAAGACATCAATAACGAAATCGAGAATATTTCAAAGCTTTCTGCTGAATTGAAGGAAGTTTCTGATGCGCTTTCAGCAGAACTAGATTTCTTTAAGCTCGACTGATGAGCATATTACATTCATGAGCCGGTATGAAATTACAGTGAAAAAAGAAAAAAGGCGTACGGTCACAATCGCTGTATTAAGTTCAAGCAAGGTGGTTGTGAAGGCGCCTAATTCTATGTCCGACAGCGAGATTAATGAAATTATAGAAAAGAGAAATGACTGGATTATTTCAAAAATCGAGCTTGCGAAAAGGCAGGAAGAGAAGGCTGGAGAAATCAATGTGATCTCGGATAGCGAGAGAGATACTCTTGTCGAGAAGGCAAAAAAGGTAATTCCGGAAAAGTGCAGGCTTTATGCCGCAAAGGTCGGGGTAGATTACGGACGGATTACTCTGAGGTGGCAGCGGACAAGGTTTGGAAGCTGCTCATCACTTGGAAATCTCAATTTTAATATTGCGCTCATGCTTGCGCCGGAAGACGTTCTTGATTATGTCGTGGTGCACGAGCTCTGCCACAGGAAAGAAATGAACCATTCTCAGAGATTTTATGCAGAGGTAAGAAAGGTACTTCCGGATTATAAGAAAAGTGAAAAATGGCTGAAAGAAAATGGCAGGTTCCTGATGAAGAGGGCAGGAATCGTATAAAAAAAGAACTGTCACACCATATTGAGATGTGGCAGTTCTTTTTATGTTAGATGCTATTTGAACAATTATCAGAAAGGATTGTTCTGTCCATTGTTCTGGTTCTGATCATAAGTCTGTGGCTGACCATACTGATTCTGCTGACCGAAATTCTGCTGAGGCTGCTGATTGAAGTTTGCCTGCTGGCCATACTGGTTCTGATCATAAGTCTGTGCCTGACCATAGTTCTGCTGCTGACCATAAGACTGCTGATTAAAATTCTGCTGCTGTCCATAAGGCTGTTGACCATAATTCTGTGGACCATAGCCTGGCTGACCATAACCAAATCCATTATTTGCAGGGATGCCGTTTGGTCCGACATACTGGGATGAGCCGAAGGCAAGGATCAGTGTGAAAATATTTGGAAGAAAGATGAGCCCTACAGCGAATCCACCACTCTGACCATAGGCCTTTGCTAATTTTACTTCAAGAATAATTGCAATGATGAAGTTTACGAATGGAATAAACATCAGTAAGAATAGTAATCCATTTCCCCATGCAATCTTGAAGAGAATATAGTTATTATAAAAAGGAATAATTGATTTCCAGCCTGCTTCTCCTGCCTTCTCAAAAATCTTCCACCAGGCAACAATGAAAAGAATGCAAATGATCAGTGTGAAGACCCATGTTCCAGCACTCATTCCGGCAAGTAATCCGCCTGAAGAACCACCATAATCGTAGTAATCGTAAGAATCGTACATAATTTTCCTCCTAATAAATAAAACAACTGTGTGAATATCCTATTACATTATTGTAATCTTACAGGACATAATATCTTCACACTTTTTAAACATTGTAAAAAATATATGGCTTTCTGTCAATCAAAATATATCAAAAATTTGTAATATTTTAGTTAAAATGCAATAATTGCGCCTTTGGGTACTTATTTTACAAAAACAGTTTCCGTATCTGGCTGGTTCAAGTTTTTTTGAATGGCTGCCGTCTTTATTCGGGTTGCGAAAAGAAAAGTAAAAATATATAATTTATAAAATCCGCGAAGCGGCAATTTTATAGCGAGTTAACATTGTTTGTGCGCCTAGATGTGAGGTAAGAAATGAACGACATATTAAAAAGCATAAAATCCGATCAGCCGACGATTTCATTCGAGCTTTTCCCGCCAAAGCAGGAAGTTAATCTTGAGAAATACAAGGCAAAAGCAGAGCAGATAGCATCACTGAAGCCTGCATTTATCAGTGTGACTTACGGTGCAGGCGGTGGAACGAGCCGCTTTACGCTCGACATCGCAGACGATATCCAGAAGAAATATGATGTGCCAGCACTTGCTCATCTTACATGTGTTTCTACGCCAAAGGAAGATATTGATTCATATCTGAAGAGTATGTCAGACCGAGGCCTTAAAAATATCATGGCTCTCCGTGGCGATATCCCGGAAGAAAATACAGACAGATCAAAGTGGGCATTCCAGCATGCGAGTGACCTCGCATCCTATATCCGTTCAAATGCAGATGTCGATGTGATCGGTGGCGCCTGCTATCCGGAAAAGCATCCTGAGTCTAAGAATATGACCGAAGACATCAGGCACTTATATGACAAACAGGCAAGCGGAATCAATTTCCTCACGACACAGATGTTCTTTGACAACAATTTATTATTTAATTTCTTATACAAGGCGCGTGAGAACGGTGTTACGATTCCTGTGATTCCTGGCATTATGCCTGTCACAAAGGCAAAACAGATCGAGAGAATTCTGAAACTTTCTCAGGCATTTTTGCCGAGAAGATTTGTATCAATCGTAGACCGCTTTGGCGATGACGAGAAGTCTATGCGCGAGGCTGGAATCGCATATGCAACTGACCAGATCATCGACCTCTACGCAAATGGAATCAACCATGTACATATTTATGTCATGAATGATTATGAGGTTGCCAGCGCAATTATCAATAATGTGAAGGACATTCTTGGAAGATAAAATCAATGCCGCACGTAGAAAAAATAATAATAAATAAGGAAGATGTAAATATTTCGATAAAGAATATTCTGCTTTTTGCAGGATATCGGGTCTCGAGCCCTGAAGTGAACTATGCGACAAGGGCAAATGAAATAAAGGCAAGGATGGAAGCAGCATTCACGCCAAGAGCCTGCTACATTAAGGCAGCAATTGACAACCGTGGTGAAGACTTTGTCGATGTCCTTGGCATGCACTTAGTTTCAAAGCCGCTTGCAGGACTACTCTCGCCCTGCGGCGAAGTCTATCTTTTCGCAGCGACTACTGGTGCAAATGTAGACAGGTTCTTAACAAAGGCAAAACATTCATCACCTGTTGACAATATGCTTGCGGATGCAGCAGGCTCAGCCGCCATCGAAGCCACCTGCGACTTCGTCGATTCCTACCTTGCAGATAAAGAAGGCAAAAAACTCTGCCAGCGCTTTTCACCGGGTTACTCCGAACTCAGCATTGACTGCCAGCCCTCCTTCCTCCATCTCCTCGATTCTGAGCGCGCCATCGGTCTCACGATTACCGACAGCATGATGATGGCACCGGTCAAATCCGTCACCGCAATCGTCGGGATTCCAAAAATTGCTGGAACAGAGAAATCACTTTACTGAAAATTAATGTAATACGTGCGAGAGACAGTACTGTCCGTGCGGGAGCGAGTATATAGATGTACATTTTTTTGCGGGAGCGAGTATATAGTGCGAATTTACAAAAAATTGATGTGTATTTTTGCAGCTTTCGTTGTATAATACCCTATGAGTTGAGAAAAGAGAGAAAATCAGAACTTCTACCCGACAATAGAGAGATTGAGGAGGGCATCGAAAATGATATTCGTTACATTTTTTAAGTTCATAGGTGCAATAATCGTATATTTATTTATGATCACGCCGCGTCTTTTTCACAGACCCGTCCGTAAGGCGTTCAATGAAAAGAAATTCTTTGCCCATCGCGGGCTTTTTGATAATATGACAGATGCTCCCGAAAACTCACGCAAGGCTTTCGAGAAAGCAGTAGAAAAGGGCTTCGGTATCGAGCTTGATGTCCAGCTTACAAAGGACAATGTTCCTGTAGTTTTTCATGATTTCACATTAAAGAGAGTATGTGGCGTCGAAGGACATGTTCATGATTTTACTTATGACGAACTTCAGAAATACCACCTGATGAATTCTGATGAAACGATTCCTACATTCCCGGAAGTATTGGAAATAATAGATGGAAGGGTTCCGATGATCGTCGAACTGAAGATGCACTTTCTTGAGTTCGACTGCTGCAGAAGAGCCGCTGAGAGTCTTGATGGCTATAAGGGCGACTATGTCATAGAGTCATTCAATCCGCTTGCGCTCTGCTGGTACAGAAACGTGCATCCGGAGGTCGTAAGGGGTCAGCTTTCCGAGAATTTCTTTAAGGACAAGTCAGTTCCAAAGCCGGCAAGACCATTCTGCTATCTGCTTTCCCTGCTCCTTTCGAATTTTGCTACGAAGCCTGATTTTATCGCATACAATCATCACTGCAAGAGCAATATTTCTTTCAAGCTCTGCAGATTGCTTTTTAAGCCTGTTACTGCAGCCTGGACGATCAGAAGTCAGGAGGATATCGAAAAGGCCAGCGATTCATTTGATGTATTTATATTTGAGAATTTCGTCCCTGAGATTTCTGATGCGGGAAAAATTGTTTCATACGACAATACACCCCGTGCTGAGACGGCATGATTTATTAGCATCTTACGAATAATGATATATTGCAAAAAAAACACCGTATATCTTTGTGATATGCGGCGCTTTTCGTTATGAACAATTGTGGTTGTATATTTATTATTTATATCAGGCGGCTTCGGCATACTTCCTGTAAAGAGCGCGATATTTTGTGAATACCGAAAGACCGAAAAGACTGAAATCATTGAGCATTTCACCATCGGGAATCCTACTCATTATTTTTTTTTTCGAAAGGCCTAATATGTAATCAGTGGAGACATGATATAGTTTTGCGAGCTTCATCAGATGTTTGATAGGAAGTTCGACCTTGCCTCGCTCATATTCCGAATATGTGTGCTGTGAAATGCCCAGATATTTTGCAACGACTTCCTGTGTCAAATCATGGTCTTCACGGAGGTCACGCATCATTGGAATGTATAATTTGCCTGTATCAGGGTTCCTTTTTGCAAGTTTGACATTTTTTATCATAAAATCGCCTCAACTATTCTTTAAAGAACTTAGAACTTTTATTCACAGAACAAACATACCATTTTTGTTATGAAATATTGGAATTTAGTATATATCTGTAATAAATTAATTTTTCTTATCGAACGCTGTATGCTTTTTTTGTGAAATTCATATAGCACACTTGAATATTATTTAAAGAAATGATAAAAATAACTTTGGCATAGTTTATGTTTTTAGTTTGGAAGTAACATTATGAACGATAGCGGAAACAATAATCAGAATCCAAACAATAAGAACAACAATAATCAGTCTGTTCTTATTTTTGTTCTGTTTACATTGATTGCTCTGGCTATTACGAGCTTTATTTATAATTCTGCCGGGCAAAGCACGACAAAAGAAATTACTTATTCGAAGTTTTTGAAGATTGTCGAAGAAGATAAAGTTAAATCAGTTGTTTTTGATTCTGACAAGATTTCTATTACACTAAAGGATGATGCGACGCTTGACGGAGATTCATCTAAGTCTGACGCTTATTATGAGACGACAGGTTCGAAACTTCGGATTAAATATTACACAATTTATCTGAATGATCCGGATCTGCTTCCTTTATTAAAGGATCATAATGTTGAAATCAGGGCAAAGGGCTCTGATTCCACATCCATGATTATCCTGAATATTCTGAGCTTCGTCATACCGCTTGTCATTCTCTGGATTATCTTTGGCGTTGCCATGCGTCATATGGGAAATGGCACGTTTGGCGTCGGGAAGAGCAATGCAAAGGTATATGTCCAGAAGAAGACCGGCGTCACATTTGCTGATGTCGCCGGACAGGATGAGGCAAAGGAGAGCCTGAAGGAAGTCGTGGATTTCCTTCACAATCCGCAGAAATATACGATGATCGGTGCGAAGCTTCCGAAGGGCGCACTTCTTGTCGGCCCTCCTGGAACTGGTAAGACGCTTCTTGCAAAGGCAGTTGCAGGCGAGGCAGGCGTTCCATTCTTCTCACTTGCAGGTTCTGACTTCGTTGAGATGTTCGTCGGTGTCGGCGCATCCCGTGTCCGTGATCTTTTCCGTGAGGCTGAAAAAGCTGCACCCTGCATTATTTTCATAGATGAGATTGATGCCATCGGCAAGAGCCGTGATTCGAGATTCGGCGGTGGCAATGATGAGCGTGAGCAGACATTGAACCAACTCCTTGCTGAGATGGATGGTTTTGATTCAAACAAGGGTATTCTCATTCTAGCCGCAACGAACCGTCCTGAAGTTCTCGATAAAGCACTTCTTCGTCCAGGCCGTTTCGATCGTAGAATCATTGTTGACAGACCTGATTTCAAGGGACGTCTTGAGACACTCAAGGTTCATTCAAAGGATGTTCTGATGGATGAGTCAGTCGACCTTGAGGCAATCGCTATGGCAAGTGCAGGTCTCGTTGGTTCTGACCTTGCAAATATTATTAATGAAGCAGCCATCAATGCTGTAAAGCATAAGAGGCAGTTCGTTTCACAGGATGATCTCTTCGAGGCATTCGAGCTTGTTGCCGTCGGCGGTTCTGAAAGAAAAGATCATGCGATGAGTGACAAGGAAAGGAAGATCGTTTCCTACCACGAAGTCGGCCACGCACTTGTATCCGCACTGCAGAAGCATACCGAGCCGGTTCAGAAGATTACTATTGTACCTCGTACGATGGGTGCACTTGGTTATACACTGCAGACGCCTGAAGAGGAGAAATTCCTTGAGACAGAGGATGAACTCCTTGCAAAGATTACGACATTCATGGCAGGCCGTGCAGCAGAAGTATTGGTATTCAATTCCGCCACAAGCGGTGCCGCAAACGATATTGAACAGGCAACAAGCATTGCAAGAAATATGGTCACACGTTTTGGTATGTCAAAGAAATTCGGCATGATGGGACTTGCCACAGTTTCTGACCAGTACCTTGAAGGCAGGGCACAGCTTACCTGCGGTGAGCAGACTGCAAGTGAAGTCGACAGCGTCGTAAATCAGATGATTTCTGATGCCTATGATAGGGCAATGAAGCTCCTCAAGGACAATCGTGAAGCCCTCGACAAGATTTCTGATTACCTCTATGAGAAAGAGACAATCACCGGCAAGGAATTTATGAAGATGCTGCATGACATCACCGGCATCGAGATCGAGCCGTCTGAGCTTGAGAAGAAGGAAGAAGAGAAGCGGAAGAAAGCTGAGGAAGAAAAGAAGGCTAAAGAGGCTGAGGCACAGGCCGCACAGAATGGTGTTCCTGTAAACCAGACTGCTGGACCGGTCATCAACATGCCGCCACCAGTGTCAAATACTTCTTCATCTGATCAGGGAATGTCAGCAATCGAAAGATTCAAGCGAAAGAAAGCGGAAGAGCCGGCACCGCCAGTGAATACGGATCCGGAAGCAGCGCCTGAAAAAGACGAGCCGGAAACAGAGACTGCAGATACAGAAACTGATCAAAATGAAGACAGCAACTCCGATGATGAGTAAATAAATTATTATGATATGCACTGCATGGTCAGTGCATATTTTTATCACTAGAATTTACAGTCAAACTCGAGCGCGAGCGAGTTTGCGGAAAATAAAATGTTTAATATAGACGAAGAATTGAAAAAGCTCCCGAATTCACCGGGCGTATATATCATGCACGACAGCTCTGACGCGATCATTTATGTCGGCAAGGCGAAGAGCCTTACGAAGCGGGTGCACCAGTACTTCCAGCCTTCGCATGACGAAGGCATAAAGAAAAAGCAGATGGTCGAGCACATCGCATATTTTGAGTACATTGTCGTAGACTCCGAGCTTGAGGCACTGGTTCTCGAGAACAATCTCATTAAGGAGCACCGGCCAAAGTATAATACCCTGCTTCGCGATGACAAGACATACCCGTATATCAAAGTGACGCTCGAGGAGGATTTCCCACGGGTGATGTTTTCCCGCAGGATGAAGAAAGACCAGAATAAATACTTCGGCCCGTTTACATCTGCAGATTCTGTACGCGAGACGATTGATCTTGTGCAGAAGCTGTATCAGCTTCGCACATGCAACAGAAAATTTCCTGAGTGCATTGGCAAGGAGCGTCCCTGCCTCAATTACGATATGAAGCAGTGCTGCGGTCCGTGCACTGGCCATGTGACGAAGGAAGAATACAGGGCGCATGTCGATAAGGCAATCTCCTTTCTTTCCGGGAATTATCATGAAGAGGAAGAAAATCTTCTTTCAAAGATGAATGCGGCATCGGAGCGGCTTGACTTTGAGCAGGCCGCAAAGTACAGGGATCTGCTTGAGGCTGTGCGTTTCTGTATGAATAAGCAGAAGATCACATCATCTGATGAAGAAGACAGGGACATTGTAGCGCTTGCACACGATGATGAAGATGCCGTCATCCAGGTATTTTTCATACGAAACGGCAGGATGATTGGGCGCGATCATTACCATATGGCAATCAATGTCGAGGACGAGACCACATCACTTATTGCTTCGTTCATAAGGCAGTATTACAGCGGCACACCCTTTATACCGCATGAGATTTTCGTTCAGGAAAATATTCCTGAGAAAAAAGTAATTGAAGAGTGGCTCACAGATAAGCGTGAGAAGCCTGTCCACATCGTAACACCTGTCCGTGGCAATAAGGAAAAATTGGTAGCTCTTGCGGAGAAGAATGCGGCGCTTATTCTTTCGCAGGACAAGGAAAGAATAAAGCGTGAAGAGGGCAGGACGATTGGTGCGATGAAGGAAATCTCTGAGCTTCTTCATATACCGAATCTTTCGCGAATGGAAGCCTATGATATCAGTAATACGTCCGGATTTAATTCTGTCGGCTCGATGGTCGTTTTTGAAAATGGAAAGCCGAAGCGTTCTGACTACAGGAAGTTCAGGCTGAAAACTGTTGAAGGACCAAATGATTATGCTTCGATGCGTGAGGTGCTGACGAGAAGATTTCTGCACGGGGAGAAGGAACTGGAGGAGAATACCATCACATCCTTTTCCAAGTTTCCCGACATTATCATGATGGATGGCGGCAAGGGACAGGTCAATATTGCAGAGCAGGTGCTTTATGATCTTGGACTTCACATTCCTGTTGCAGGTATGGTGAAGGATGACCATCACAGGACGAGAGGAATTTATTATCATAATGAGGAGCTGCCTATAGACCGCTCATCAGAAGGTTTCAAACTGATTACCAGGCTGCAGGATGAGGCACACCGATTCGCGATTGAATATCACAGGTCACTCCGTTCAAAGGAACAGGTGCATTCATTTCTTGAGGACATTGAAGGTATTGGCCCTAAGCGCCGCAGGGCATTGATGCGCGAATTCGATTCGGCGCTTGACATGGAAAAATGCTCGGTCGAAGACTTCATGAAGCTCCCTGAGATGGACAGGAAGTCGAGCGAGGCTCTGTATGCTTATTTCCACAAAGACAGCCAGTCCTGATGCGATTCTTGTGGATTGTTATTATCAATATGCATTGGCACAAATTTCAATTGCTGCCGATGCATATTATTTTTTTTGCTCAATGCTGTGGCTGTTTTTGAATATCCTGCAAAGAAGCTGTTCAAAAAATTATTTTGATAATTTAAAAATATTTAAGTTTGCTTTAAGTTTCATTTCTTATTATGTCCGCATAAAGATAAGAGATGAAACTTATCTTTTTTGAACTAATTTGAAAACAGAATTACAAAATACATATTGAATGAAAAAATATGCAGATTTGAAAGGGACAGAGATTATGGCAAATATATATACATTTAAAAGAACAGAAATGAAATACAGGCTCACGAAGGATCAGTATGATGAGTTCATTGAAAGAGTGATGGAGCACCTGGTTCCAGATGAGCATCCGGTTTCTGAAATCCACAATATTTATTATGATACACCGGATTATCGGTTAATTCGCACGTCACTTGAGAAGCCATATTACAAGGAAAAATTAAGGCTGCGTACATACGGAATACCGACTAATTATTCTGCATCATTTCTTGAAATAAAGAAGAAAGTTGATGGAATAGTCTATAAGAGAAGGATCGAGCTTCCATACGGCAGAGCTTTTTCATACATGAATTTCAATGAGCCGATTTCAACGCAGAGCCAGATTGCAAAGGAAATCGAATACTTCAAAGCGTTTTATTCAAACCTGATGCCAAAGATGGTCATAAATTATAACCGAGAGGCATATGTCGCAAAGGATGATCCGGATTTCCGCATTACTTTTGACTACGACATTACATACAGGACAGACAACCTTGATCTGAAGAAGGACTTAGGCGGTGAAAGGCTTCTTCCGGAGGGCGAGTATCTGATGGAAATTAAGACCTCAAAGGCGATACCACTTTACCTCGTAAATGTCTTAAACAAGATGGGACTTTATAAGACGACATTTTCGAAGTACGGCGAGGGCTATACGAGGGAGTTCATCAAGGCGGGGCTTTCACTTGTTGCAGCAGGGCAGGCTGCTTCGGCATCCCAGAGGTCGAGACAGAATCTCGCCTATGTGTGATGTCACATTTGATTTTGGCCAGGCTAATGTAGATACAATTTCTAAAAAATAGACTGGTAATATCTGTGAAGCTTGCAAGCTTAACTTTTGAAAATTTTGAAATGGCATAATATATTTTGCAGGCTGCCAATGGCGGCAGGATGGAGACAGGAATGAATTCAAAGAAGAAAAAAATAAAACTTTATCCGATCATATTTTCAATTATCCTTCTAGGCTATTCGCTTTTTACGGTACTTGATACCTTCGTAATTGCGCATGATACTGTGAAGCTCTCAGAAGTGACAAGTACGGATTCTGCAAGTACCGGGATTACGACGACGGCGTCGACAACAGGAAGCAATTCGTCTGATACATCATTAACTGCTTCTACTGATTCGGCAACATCATCTGATTCAACGGGCACGAGCTCTGATTCGAGCACAGCTTCAGATGCGACAGTCACGGACTCTACCTACGAAGCGGACGGCGTGAAGATTACGATTACGACAAAGGTCGTCGACAATACAACAGTGTACATTGCAGATATTTACCTTGACGATCCGTCAAAGCTTCTGAGCGGTCTTGCCAATGACACACTAGGCAGAAATGTTTCAGACACCACAAGCAATATTGCATCGGATGTTGGAGCAATTCTCGCGATCAATGGTGACTATTATGGCTTCAGGGACACAGGCTACTGCATGAGAAATGGGTACCTGTACCGGAGCACAAAGACATCCGATGACCAGGAAGACCTTGTTGTTTATTCAGATGGCACGATGGCAATCATAAATGAAGGCGACGTGACCGCCGAAGAGCTGCAAAGCGCAGGCGCGACACAGATCTATTCCTTCGGACCTGCACTCGTAAACAATGGCAAGATTTCAGTTTCGGAAAATGAAGAAATCAGTGGCAAGTCGATGACTTCGAATCCAAGGACAGCAATTGGCATGGTTTCAACCGGGCATTATGTGATGGTAGTTTCTGACGGCAGGACTTCAGAGAGCGAAGGACTTTCACTATATGAGCTTGCCGAGGTAATGCAGGATGCTGGCTGCACAGTCGCATATAATCTCGACGGCGGCGGCTCATCGACGATGGTATTTAACGGTACAGTCATAAACAAGCCTACAACAAATGGCAACAGAATTTCCGAAAGAGCAGTGTCAGACATAATCTACATTGCCCAGTAACATCATGCCTTTTCTGGCTACCACAAGATGTGAAAATGCATGATGTGGTAGCTGGAGAATTAATTAGAAAGTGAGGAACATATTATGAATGAAAATATGGAAAAAGCACAGGCAGTAGATTATTCATATATTTACAATCCAAAGAAGGCAGTTCCTGGCTATGCGGGAATTACGGCATTCTGCCTTGTGTTCTTCCTGATTTACAGAATCTTCAGTCACAATGTATATTCAGTTTTTATGACATATTTATTTGCATGGCCGCTGGTCTTAGGGCTTGTGCCGGCACTGATTCTCCTGATTTTAAAAACGAAAAATCAGGTCGCATACTACGGACATATTCCATCGAGAGGGTGCCTTAATCTTTACAGAAGCGGAATTGCAATTCTTACAATGAGTTCACTCTTAAAAGGAGTATTTGAAATCGCAGGCACGGGCTCAGCCTTCCAGCTTGTGATGTGGCCTGCCGGGGCATTTTTTCTGGTTGCAGGAATCATTGATTTTTTCTTAGCTGATTAATTACTATTTCTTTTTCATAATTACTCCTTAAGATTAAGCTGTCACATTTGTGGCGGCTTTTTCTATGCAAAGAAATATGGATTCTATTTTGTATATTGAAAAAATGCGTTCTAATTGCTATAGTGGGTTTTCATAAATGGTATTATTTATAGATAAAGAGGCTCATCATGGGAGAAAGAGAAAATCAGGAAGTTAATCAGCTCGTGCATCAGCTTTTGCAGGATTATGACAAGGGTCGTGATGTTGACAAAATGAATATTTTTGACAGACCTGATACAGATTCTATTAGAAAGATTACGGATAATCTTATCAAAATCGTATATCCGGGCTATTTCCGTGATAAGACATACAAGAGCTACAATGCTTACGGAAATCTTGTCGTGCTGATTGAAGATGTCATGTACAATCTTTCAAAGCAGATCAGCAAGGCACTGCTTTACACCAGCAAGGAAGAAAATCCTTCACGTGAAAAGATAGAGGATCAGGCATACTGCATTGCGCTCACCTTCTGCAATAAGATTCCACAGGTCAGAGCTCTTGTTGATACTGATATTGAAGCCACATACCAGGGTGATCCGGCTGCATTTAATAAGGATGAGATTGTGCTTTGCTACCCTGGACTTCTTGCAATTACAATCAACAGGCTTGCACATGAACTTTTTGTATTAAATGTTCCGCTTATTCCAAGGATTATGACGGAGTATGCGCATTCGGTCACAGGAATCGACATCCATCCGGGAGCAAAGATTGGAAAATATTTCTTTATTGACCATGGTACGGGAATCGTAGTAGGTTCAACAACCGAAATCGGTGATCATGTCAAAGTATACCAGGGTGTAACTTTAGGTGCACTTTCCACATCTGCCGGTCACGCACTTCACGGCACAAAGCGTCATCCTACGATTGAAAATAATGTCACAATTTATTCTGGTGCATCAATTCTTGGCGGCAAAACGGTTATCGGTGAAGGTTCAGTCATTGGCTCAAACGCCTTCATCACGAAGTCCATCCCAGCCGGTACCAAGGTCACCTTCAAAAACCAGGAGCTCATCTACCGTGCGAAGGACGGCAGCATCATCGAGAAGAACGACTTCGGTGAGGACGACGCGTGGTTTTACGTCATTTAACACAGTAAATAATACTTGCAGTAAACAAGAGTGCGCGAGAGAAACAAAACTATCTAAGAAAAAGTCTTGATTTTATTCGTTACTTAATGAGTGCAAGCCGGAAGGCGAAGCACGAATTTAGTAACGCAAGCAAAAATCACGAAGCCGCGAGAGGAAGAGCGCTTTGATGCGTAGCATCATTCTAATGCGCTCTGACGACATGCCACGA
>ONHZ01000067.1 GCA_900317755.1 uncultured Lachnospiraceae bacterium
CCGAGGAAGGGCACTATGCTGCATAGCAGCATTCTCATGTGCCCTGACGACATGCCACGATTTTGCTTTGCAAATATCGTGGCGATAGTTTTGTTCTTCGGGAGCACGTAAATTAAGAATCATATTAACATAAACCACCACAATATTGTATAATGTATTTTAAATTTGGCAATGAAAGAGATTAAACATGTCCTTAGATGACGATATCAGAAAGCGCGAATTAAAAAATGTATACCTTCTGTATGGCAAGGAGGCGTATCTTCGGCGGAATTATAAGAAGTTTCTGCTGAAAATCTGGTTTCCGGATGGCACAGATGGCAATATGAATTATTCATATTATGAAGGCGCAGGCACGGATTTCAACGAGGTCCTGCACCAGGCGGACACCATGCCATTTTTTGCCGAGTACAGAGTTATCGTCGTTGAAAACAGCGGCATTTTTTCTGTTGCTGGAAAAGAGAAAATAAAGGACGCCCTCAATGATTTCCTTACAAACATGCCGGAAACTGTCCGCTTTCTTTTCATCGAGGATGATGCAAACAAGTCCAACAAATTATTCAAAACCATTTCAAAAATCGGTCTTTGCGAAGAAGTAAACACCTTCCAGGGCAGCCGCTATGAAAAATGGATTATCAATAAAATTAATAAAGAAGGTCTGTCCATAAAGGAGGACGCCTACAAAGAATTCTACATCAGAACTTCCTCGGATAAAAAAGCCTCAGATCTGATGGAATCTGTAAGTCTTGAGCTTGACAAACTGATTTCTTACAGCCAGGGTAAAGGTACGATTGAGAAATCTGATGTCGAAGAAATCGTAAGCGGACAGACGAATACAAAAGTTTACTATCTTACCGATGCAATTTTTAATAAAGACAGAGAAAAGGCACTTGAAATCTATAACGACCTGATCATGTCTAAAGATGACCCAACGATGATCATTTCTTCTATTGAAAAACAGCTAATTTCCCTGCTCTCGCTTTCATCAAAAATGAAAAATGGGGAGGCTATCGATTCGACATGGCAGAATAGAAAGAATATGGCTGTTGTCAGAAAGCTTGGCATACCTGAACTTACAAGGTTACTTGATACCGGCGTGCTTTATGATGATGGCATAAAGTCAGGAAAATATAATCCGGATGTCGCACTCACACTGTTTCTTACCGAAGCACTGAGTTAAGCGCAGCAACTGCACGGAGTAATATGCAATTCATTCTACACAAAAATGAAGGCAGATTTTATCTGCTTTCAGTTCTGGGCTTCAGGGTTTCCTTCAGATAGATCGATGGCAGCAGTTCCTTGCTGCCTCTTTTCTTCACACAGGAAATGATTGCTTTTTTCTTTGCCCTCGTAAGCGCGACATAGAACATCCGCCGCTCTTCTTCCCTGTCTTTTTCAGTCACTGCCTTGTTTGAAGGAACAATGCCATCATTTACTGAAAGAATAATGATCTTGTCAAATTCAAGTCCTTTTGAGCCGTGAAATGTATAGACAAAAACATTGTCTTCTGCCGTTGACTTCTTTGCCTTCGTATCTTCATTTTTCTCTTCAGATTTTTTCCTCTCGGCATAATCCTCAAGGAATACATCAATCCTATGATAATTTTTCAGCATCTCACGGAAGGAGTCTATCTTCTCTTCTAAAGCATCTGGTGTAAGCGAAGCTTCTTTGAGAAGATATTTCCTATATCCCATTTTGTCGCAAATAAAGGTGAATGCCGCAGCTGGCGAAAGCCTTCCTATAAGATCTATGTCAGAAAGAAACTGTGTAATCTGCCTTTGCACTGAAATATCCCTTTCAAAATATGAAAGCCACTTCTCCCTGTCGACTATCTCATCCTCAATTCCTTTTCGAGGGATTTCCCGGTCGGGTTTATTTATGACTTCAAGCAAATCCCTGCGGTAAAGCACTCCCTGAGTCAGCCTGAAATACGACACGATATCCTCTTCAAAAGAAAACTTTTTCTCTTCTTCTTTTGAAGCAGTTCCCGGAAAAAATGGAATGTTTTCGCTTTGCAGAAGTGCTCTTACCTTCTCGCCGTCAAGCCTGTGGCGGATCAGCACTGCAACTGATTCCTTTGCTGTGATAGACTTCCTTATTTCAGAAACTGCAAAGACTGCCTCCATCTCATCATCATCAAAAATATGATATGTTACCATTCCCTTAGTCTTTGATTTTGATATGAGCTGCTTTTCAAAGCGGTTTTTATTATAGGAAATGAGATTTAATGATTTCTCTACGACTTCCTTTGGGCAGCGGTAATTTGAATTGAGATAAAGAATCTGTCCTTGTGGAAAAAGCTTCTTAAAATCAAGCATATACGAAGGATCAGCACCGCGGAAGCCATAAATCGACTGGTCATCATCGCCGACCATGAAGACATTTTTCTCCCGTCCGGAAATCAGACGAATGATGTCAAACTGCAGCGCATTCATGTCCTGCGCTTCATCTACTAAGATAAAGGTAAACCTTTCGCAGATTTTCTCACGAAGTGCAGGGTCTGTGGAAAGCAGTTCTTTCGTCGCCGTCAGCATGTCGTCAAAATCAAAAAGCCCGAGACGTTTTTTCTTGTCTTCATATTCATGAAAAACAGTAAGAAAATCACTGTCTGACAAAGCGCTTGATTTTTCAAAATCACTACGTCCGGTATTCTTCATGAAGCTGATATCGCCGGAAAGCCTGTCGAGAGCTTCTGCAGAATCAGAATAATCTATGTGGTTTATGGAAACTGACTCTCGAAGCAATTTCATTCTCGATGTACCAGTGACAATCTTAAAATCTGCATACTTTTTTTCTTTCAGCAGAATCTTTAGAAAAACACTGTGAAAGGTTCCAAATACGACATCGGAATAGCCATCAATATTCCCACGGGAAATCTTAATAAACTTTTTCTGCATAGAAAGAGCAGCCTCCTTCGTAAAGGTAAGAACCAGTATCGAAGAGGGCTGCACTTTATGATAATCAATGAGATGAAAAATTCTCGAAGTCAAGACAGTCGTCTTGCCGGAACCCGGTCCAGCAAGAAGTAACATCGGTCCCTTGAAGTGACTCGCTGCAGCGGTCTGTTCTTTGTCTAAAACCATGAAATATCCTTATATCCTTGCTTCCAGCAGTTCAATCGCTGCCTTGATTCGTGCGACAGACTCGTCCTTCCCAAGAATCTCAAGAAGCTCGGTTGCACCGCCTGGAGTTGCAGGCTTGCCTGAAAGTGCCGTACGGATCGGCCACATGACCTGTCCGTTCTTGTAGCCATTGTCTGATGCAAAGCCCTTCAGTAGTTCAAACAGTGCATCATTTGTATAGTCATCAGTATCTTCAAGAACAGGAAGCACCTTCTTTAAGACCTCAAGTGAAAGCTCCGGGGTCGTCTTCATCTTCTTATGAGTATAAAGTGAGATGTCGTACTCAGGCACTGCCTCAAAGAAGTCGCAGATGTCCTTTATATCTGAATAAAGCTCGATTCTTGACTGAACCATTCCGGCAATCTTCTTAAAATCAAGATCCTTATGAATTGTCTCCTTGAGGTATGGAAGAGCCTTCTCATAAAAGACCTCAGGGTCCTGCTTCTTTAAGTATTCGCCATTCATCCAGCGAAGCTTAACCGTATCAAATACGGCCGGAGATTTATTGATTCTGTGGTAATCAAAAGCCTTGACAAGTTCGTCAAGCGTCATGATTTCATTTTCATCTTCAGGCGACCAGCCGAGAAGGGCAACGAAATTCACGATTGTTTCAGGTAAGTATCCTAAATCAACGAGGTCTTCAAATGAAGAATGTCCGGACCTCTTTGAAAGCTTCTGGTGCTCTTCATTTGTAATCAGTGGGCAGTGGATATACTTCGGAACTTCCCAGCCAAATGCCTCATAAAGAAGATTATACTTCGGAGATGATGAAAGGTATTCGTTTCCACGGATGACATGGGTAATGCCCATCAGATGGTCATCGATAACATTTGCAAAATTGTAGGTAGGATAGCCGTCGGACTTGATCAGAATCATGTCGTCAAGCTCGGAATTATCTACTGTGATGTCTCCGTAAATCTCATCATGGAAGGTCGTGGTACCTGTTGTCGGAACATTCTGCCTGATGACATAAGGCATGCCGCTTGCAAGATTTTTCTCAATCTCCTCCTTTGAAAGATGGAGGCAGTGCTTGTCATAGAAGGAAACTTCCTTACCATCAATTGTCTTCTTAAGGCTTTCAAGCCTCTCCTTCGTACAGAAGCAGTAATATGCTTTGCCCTCGTCAATAAGCTGCTTTGCATACTTCATGTAGAGTCCCTGATCGCAGCGGACAGACTGAACATAAGGGCCAACAGGGCCGCCGATATCCGGTCCCTCGTCCCACTTTAAGCCTGCATCATTCAAGGTCTTATAAATAATATCCGTAGCGCCTTCAAGGAGTCTTTCCCTGTCGGTATCTTCAATTCGAAGTATGAAATCGCCGTCCTCATGCTTCGTGATGAGGTAAGCGTAAAGTGCTGTTCGTAAATTTCCTACATGCATTCTTCCTGTAGGTGATGGTGCAAATCTGGTCCTAATCTTCTCTGCCATTTTATTTCTTTTCCTTTCTTAACCCGAAGTAAGTAGCTTCGGAAGTATAACATATTCAAGTGTTCCTGCCCAGCAAATCAAGCTTCATCTGTCTCAGGCTTCAGTCCGCACAGTTTGTCAACAGATTTCAAAATCTCAACGATTTCCGGAACATAGAAATCATGCTCCTTCATGAGAGAATTAATCTCATTTCTCTCTTTCAGAATCGCTTTCCGGTTCTTTAAAATATCAGTCTTCAGAGCTTCAATTCTCTTCTCAAAAATACCCTTGATTTTCAAAAGGTTGTCCCTGTCCTTCAAAGCTCTTGTCTGCTTCAGCCAGACATTGATATCAGATAAATCAAGCGGTGAAAGAAGCTTATACAGCTTATTAGAATAATACGAAAGATCTTCATTATCCGAAAGAAATTTATCCCTTTCACGGACAGCCTCAAGATAAGCTTCCCATTTGTAATTCAGCTCAAGAGAACTCTGCACGCCGAAATTTGCCTTGGAAAATTCGACTGCATTTACTCCTGCAGCATACTTCATCCTCGTGGTATTTAAGATAGATGTCACGGTATTAAGATACCTCGCTGCATCCTTACGGCGTTTTGCATTCCCGGTCTCGATATGATAAATCACGACACATGCCACTGCCCCAAACAGGAGGTAAAGCAGAAACGGCGTATTCATTTCCAGCTTTGAAGTAATCTTTAATATTATGACAAGAATAAAACCGGAAAGATAAAGCATATAAAAAGCAATGGATGCCCTCTTCAAAAATCCGCGGCTTTTATTGATATCGTCGAGATCTATCTTCGCCTCTGAATGCTCGCCCTCTATTGCTGTAAGGGAAGTCCGCATTTTCTCAACATAGTCTTCATTCTGCTGAAGCTTCTTAATCTCATTTGGAATAGCGTCTTCATTTTCCATCATGATCATATAGTCTTCGTCAGAAATCTTCTTTTCACTGTTCTGATAATTCTGTGTGGAAACTTCTTTCTTTTCGATGAGATCAGCAGTTTTTTCTATCTCAGTTCTCTTTTCTTCGGGAAGGGAATTTATCTTGTCTATGTCTGAAACATATCCCTCAAGAGCACGAAGCCTTGCCTTTTCGCCTTCATTCTGCTTCGTAAGGGAAATCACTTCCTCGCAGGAATCTAATATATACTGCTCTATCTTCTTTGGATCAGACATATCATCAATCTTGTGGATCTCTGATAGCACCTCATCCATTGTCTCATCAAGATCGTCTCCAGTGGCTTTATTTTTTTTAGAAAAACGTAATTTGTTAAAAATAGACATTTAAACCACCAAAATCAAATCCTGCAGAGTGTCTCATATTCTGCCTGATATTCATTTATCTTTTGAAGGATGCTCTTCTTCATTTTTTCTTCAGACTCCTCTTCCGCAATCGCCTCGATCTCTGTATGCTTTGAAAGATATTCCCTTGATGTCATACAGTCTGTAACGGTCTGCTTTATTGATTCTCTTTCCTCTTCTGAAAGAAAATACCGTTCACAGTACTGATCGAAGGCTTCGTCATTTTCGGAAAGCAGTGTGGTAAAAAGTAGGCATCTAAGTGTTGAGCGCTTGTGATTCTTTATATAGGCTTCCCTGAAGGACGCCTCTGCCTCTGAAAACATGAAGAGATATGCGTATGCCGTTCCAAGATTGTGATAAACATCACCAAGGAGGACATCCGTCATAGTACCGGAAATAGTCAGCGTATTCTGATATTCAAAAATCGCATCAACTACACGGCCCTTTTCAAAAAGCCTGTCTGCACGCATCTTTCCAATCTCTGCATCGGATTTGTTTTCAAACTCCATGATGGTGGAAATCGTTTCCTTTATTTCTCCTTTTGTGAGATATCCGTTTGCATTCAGAATCTCAGAAACAAAAAGAGAAAGTGTCACATTTTCCTTCAATAGCGTGCGCAGTGTCTCAGCAAGATCTTTCAGGTGAAGCTCGTCATTGATCCACTCGACGAGTTCGATGTTCATAAGATCAGGTCCGGCGAGGTAGGCATTCTGATAGATGCAGTATGAAAGCTCTTCCAGTGAATATACCGAAATAGAAAGGTCCTCAATATAATACGGGTTTAGTGCAATTCCCGATGTTGTCTTTAATAATTCTCCCATTTATTCCTCTTTTTCAGCTGAGATTTCATGCTCCCAGACCTTGTTCGTAGCAGGTGTGATTTCTCCGAAGCCAAGATCGACAATCTTTATCTTCACCCTGGTGTCAGACAGTGGAATCGCTGAAATACGAAGCCTCGATGTCCTGTTTTCCCTCTTTGGAAAATCATTAAGCGTGATTTCGACTACATCTGCCCTTCTTGATTCCGGGCGCTGCACCCAGCATTCAACTGAAGGCTCGCCATCTAAAATGACTTCGGTCTCCCCTTTTGCCTCATACCAGTTGTCACCGGCAGAAAGAAGTGTGATAAAGCCCATATCATTTTTGTCATAAATCTTCAGCGAGACATTGATTTTCAGTTCATTATCTCCGATATAGACATATTCCCAAGGCTGGTCTCCGCATTTCACGATGCTCGAAACACAGGCACCCTTTGAATAGAGATTCTTTCCAATAAAGACACGTCTGCCCTTCAAAAGATGCTGAAGGCTCTCCTGCATCCAGTCGCCATCGAAACCTTCACCGACAAGATAGACAGATGAAATATCATTTTCATGAAGGACTTTGGAAACAATTTCTTCAAAAGATGCATCACGGTCAGAATAGGAAAGCTGCCCGTCATTTTCAGTATAGAGATTCACGATACGCGGTCTCGTGGAAATATCAATGTGAAGGACAGTATGGGTGAGATAATTCTTTTCGAGATTGAAAACCAGTACGTCCTTTCTGAAAATATCAGGCTGCTGGCTTAATACATAATAATAAAATCCTTCAGCACGGTCTACCACATAAAGCCTCTGCGGAACGACACCGATTTTGGAAGCAATGGACGAAAAGGTCTCTATCACAGACATATCGACGCTGTCAGTGCATATCGTGATTGCCTTGATATTATATTTGTTCCCTATTGTAAAGCCAGGCAGCACTAATAATTTCTTGATATAAATTGCCAGAAGGTCCCTGGCCTCAAAGACCTCGCTCTCGATAAAAATCTTATCATTCGTGACTGCCTTGTGGAAAAGGTCCTCTGCCTCTATTGCATTTCCACTTCGTATCTCATTCTCTGCTTCATTACCAAAATACCACTGGCCAAGTCCCTTCCTCTTTGCAAGGACCATCGGAATGAGATAATTCTCTTTACCTACAACAGTGCTGACTGTTTCAGGCTCTTCCATATCAAATGTGAAGAAAGAGATCAGTGTATTTTCTTTTCCGAAATCAATTCCAATATACATGGAATCGTTTGTATTATTTGCCATTTTTACTCCAGATGGAAAAGATCCTTTGTCTCTTCCGAAAGTTCAACATACTTCCTCATCGAACGAAGAAGATCATCCTTGTCGAAATAAATGTATGAGTTCCTCATCCTGTTGATGAGATTGTATCGCAATGCATCCTGGTTTTCTACATCAGACTGGCAGTCAAGAGAAGAATTCAGAAGTTCTTTTCCTTCCTCATCGGTAATACGGTAATGCACGATCTGGCCAAAGAACAGGATGAACTGCTGCACATAGATGCCATCATACATCTCTGTGAGCTCAGCCTTCTTCTCTTCAGAATCATCAATAGAATAATAAATAGTAAGATCCTGACGGGGTGCACCATAATAGGTCACAAAATATTTGTCATAGAGATGATACTTCATTCGAAGCGGTTCATAGACTCTCCTGTAAAAATCAAAGTAAAGATTCTTTCCTGTCGCTTCACCTAAGAATTCGTCCAGCATCTCGATTTCTTTTTTCGTCAGATCCTTTGAATCCTTCTCAGAAAAGTATTTGATGCTCGCAAGCTTCATGCCGGAATTTTCCCTGTGTCCGCTGAAATAGTAATCCTCGATATGCTTGAAAAGATCTGGTGACCCTTTTTCTTCGCCCTTTAGATACCCGTGGGCAAAATAGGTAAGATATGCCTCAACAAGCATGGAATTATTCCTGTGCGTCAGATAAGATTCAAAAATAAGCTGGTGCTCTGGCAGAAAGACCTCTGTATAAAGCATCTGTGTCAGTATCTTTTCTTCAAGCTCTGAAACATCAAGGGACTGGGCATCCGCATGCTTCCAAAGCATCACCATAGCTTCTGTAGGACCCGTGTAATGCTGATTCAGATAAGCTGTGATTTCCGGCTCCGTAAGGTATTCGCTCATCAGATAAATAGACATCATGATGAGGAACTTCTGGCTCTCTGAATCCTTTTCCTTTCCCACCTCATACTGGCAGATGCGAAGGAGGGATTTCTTGCCGACATTCTGGGCAAAATAATTCATCGTAAGATCAAATGCCCTGTCGAACTGTCCGGAAATCACATAGAGCTCGATGATATAGGATATCGTACCAGTATCAAGCTCATCATAATCATTCTCCTGAAGAAGATATTTCTCAAATATCTCCTCTCGCATATTTTCACGAAGATAAGAAACAATGCTCCGGTAATTCTGCATTTTGAAGGAACGTGAAATCTTGTCTGATGCAAGAAACCGGCTGATGACCTCATCAGAGCCTTCAGGAAAATCTGAATAGGTCTCATACTCAATGATATCGTGCATGAAAAATGCGAGATTCCCCTTTGCCATGGAATCAAGACTGTCATAAATCTTTGAAAGATCGATCAAAGGCTCGATTTCATAAAGCGTCCTGTCTGAAAGCATATTTCCAAAATCATCTATGAGGGCAATCCGATAGTCATTTGAAAGTATGCTCGTAAAACAGAACTTTCCACGAACCGGAACAACCTTCGGATCCTTAAAAATATCGCCAGAAATAATGACAGAACGGATATTGGGAGCCTTTATGGTAATACGCATAGGATAAAGCATCTTTGAAAGACTGTCTGCAACATCCTCATCAATAATGCCGCGGTCTAATGTATCCTGATAAATGACGGCAAGATTGTCATCCATCCTGCCCTTTCGCATCCCGTCGAGTGCAAAGCTCTGTATTGACTTTGACATCTCTTTATAGAGCAAAGGATCTTCATTCTTGTGGGAAATGACATTGGCATAAACATATGCCTTCTTGCTGTCTTCTATCGCATTTTCAAAGGTAAAATATCTGACTACAGACTCCGGCAGCTTCTCTGTGGAATTCTCCGGAAGCGAGAAAATATATGCCTCATAAAGACCTGTGTATTTCTTTCCCAGACGGATGGAAAGCGAGTACCAGGAAAATGCCATCTTCCCATAAATCTCATTGCTAAGAAGGTAGCTCACGATCCCGTCAAGCATCTCATCTGAAGGAAAAAGCCTGTATGTCGCAGTGACAATATGAAAAATACGAAGGTCAAACTTCTTTACTTCATGAAGCAGCGTCGAAATCCTGAGCGCAAGATTTCCCTTAACCGTCTGGTGCCTGATCATCCATAAAAGCACCCTGATATTAAAATCATCAAAGTTCTTCAGAAGCAGCGGATCTTTATTGAATAAGTCGCTTACCTCAACATAGAAATACGGCGAATATACGCCATTGACCATGAACTGCCTGATATCAGTAAATTTCTTCAGATCATTTCCGATGTAATCCTCTCTCAGAAAAAGAAGGAACCAGAAAATCTTTGGATCTTCAGGATGCTCACGGAAAATCATCTCTATCTCATGCGTCAGCTTGTCAACATAGTTCTTCTCTCTCTCAATCAATGTACAGATATAGAGAAGATATGCCCACTCCATGCTCTTATTGTCTAAGATTTCGTGGCGGAGCCCGGAAATAATATCAAGGGCTTCCTGCCTTCTCTTATTCACAATAAGTGCCTGGGCCTTCATGAGAAGCAGAAAATTCTTATTCTTTTCGTCAAGACTCAAAAGCCTGTCGAGTATCTCAACAGATTCATCACTCCATGTACCAGCTGTAATCTCACGCTGCCTGTAAAGAAGATATTTCCTGGTAAGCTCTGTATAGGAGCGTTTTTTCACCCTTACAAAATCATCAATTGCAATATTGGAAGGACGCTTTATTACTATAACGATTTCTTTCCTGCCAAGTATGGATGAAAATGTAATGCGGCAGAGGTTCATGCCGGCGTGCATCTTCTCAGGATGAAGGAAAATGTCATACTGGTAAACGGACCCTACGAAAACTTCTTCCGTAATATGGTCCTTGCTCAGTGTCACAAAGTCGCTGTCTGCAGCAACCTTAATATCAAGGCTGCCGGTGCCAATCTTTCGAAGTGTAATCGACTGTCTGGTCTCCTCTTCGATATTGTCAAGGGAAAAATAATCCTTTTCAATTTCGAAGCCTGCACGCTGCTTTAAGCCAGTGCCAATAAGGAATTCATCGAGATTCACCTCGGTAGGAAGAGCCTTCCTGTATGCCAGAAGAAGAAGGTAGAAAGATTTCCCCATCTTCTTTGCATAAGGCAGAAATTCATCTGAAAACATCACCCTGACTGCTTCCTGCGGATGCTTCAGTGCAAAATCCCTGAAATCTTCAGGCGTCTTGATCACTGTATCAAGGGCAGTAAAATCCCTTGCAATAAAATTCACAGTCACAGGAATATGCTTTTCGCCGCCATTATATACAATCAGGAAATCGCCAGAAACTGAGTCACCTGCACGGAAGCCATCGTTTACCATATGAAAGCCGACATCAAATGAAGTACCGGAAAATGACTCCTCATCTAAAACAATATATGGATTGGAAGAATAGATGTTGCAGGAAATGCTGACATCGTTTAAACTCTTTACTGTAAATGAAGAAGAGAATTTTTCTTTTTCGTAAGCCGTTAAAGCTAATTCTTCAGACGGAAGACCAAGTTCAGGTTTCTTTATATCAAAGCGGTCTTCAGATATTCGGTAAATCTTTCTTCTCACGGAAGGGCTCCTAAGAATGTTGACAAAATTAATATTAACTTTATAATTATAGCAAATTTTTGGTGAATATTAAATATAAAATTATTATTAGATAATTGAGATACTCGCTGCGCAATAATATGAACCTTTGTATACGCGCTCCCGCTCGAGTATGTATTAATTTTCAGTAAAAGAGGTAGACCATGTCAACAAGTGATACTGAGCAGTTTCACGGAAGTGATCTGGAGAAAATTGAGAAGGTATTTCATATAAAGAAAGAAGAAATCGTTAGTTTTTCAGCGAATGTAAATCCGCTTGGAATTTCGCCAGCACTCAGGACTGTGCTTGCTGAAAATATTGATTCGATTGCGACATATCCGGAGAGGGATTATGAGACGCTGAAAAGCTCGATTTCAGAATATACCGGAGCTGAGCCAAAGGATATCATGGTCGGAAATGGGACGACCGAATTAATCTCTCTTTTTATTGATATTGTGTCTCCGAAAAAGGCACTTATTCTAGGTCCTACATATTCTGAATATGAAAGAAGTATTTCTTTGGTCGGCGGAAGGACTTCCTATTATCCTCTGAAGGAAGAAAATGATTTTCGTCTTGACATTGATGATTTCTGCAGGAAAATCACTTCTGACCTCGACCTCATCATCATCTGCAATCCGAATAATCCGACATCTTCTATCATAGACCGTGATGAGATGCGGAAAATATTAGACTGCTGCAAGGAAAACTCTGTCTTCGTGATGGTCGATGAGACGTATATTGAATTCACGGAAAATTACAAGAAATATACGGCGATTCCGCTATGCTCGATTTACAATAATATTATTGTTTTAAGGAGTACATCAAAATTCTTCGCATGCCCTGGTCTCAGACTTGGCTATGCGATTTCAGGAAATGAAGATTTGTATTCCAGAATCATGCGTTACAAGAATCCGTGGATGATTCACTCTCTCGCTGTTGTTGCCGGAAACTATATGTTCAGAGACAGGGAATACATTGACGAAGTATATTCTTTAGTAGATTCCGAGAGAAAGCGTATGTATGAAAAATATTCTTCCTGCGGAATTTTCAAGGTTTATAAGCCGTATGCAAATTTCATGCTGCTTAAGATACTACCTGAAGAACTCTCTAGTGCAGGCCTATTTGAGCGGGCAATTCACGAGAAGATGATGATTCGCGACTGCTCATCTTTCCCATTCCTCTCCGACCGCTTCATAAGAATCTGCTTCATGAACCCGAAGGATAATGACAGGCTGTTTGAGTGCCTGACAAGATGGTCAGCTAAGGCTCTGGTGCTACAAAAAACACCTGGCGGAAACCAGGTGTTTCAAAATATTGTGAATTAATGTTTGTGTCCTTTGCAACAGACATATTTATGTCTTTTACGCTTTTAATATTCTGATTTTTGAAAATCCTCTTGCAATAGTCACTTGGTTTGAGACCGGATTTCTTATATTCATCTTTTTCTCCAAGGTGAATCTTTTCCTTATTCATTTGATTTCTCCCTGAAGATATTTTTTATAACCCATTATAGCTTCATAGCTGGGTGCCGTTCCATTAAGATAATCGCTTTCATAGGCAACGCTCTTCTTGATATCATTTCTCTGAAAGCGTGTCGAAAGATTCTCTATAGTAATTCCACCTTCATTTCTTACAATATATGTATTATCATTTCTGTCAAATTCATCAAGAAGTGCAGGATAATGCGTAGAAAATAACAGCACCGCACCTTTCTTATTTATCTTTTGATTTTGGAACAGCCTGATTAGTACAGCAACAAGTTCTCGATTAAAGTGATTCTCCATCTCATCAACAATCAGATACCCGCCATTTTGAAAAATTTCCAAAGCAGCCATATATACAGTCAGACCTTTGATGGTACCTGAAGAAAGATAAACATTTAGCTCCCTTTCATTAGTCACGACCGATCCAGATTATCGTGAAAAAATGTATAAAAAGTTCGGAATCTGATATAAATAATGTATCAGCAGTTACAATTGCCATTATTAGCTGTGGCAGCGGAGTATACAAAAAAGACAGGACATTTTATCTGCTCCTGTCTTCTTTATTAATGTTATATTTTCTTAAATAGCTTACGCTACATCTTCACCGAAATATTTCCTGATGCCCTTGGCTGCAGCCTTGCCTGCGCCCATAGCGAGGATTACGGTTGCGGCACCTGTGACGGCATCGCCTCCTGCGTAAACGCCCTTCTTTGTGGTAGCACCGAAGTCATCTTCTGAAACGATGCAGCCACGCTTGTTTGTCTCAAGTCCTTCTGTCGTAGAAGAAATGAGAGGGTTTGGAGACGTGCCAAGTGCCATGATGACGGTATCGCAGTCAATGTCATACTCGCTTCCCGGAATTTCAACAGGTCTTCTTCTGCCGCTTGCATCAGGCTCGCCAAGCTCCATCCTGATGAGCTTGATGCCGCAGACATCACCGTCTTCATTTGTGAGAATCTCGACAGGGTTCTGCAGAAGATCAAAGATAATGCCTTCCTCTTCTGCGTGATGAACCTCTTCCTTTCTTGCAGGAAGCTCTGCCATTGAACGACGATAAACGATGTGTACCTCTGCGCCGAGACGGAGTGCTGTTCTGGCAGAATCCATAGCAACATTGCCGCCACCTACGACGACAACCTTCTTGCCGTGATGGATCGGTGTATCTAAATCCTTGTAAGCCTTCATGAGGTTATTTCTTGTAAGGTATTCATTTGCTGAGAATACGCCGTTTGCCTGCTCGCCAGGAATGCCCATGAATCTTGGAAGGCCTGCGCCTGAGCCAATGAATACGGCTTCGAAGCCCTTCTCGTTCATAAGCTCGTCGATGGTAACTGACTTTCCGACAATGACATCAGTATCAATCTTTACACCAAGGCCTTTGACATTTTCAACTTCCTTTGCAACGACTTCGTCCTTTGGAAGCCTGAATTCAGGAATGCCATAGACAAGAACGCCGCCTGCCTTGTGAAGTGCCTCGAAAATTGTAACATCGTAGCCAGCCTTTGCAAGATCGCCTGCACAGGTAAGTCCGGAAGGACCTGCACCGATGACGGCAACTTTGTGACCGTTCTTTGTTTCTGGCGCCTTCGGCTTAATTCCGTTCTTTCTTGCCCAGTCAGCAACGAAACGCTCGAGCTTTCCGATGGCAACGGCCTCGCCCTTGATACCACGGACGCATACGCCCTCGCACTGTGATTCCTGTGGGCATACTCTTCCGCAGACTGCCGGAAGGGCTGAAGACTCAGAAATAATTTCATAAGCCTTCTCGAAATTTCTGTTCTTAACTTCCTGAATAAATGCAGGAATATTAATTGAAACCGGGCAGCCGCCTACGCACCTTGGGTTCTTGCAGTTTAAGCAGCGACCTGCTTCCTCAACTGCCTCATCTTCGGTATATCCAAGGCAGACCTCGTCAAAATTTGTGGCCCTGACCTTAGGATCCTGCTCCGCAATCGGAGTTCTTTTCATCATATCCATATATTTTCCTCACTTAATATACTCGCTCGCGCTCGAGTTTGACGCTATCCAAAAAACTCCTTAGCTGCACTGGCCGCAGCCACCATGATGGGTTGCGCCTTCTTCGAATTCGAGCTTCTTGCGGCCTTCTTCTGTCTTGTACTGTCTTGCTCTCTTCATTGCAAGATCGAAGTCTACAAGATGTCCATCGAATTCTGGGCCGTCAACGCAGGCGAACTTTACTTCGCCGCCAACGATAAGTCGGCAGGCACCGCACATACCTGTTCCATCGACCATGATTGGGTTCATGGAAACTACTGTATGAATGCCGAGCTCCTTTGTGAGCTTGCAGACGAATTTCATCATGATCATAGGACCGATTGCTACGCAGTGGTCAAACCGCTGTCCTTCGTCCCAGAGAGCCTTAAGCTGATCTGTGCCCATGCCATGGAAACCGAATGAACCATCATCTGTAGTGATGTGTAGGTCGTCGCAGACCTCGGCCATCTTGTCTGTGAAGAATAATAAGTCCTTATTCCTTGAGCCCATGATGACTGTAGAAGAAATTCCGTGCTCCTTCAGCCACTTAACCTGTGGATATACAGGTGCTGTACCAACACCGCCTGCGATAAAGACGATCTTTTTCTTCTTTGTCTCTTCAAGATTTTTCTCTTCGCAGAGAAGTGATGGGCAGCCAAGAGGTCCGACTACATCTGTGAAGGAATCGCCTTCATTCAAAAGTGCCATCTTCTCAGTTGATGCACCGACAGTCTGGAAGACGATCGTGATAATCTCCTTCTCTCTGTCATAGTCACAAATCGTAAGAGGAATTCTCTCACCGTCTTCGCCGTCCTTCACGATAACGAACTGACCCGGAAGACAGCGGGCAGTAACGTTCGGAGCCTTGACATCCATCTGATAAATCTTATCAGCGAGAAGCTCCTTTTTCACAATCTCAAACATTTACACTCCTTAACCCAAAACATGTTGATATTAATTAAAATAAACCAGTTCATCTTCTGGCTTATTTGTAGGCTTGATTTCAAGCGGGTACAAAACCGGTCCTTTGCCGCGGTATTCCTTGGCAAATTCGTTTTTGACTTTCGCGGTGAGGTCAATCCAGCTCTTGTGGCCGATTTCATCGGACTTCGGATATTTGCATTTCATTCCGAGGAACTGGATGTCCTGCACACAGCAGGTCATGGCAAATCTTCCTGGAACAATGGTGCCAGGCTTCAGCTTGCCCTTACCTTCCTTTGGATTGTACACGAGAGCCGTGAAATGGACATCCTTGCCATTATATTTATCAGGATGATCCATGCAGTCTGAAAACCAGAGTGCATAGTCGGCATCGGTAATCTCAATCGGATCCGTATTAATATCAAATGGAAGTTCCTCCGGCCTGTCATCAATCGTGCCATCTTCACGAAGGTATACAATCTGCGCACGGCGGTTTACCGACTTCACATTTGCCCTGAACTTTGCTTTCTTGACATCGTCCGGACAGCGGTTAAAAATGACAACATCTGCCTTGAAAAGCTGCTCCGACATCATCGTACGCATATTCAGCATATACATCTCAAAGGTCGTTGCATCGACAGTCGCAAGTGCCTGAACAATCGTCCAGTCCTTCGGTCCGTCCATCTCATAAATCGGACCTACTTCCCAGGTTCCATTATATTCTATGAAGACTGCTTCAGGCTTGTACGCATCTGTAAGTTTCTGAAGATTCTCCTCAGTGAAATCCTCTTCATTTTCAATTGTCACGAGCGTACCGCCAATTGCATTGATCGCCTTTTCATCATATTCTTCATCTCCGTCTTCACAGACAATGAGAAGAAATCGATCAAGGTCGTCAGCAAAACCGTTCTCAAAAAGAGTTTCTTTCACGAGCGTCGTCTTGCCGCTGTCCATAAAGCCATAGAAGAAATATACAGGAATCTCATCTTCTTCGGAAGCCATCTTATCACCGCCTTATAACAAAATGATTTTCACTTATTTCGTGCAAAAATCAGCAAGTGATAGAATAAGTGAAAATCAAGAAAAAATCAATATTTATTGCTCAAGTCCGAAAAGCTTTTTGAGTTTTCCTTCATCAATATGCTGTCCAATGACTACAAGCCTTCCTGTATAGTCGGGCTCGCCGTCACGAAGCTCGTATTCGCCATCAACAAAATCGAAGTAAACCCACTTTTTGTCTTCGACTTCAACCATGCCCTTTGAACGGATGACATCACCATAGGAATCGCCTTCAGCAAAGGTCTTAAGCGCATTTTCGATGTCAGCCTTCTTAAATACATGAGGTGTCTCAATACCCCAGTTGTCAAAGACTTCATCTGCGTGATGATGGTGCTCATGACCTTCGCCGTCATGGTGGCAGCAGTGGCCATGTTCGTGTTCATCGTCGTCATCATGGTGATGGCAGCAGTGGCCATGTTCATGTTCGTCTTCGCCATCATCGTCGTGGTGATGATGATGCTCAGCCTCGTGCTCTGCCTCTTCGATCTCATGATCCTTCATAGAAAGATCCTTGTAGAAATCATTGCTCTGTCCTTCGATGACCTCGGCAATCTTCTCGCCTGAAAGGTCGTCCCAGGGCGTTGTGATGATCTTTGCATTCGGATTTAATTCCTTGATCTTTGCAACTGTGAATTCAAGGTCTTCGTTTGTAGCCTTCTGCGTTCTTGAAAGAATGACTGTCGTAGCATGTGCAATCTGATCGTTGAAGAATTCGCCAAATGCCTTCATCTGCTTCTTTGCCTTAAGGGCATTTACGACTGTGACCATGCCTGAAAGCTGAAGTCCGATTTCATCCTCGAGACGGATAACAGAAGCTGCGACATCAGAAAGCTTTCCAACGCCTGAAGGCTCGATAAAGATTCTGTCTGGAGAAAACTTTGCTACGACCTCACGAAGGTTTCTGTCAAAATCTCCAACGAGCGTACAGCAGATGCAGCCGGAATTCATCTCTGTAATCTGGATGCCTGAATCCTTAAGGAAACCGCCATCAACGCCGACTTCACCGAATTCGTTCTCAATCAGGACAAGCTTCTGCCCCTGATAAGCTTCCTTGATCAGCTTCTTAATAAGCGTAGTCTTTCCAGCGCCTAAAAATCCTGAAAAAATATCTACCTTTGTCATCATTACCTCCAATGCAAAAGCTTAAAATTTCAAAAACAATTTACATCATATCAAACTTGTCAAGAACAAAAACGTCCGGGTGTAGTCCTTACATCCTCTCCGGTGCCTCGAAGCCTAATAAATCAATTGACTTCTCAAGCACGTTCTTCGTGAGATTGCAGAGCGCGATATAGCCCTTCTTTTCTTCCTCATTCTCACAGGTAAGAATCTTCGTCTCATGATAAAAATGATTGAAGGCTTCGGAAACCTCATATACGAAGGCAGCAATCACATTTGGTGCCAGGCTTTCATATGAATTCCTGACTGTAGCAGAAAATCTGGATAGTACATTCATTAAATCCTTATCTGCCTTTGAGTTCGCATTTGAAATCGATGCCTCATCAACATTTCCACCCTGCTCTGCGTATTTTCTCAAAATAGACTTAATACGGACGATCGTGTAAAGAATATATGGGCCTGTATCACCCTCGAAAGAAGTGAATTTCTCGAGATCGAAGACATAATCCTTTCTCGGCTCATTCTTGAGGTCGCCGTACTTCAGTGCCGCAATTGAAACAATCTTGCAGACCTTCTCTGCTTCTTCCGGAGACAAATCCTTATTTTCAGAAATCTTCTTACTCATGGCTTCTTCGATGTCGTCAATCAGGTATTCAAGCCTCATGACGCCGCCGGAACGTGTCTTCAAAGCCTTGCCGTCCTTGCCGTTTACTGTGCCGAAGCCTAAGAAGGATAATTTGGTTTTTTCCGGAACGATTCCAGTCTTTCGCACACAGCGGAAAATCTGGATGAAATGTAATTCCTGCCTTGCATCAACGACATAGAGAACCTCGTCAGGATCATAGTCCTTCATTCTCCAGATGAGTGTCGCAAGGTCGGTCGTATCATAAAGCGCAGCGCCGTCTGATTTCAAAATCATGCATGGAGGAATCGTCTTCTTATCCGTGTCTTCTGCAACATCAACGACAAGTGCGCCATTGCTCTCATGGGCAAAGCCCCTGTCTTTCATGTCCTGCACCATGTCAGGGATGTAAGGCTCAGAATCAGACTCACCTTTCCAGAGATCAAAGCTTACATTAAGCCTCTCGTAATTTCTCTTAAGGTCAGTCACAGAAACCTTCATGATCTGATCAAGAAGTGCCCTGTAGCCTCGTCTGCCTTTCTGCATCTCAAGAGTAGCCTGCATGGCCTGCTCTTTAAAATCTTCATCTTCCTTTGACTTTGCAGATGCTGCCGGGTAGATTTCTTCAAGCTCAGAAATCGTAAAAGGTGCTTCTTCAGGATACTCGCCTTCAAAGCTCTCATCAAAGTAAATAAGTTCAGGGCGTCTCTCCTTCAGCTCAGCAATGATGAGGCCCATCTGAAGACCGAAGTCACCAAGATGCACATCACTTGTCACAGTATCGCCTGCAAATCTCGCAATTCGCTTTACGCTCTCACCGATGACGGCACTTCGTAGGTGCCCTACATGAAGAGGCTTTGCAACATTTGGTCCGCCGTAGTCCATGAAAAGTTTCTCATGGGAGAACTCGTCCACGCCAAGCCTGTCTTTATCTTCCAGCATTTTTTCAAGATAATCTGAAAGAAAGCTGTCTGCAATATTAAAATTAATAAAGCCCGGCTTTACTGCGGAAACATCTTTGAATGCCGGATTTTTCTCAAGCTCTGCAGCAATCTCTACTGCGATTTCAAATGGATTTCGCTTAAAGCTTTTTGCCATCGCAAGCGCACCATTTGACTGATACTCACAGAGATCCGGACGCTTCGAAACGGAAACGCGGCCGAATGCGCTGTCAAAGCCTGCGGAGGAATATGCTTTTTTTACTTCGTCTTCAATTAAATCGTGAAATTCTTTCATCTTTTTACCAAAATAAGTCGCGCTCAGTTACTTGCAAGTAACTAAGCCGATGGCGTAAATGCTCTTACACTTTGCTCTGAGCGAGCTCCGGGAAGATGTTGAAGCGCTGCTTCCAAAGGATGGCCTTGAGGGCGAGACCGAAGCCGACTGCTGAGATGACTTCGCCTGCGCCAACGGTGGCTACCATGAAGAGGTATGCATCGCCGAGGCCGTAAACATACTTTAGTACGAGCGGTACAACGATCATGTTCATGATGACCGGCGGAAATGAGCAGACTACCTTTGTCTTCCTGAGTAAGTATGTTCCATATGCTGCAGCAAGTGTCGCAAGAGATCCGAACAGGATGTCAAGTGCTGCACAGCCTGTAATGGTATTGCTGATCAGGCATCCGATAAAGAGACCTGGGATGGCAGCCGGCGTGAATACCGGTAAAATCGTAAGTGCCTCGGAAATCCTGACCTGGATCACACCGCTTGCGAGTCCAAACAGGTTTGAAAGCCATGTGAGGACCACATAAAGTGCTGCGATTACTGCTGCTTCAGCTATGAAGCGTGCTGACATACTCTTTTTCTTATTCATTTTTTACTCCTTCGTGCGCGAATTGACCGCACCTAGTTTTGATTTAGGAATCTTCGGTATCCTAATCCGAATATCCCGGCGAGGATAGTTTCGAACTCGCCTGCCTATATGTTACTATATCTTATACTCGCTCCCGCATGGACAATGCTGTCTCTCGCACGTCGTCTCGCGCCTCATGGATTTTTGCGACGTGAGTATTACGCAAAATTTTATTCCGGGAACTCGGCACGTATCACCTTCACCATCTGGTCGACGTACTTCGCGCAGAGCTCGTCGGACCCTGCTTCGACCATGACGCGGATGACAGGCTCTGTACCGGATTTACGGAGAAGAATTCTGCCTTCATCGCCGAGTTCTGATGTAATCTCATCCTTTGCTGCAAGAACCTGTTCGTCATTCATGACAGCATCAAGATCTGAAACACGGACATTTTTCAGAAGCTGCGGATACTTCTGCATTCCGCTTGCAAGGTCGTGAAGGGAAGACTTCTCTTCCATGATGACTTCCATCAGCATGATTGCAGTGAGGATTCCGTCGCCTGTCGTTGCGTGCTTTGAGAAAATAATATGTCCGGACTGTTCACCGCCAAGGACATATCCCTTTTCTACCATGTCTTCATTTACATATTTGTCACCGACTGTCGTAACATCGTATTCGATGCCGGCTCTCTCTAATGCCTTGAAGCAGCCAAGATTTGCCATGATCGTGCAGACGACATGGTTTCCGTCAAGCTTGCCGTTTTTCTTTAAGTATTTTCCACAGATATAAATAATATAATCGCCGTCTATTACTTTTCCTGTATTGTCAACTGCGATACACCTGTCTGCATCTCCATCAAATGCAAAGCCGCAGTCAAGGTCTTTCTCCTTTACGAGATCAACTAATGCATTAATGTGTGTCGAGCCAACATTATTATTAATGTTTAATCCATTAGGATCTGCACCAATGACATAGGTCTTTGCGCCAAGGGCATCAAAAACATTTTTTGCAATATTGAAGGTCGATCCATTTGCGCAGTCAAGTCCGATTCGCTTTCCCTTATATGAACGTGTGGCAAGAGAAATAAGGAATCCGATATATCTGTTCCTGCCTATTGCATAATCAATGGCAACCCCGACATCCTCGCCTGTCACAAATGGAAGCTCCGGAATTTTGCCATCAATATAATTCTCAATATCCTCTTCAAGCGAGCCCATCATCTTGTGGCCGTTTCCGTCCATGATCTTTATGCCATTGTCATAGTATGGATTGTGAGAAGCGGAGATCATGACACCGCAGTCGAAATCTTCAGTTCTTACAACGTATGCGACTGACGGCGTCGTCGTAACATGAAGTAAATATGCATCAGAGCCCGATGCTGTGATTCCTGCAACAAGGGCATATTCAAACATATATGAGGAACGTCGTGTATCCTTGCCGATAACAATCTTGCCCCTGTGCTCTTTTCCAAAATAATAACCTAAAAATCTGCCGATCTTGTATGCATGATCAGTTGTCAGAACCTTGCCGGCCTCACCCCTGAAGCCATCTGTTCCAAAGTATTTCATTACTCAATTCCCCTTCTGTTTTTTAATCTCTACCAGTATCTCATCCTTCAGATCAACGCATTTGTCCTTCACCTTCCTTGGTGTTGCAGGAGCGGTCAGAAGCTTTGCGACAAGCTTTGATGCTGTAGAATAATCCTTAAAATACATTGCCATATGTGCAAGCATGAATTCAACTGTCGAATCATCCATGCCTTCGTAAGGCGCATTCTCTGTGGAAATAGCCTTCGTGAAGCCCTCATACGCCTGCTTATAGAATCCGTTGTACTCCTCAAGAATCGTCCATCGCTTATTCTGTTCTTCGGGAGAGACTCCTTTGATTTCCTTATATTCAGCACGCCTGAGCCAGGCAATCTTAAGACATATATATGCCTTTTCACTCATCTTGCCATGCTTTGCAATGGTATTTACAAGTGCAAGCTTGTACCTGTCAACCGCCCTGTCATAAGAATACGTTTCAGCTGACTTATCTTCTGTAGGCCGGAATTTCTTAAGAGCTTCTTTAATCCATTTGGCCTGTGTATCTGAAACATGCATGAAGTCCTTATTCAGAGCGGCATACCCACAATGCGGACAGACAGCAACGTCGTATTTAACTGAATCAATGCCCTCAAAATTTGGCCTGAGATCTGCATCCGGTTCAAGCCTCTTCGCCTTTCCGCTTTTCATCACTAGCGTGTGGAATTTCTGTGCACAAATAGGGCATTCAATCACTTTCTCCAGCAGAAAATCCTTCTCCTCGGGTTTGTGCTCCTCAGGTTTTTTCACAACTTTTTGCTGAGGTCTGTTTTCCTTTTTACTTTCTTCTTTTGTGATGTCAAGATCACCATCGGAGATAATTCCGAATCTTTCCAATCCCGATAGTTTCATGCTGCCTCCTGACAATTAATTGAACAATAATACATTTCTAAATACTCACTAATATGAATAATTTCTAATTGAAGGCATTCATCTCACTGTGCTGGCGGCGTGTATGAGCTCTTCAGTGAAACAATCCTGTTAAATACCGGTGCATCATCTGTCGAGTCCTTCACATCACGGACAAAATAGCCGTTTCGCACGAACTGGAAGCTGTCATAGCCCTTTGCCTCTTTAAGTTCCGGCTCAAGAACTGCATCGCAGACGGTAAGCGAATTCGGGTTCAGATTCAGGTCGCCGTTTTCATCATAGACGCCAAGCTCTTCATTTACGATATTTTCATAGAGCCTTACCTTTGTATGGAAAGCGGTCGGCGCGTTTACCCAGTGAATCGTGCCCTTGACCTTGCGTCCGTCCGGTGAATCTCCGCCGCGGGTTTCTGGATCATATGTGCAGTGAACAACTGAAACTTTGCCATCATCGTCAAGCTCGTATGATGTGCATGTCACATAATATGCATTCATAAGACGGACTTCGTTTCCTGGATAAAGCCTCCTGTACTTCTTTGGCGGCTCGACCATGAAGTCGTCTCTCTCGATATAAATCTCTCTTGAGAAAGGAACCGTCCTCTCGCCAAGTTCTGGATTTTCTACATTATTTATGACAGGTAATTCCTCGGTCTGGCCTTCCGGATAATTATCAATAACGACCTTTACCGGATCAAGAACTGCCATGACACGCTTACATTTAGGCTTCAAATCTTCCCTGATGCAGTACTCAAGCATTGCATAATCCGAAATCGAATTTGACTTGGAAATGCCTGAAAGCTCAACGAACTTCCGGATTGATTCAGGCGTAAAGCCGCGGCGGCGAAGTCCTGCGATAGAAACAAGCCTAGGATCATCCCAGCCATCGACGATGCCGTCCTGAACGAGCTTCTTGATATAACGCTTGCCTGTGACGATGTTTTTAAGGTACATCTTTGCAAATTCAATCTGTCTCGGCGGAACGTCGAAGCCGACATTCTGTACAACCCAGTCATAGAGAGGCCTATGATCCTCGAACTCGAGCGTGCAGAGTGAATGGGTGATGCCCTCGATTCCGTCCTCGATTGGATGGGCGAAATCATACATAGGATAAATGCACCACTTGTCGCCAGTCCTGTGATGTGAAATATGGGCAACACGGTAAATAATCGGGTCACGCATATTGATGTTCGGAGAGGACATGTCGATCTTCGCACGGATGACGACTGAACCGTCCTCGTATTTTCCAGCTTTCATGTCAGAGAAAATCTGGAGGCTTTCCTCGACCGGACGCTCGCGGTTCGGGTCATTCGTACCCGGTTCCGTAAGCGTGCCTCGGGTATTCTTTATTTCTTCAGGCGAAAGGTCCGAAGCATAGGCCTTGCCCTCTTTGATGAGTTTCACTGCAGCTTCGTACATCTTGTCAAAATAATCCGAAGCATAATAAATTTTTCCGCCAAAATCGGCACCAAGCCACTTGACATCCTCGACGATTGAATCTACAAATTCCTCATTCTCCTTCGTTGGATTCGTATCGTCAAATCTCAGGTGGAAAATTCCTTTATATTCTTTCGCAATGCCGGAATTCAAAATAATGGACTTTGCATGTCCAATATGAAGATAGCCATTCGGCTCCGGAGGGAAACGCGTGACGACGTGGTCGTATACACCTTCCTCAAGATCCTTGTCGATTGCATCCTCTATGAAATTTCGGCTTATTACTTCTTCTGACATAATGATGCCTTTCTATATAATGTGCTTATGTGTAAAGAGGTGGTCGCTGCAGTACTCGTGGTTTCCCTTACATTTTGAGCAGTAACGGAATTCGAGTTCCGGGTTCGTAATCTCAGTTCTGCCGCAGATCTCACATTTGTGGACGTGTGGCTTCTTAAATGGGCTCTGTGAACGACTGCTCTGGGCGTTTGCGTATGGATTTCCTCCCTGCCTGTATCTCTGGTTGGCCTGCTGCCCGGCATTATACTGCTGGCGGTATCTCTGCTGCCGCTTTCTCTCGCCCGGACTGACAAACTTTGATTTTCTTATCATAAGGAAGAAAAACAGGAAATTCAGAAGTGATGAAATGATGGCCGTTCTGCCTCCCCAGTCTGCCATGACAAATTCAATGACCATCATGATGCCGTAGAAAATTGACAGATACTTCATCTTTATCGGAATGACAAACCAGAAAAGCACCGGAACGTCCGGATAAAATACCGCAAAGGCGAGGAACAGACCAAGATTGATGTAGTCCATCGTGAAATAATTTCCTATGCCAATGACGCCTGCCCCATGAATCGCTGTATACATTCCATAATAAATGAATGCACCTATAATGGTAAAAATAATTCCGCCAAACACATAGAGATTGAAGCGGAATGAACCCATCGTCTGTTCAAGGTCGCGTCCGATCTGCCAGTAAAATATCAGCATGATAATAGCAAATACAATATTCTGTGGCGGCGGAATCAGAATCCACGAAACAATTCTCCAAATCTGACCTGAAAGAATCATCGCCGGCTCAAGCGTCAGCATCTGGACAAGATTCACATTTGTATACTGGGAGCCAAACTCCATAACGTAACCTATAATATAGCCTGCAATCAGGTAATTCATAAGGTTCGGAATAGCGAATTTACCGAACTTCTTTTCCATTTTATCTATCATAAAAGTCTCCAAATCATAAAGCGACTAAAATATTATAAGGACGAAGCCCTCTTTTGTCAATGAAAAGCCGGAGGTATCCGATAATAAATTTAAGTAGAAAAAAGCAATTTTTTTGTAAAATTTTTTACATTACAGAAAATCTGTCAGATTAATTTTATAATAAACTTGTATCAAAAAAGTCAAAGGTATACAATGAATTCAAATTGGAAACTATATAATATATGATTAGTTTTCGTGCATATTTATGCATTACAGAAAGGACAGAAAATGCCTTCATTTAGAACCACGATGAATACGCTCTGGACAGAGAACGAGCTTCATCCCCTTGACAAGATAAACGGCTTCGGCGTGAGGCCTGGATATTACGACATGATGGGAGCGACCGCGCTTTCCTGCGGCGTGAATTTCACAGTCGAGACAAAGGAAGGCACTTCTGTCGAATTACTTCTCTTTCATAGGAAAGACGAAAATCCATACGCCGTCATCCCGTTCCCGAAGGAATACAGAATCGGCTGTGTTTATTCCATGATCGTTTTCGGCCTGGTCATCACGGAATTTGAATATGCCTATCGCGTTGATGGTCCTTATGATCCGAAAAAGGGACTGATTTTCGATAAGAACAGGATTCTCCTGGATCCTTATGCGCGCGCCGTCACAGGCCAGTCAGTCTGGGGTGAGAATGCAAATACCGACCATGTCTACAAAGCCAGAGTCGTTCAGAATGACTTTGACTGGGGCAAGCAGGCAATGCCGCTTCTTCCGACATCTGATGTCGTTATTTATGAGATGCACGTCAGGGGATTCACAAAAGATGCTTCATCAGGCGTACGTCATCCGGGTACTTTCGATGGAATACGCGAGAAAATTCCATATATTAAAGACCTCGGCATAAATGCTGTCGAGCTCATGCCTATTTTTGAATTCGACGAAATGAATGAATGCCGAATCGTAGATGGTCAGAAGCTCCTTGGCTACTGGGGCTACAACCCGATTTCGTTTTTTGCTCCGAACACAAGCTACAGCTCTTCTATTGAATTCAACCACGAGGGCAATGAATTAAAAGAGGTCATCAAGGAATTAAATGAAAACGGGATTGAGGTCTACCTTGATGTCGTTTTCAATCACACAGCAGAAGGAAACGAACACGGTCCGACATTCTCATTCAAGGGCTTTGACAACAGGATTTATTATATTCTGACACCGGACGGCTACTACTACAATTTCTCCGGCTGCGGCAATACCTTAAACTGCAACCACCCTATTGTCCAGAAGCTGATCCGAGATTCGCTAAGATACTGGGCGATTGAATACCACGTCAGCGGTTTCCGTTTCGATCTTGCGTCCATCCTTGGTCGTGGCCAGGACGGCGCACCTCTTGCAAATCCGCCTATTCTCGAGAATCTTGCAGGCGACCCAATATTATCCAATGTCAAACTCATTGCGGAAGCCTGGGATGCAGGCGGACTTTACCAGGTCGGCACCTTCCCTGCATGGAAGCGCTGGGCAGAATGGAACGGCCGCTACAGGGACGACATGCGCGACTTCCTGAAGGGTGATGTCTCAAAGACAGAAATCGCAGCACAGAGAATCACCGGCTCAAAGGATATTTACGAGCCTCAGTACCGTGGCGACAACGCTTCTGTAAATTTCTTAAACTGTCATGATGGCTTCACACTCTATGACATGTATGCATACAATGAAAAGCATAATGAGGCAAATGGCTGGAATAATACAGATGGCAATAATGACAACCACTCCTGGAACTGCGGATTCGAGGGTGAGACTGATGACCCTGAAATCAACACTTTAAGGCACAGACTATGCAAAAATGCTATGGCGACCCTCATGATGAGCCGTGGCATGCCGATGATCTATGCCGGTGACGAATTCCTTAATTCCCAGGGTGGCAATAATAACGCTTACTGTCAGGATACCCCTATTTCATGGCTGAACTGGAATGATCTTGAAAAAAATAAAGAACACTTTGAATTCACCCGTTTCATGATTCATTTCAGAAAAGAACACAAGGTCATCATGCATCCCCTGAAGCAGTCGATGTCAGGTCTTCCAGACGTCTCCGTCATGCATCCGAGCAATTCCACAAAAGCACTCGGCGTCGTCTATGCCGGAACTGACGAAAATGGAGAGGATGACATCGTCGGCATTGCCCTGAACGAATTCTGGGAGCCGCAGAAATTCTGGATTCCAAAGCTTCCTCCATACATGAGCTGGTACATGGTCGCCGACACGTCCGGCACCTTCATCCCCACCTTCTTCGATGATTCCGACGCCCCGAAGACATCTATCCCTGCCGAAATCACACTCCCACCAAGGACAGTGATCGTATTTCTTGCTAAATAGATTTATTAAGCCTGAAGTGAAAACTTTTCTGCGTGTGCATAAAGTGAGTAGGTGCAAAATAAAATTAATATCAACAAATCCCCACTTTTGTTAATTGTGAATTCGCACCTCCTACACTATAATCTCAAATGATTGAATAGAAAACACATTTAATAAGTATAGTTTTTTTGAAATTATTTTGAGGTATAGTTTATGGACAAGCTTTACAGAATGGGTATAGACATTGGTTCCACGACAGTCAAAGTCGCAATGCTTGACCCTGAAGATAAGCTTATTTTTTCTGATTATCAGAGGCATTTCGCAAACATCAAGGAAACCCTCCGTGATTTAGTAGAAAAGACATTTAAACAGACTGGTGAAATCGAAGTCGCTCCGGTCATCACCGGCTCCGGCGGACTTTCACTTGCAAAGAGCCTTGGCATTCCCTTCGTTCAGGAGGTTGTCGCTGTCGCAAGCGCGCTCCAGATGATTGCACCACAGACTGATGTCGCAATCGAGCTCGGCGGCGAGGATGCCAAAATCATCTATTTTGAAAACGGCAATGTCGAAGAGCGAATGAACGGCATCTGCGCAGGCGGCACGGGCTCCTTCATCGACCAGATGGCATCCCTCCTTCAGACTGATGCATCCGGCATGAATGAATATGCCAAAAATTACAAGGAAATCTATCCGATTGCTGCCCGCTGCGGCGTTTTCGCAAAGACTGATATCCAGCCGCTTATCAATGAGGGCGCCACAAAGGAAGATCTTTCCGTTTCCGTATTCCAGGCCGTTGTAAACCAGACCATTTCAGGTCTCGCCTGCGGAAAGCCAATCCGTGGCCACGTCGCATTCCTTGGTGGTCCTCTTCATTTCTTAGACCAGCTTCGTGCCTGCTTCATCCGTACACTAAAGCTTGATGACGAGCACGCCATCGTTCCGGAAAATTCCCATCTTTTTGCAGCAATGGGTTCTGCGATAAATTATGATGAAAAGACCGTCATGAAGCTTTCCGACATCAAGACAAAGCTTTCAGGCGACCTCAAGGTAGAATTCGAAGTCGCCAGAATGGAACCGCTTTTCAAGGACCAGGCTGAATACGATGAATTTAAATCCCGCCATGAAAAGGCCCATGTCGAAATCGGCGATCTTTCAAATTATCATGGAAAGCTCTTCCTGGGAATCGACGCAGGCTCTACGACGACAAAGCTTGCCCTTGTCGGCGAAGACGGAAAATTACTCTATTCATTCTACGACAACAACAATGGCTCGCCGCTTCTCACCTCTATCCGCGCGATGAGGGAAATAAAGGAAAAGATGCCGGCTGACGCTGAGATTGTTCACTCCTGCTCTACAGGCTACGGTGAAGCACTCTTAAAGTCTGCCTTCAAGCTCGACGAGGGCGAAGTCGAGACGATTGCGCATTATTATGCGGCTTCTTTCTTCGATCCTTCCGTCGACTGCATCCTTGACATTGGCGGTCAGGACATGAAGTGCATCAGGATAAGGGACCACGCCGTTGATTCTGTACAATTAAATGAAGCATGTTCATCTGGCTGTGGCTCGTTCATCGAAACCTTCGCAAAGTCACTTGATTTTTCTGTTCAGGATTTTGCAAAGGAGGCGCTCTTCGCAGAGCACCCGATTGACCTCGGTACCCGCTGCACCGTCTTCATGAATTCAAAGGTAAAGCAGGCACAAAAGGAAGGCGCATCCGTTGCCGACATTTCTGCAGGCCTCGCCTATTCCGTCATCAAGAACGCATTATTCAAAGTCATCAAGGTGACCGACGCTTCCCAGCTCGGCAAAAATGTCGTCGTCCAGGGCGGCACCTTTTACAATGACGCAGTTCTCCGTGCATTCGAAAAGATTTCCGGCGCAAAGGTAATCCGTCCGGACATCGCCGGTATCATGGGCGCATTCGGCGCCGCTCTTATTGCAAAGGAGCGTTACGAGGATGAACCAGGAACCACGATGCTTTCAATTGACGACATCCTGAAATTAACATTCGAGACGACGCTCTCCCGCTGCCAGCACTGCACGAACCACTGCCTGCTCACGATCAACAATTTCTCTGATGGCAGAAACTTCATCACAGGAAACCGCTGCGAGCGCGGCCTTGGCAAGGAAGTAAAGAAGAATAATATCCCAAATCTCTACGACTACAAGTGGAAGAGATTATTTTCATATAAGCCGCTTTCAAAGGACGAGGCAAAGCGCGGCACTGTCGGAATCCCGAGAGTCCTAAACATGTATGAACATTATCCATACTGGGCAACCTTCTTCAAGGAGCTCGGATTCTCCGTCGTGCTCTCGCCAAGGTCGACGAGGAAACTCTATGAGCTCGGCATAGAGTCGATTCCTTCCGAAAATGCATGCTATCCTGCAAAGCTCGTGCACGGGCATGTCCAGTGGCTCATCAATAAGGGCGTCGATTTCATTTTCTACCCATGCGTTCCGTATGAGCGGAATGAGTTCGAGGACTCAAACAACCACTATAACTGCCCGATTGTCACATCTTATGCAGAAAATATAAAGAATAATATTGATGACATTTCTTCCGGCAAGGTACGTTTCCTAAATCCATTCATGGCATTTACGAATGAGGAAATCCTTACGAACCAGCTTGTCAAGGTCTTCGGCGAGGAATTCAAAGATATTTCTGAAACCGCTGTCCGTCATGCAGCTGATGTCGCCTGGAAGGAACTCGAGCACTATCGGAAGGATGTCGAGAGAAAGGGCGAGGAAACCATCCGCTGGCTCAAGGCAAATCACCGCCGCGGCATCGTTCTCTGCGGTCGTCCTTACCATATCGATCCTGAAATCAACCACGGCATTCCTGAGCTCATCACGAGTTACGGCTTTGCAGTGCTTTCCGAGGATTCGATTTCTCAGCTCGGCCATCTCGAGCGGCCTCTGATTGTGCTCGACCAGTGGATGTTCCACACGAGAATGTACGAGGCGGCACAGTACACGACAAAGACTGATTTTCTTGATGTCATTCAGCTTAATTCCTTCGGCTGCGGCCTTGATGCCGTCACGACTGACTGCGTCCAGGATATCGTGACCGGCGCAGGAAAGGTCTATACCTGCCTGAAGATTGACGAAGTAAATAATCTCGGTGCCGCACGAATCCGTGTAAGGTCACTGATTGCCGCGCTCCGTGTCCGTGACAAGCTACATAAGACACACGTAAAGCACGACACGGACTACAAGAGGACGCCTTTCACAAAGGAGATGAAGAAGAAATACACGATTCTCGCTCCTGAGATGTCCCCTGTACATTTCGAGGTAGTCGCACCGGCATTTGAGGCAGAGGGCTATCATCTTGAAATCCCGAAGGTCTCAAGAGAAGACTGTATCGACTATGGCCTCAAATATGTAAACAATGACGCATGCTTCCCTTCTACGATGGTAGTTGGCCAGTTCATGGCGGCACTTGACAAAGGAAATTATGACCTCGACCACACCGCCCTGCTTATTACCCAGACGGGCGGCGGCTGCCGGGCTTCGAATTATGTTGGCTTCATAAGAAGAGCGCTTGCAAAGGCAGGCTATGGAAACAGGATTCCTGTCATTTCTCTTAATGCAATAGGCCTTGAGAAAAATCCAGGCTTTACGATTACGCCAAAGCTCATCCAGCACGGTCTCTATGCGCTGATTTTCGGCGACCTTCTGATGCGCTGCATCTACAGGATAAAGCCATATGAAATTGAGGAAGGCAGCACCGAAAGGCTTCACGCAAAGTGGAGAAAGAGAATCATCAAGTTTGTAACGACTGATCGGATGCTTTCGCCTGGAATCTTCCACAGGATGTGCAAGGACTTAGTTCATGACTTTGACACGCTTCCAATTAATAATGAGCGGAAGCCTAGAGTCGGAATCGTCGGAGAAATCTTAGTCAAGTTCCTGCCGGCTGCAAACAACCACCTCGCAGAGCTTCTCATCAAAGAAGGCGCAGAGCCTGTCGTTCCAGACCTTACGGACTTCCTGCTCTACTGCTTCTACAATGAAAACTTCAAGAACGAAAACCTTGGCACTTCAAAGCGTGGCAAGGTTCTTGGAAATACAGTCGTAAGCTTCCTTGAGCACCTTCGTGCATCAGCAAGAAAGGCACTTGAGGAAAGCGATAGGTTTAACGCACCGCCTCATATTGATGAGCTTGCAGAATATGCAAAACCTATCGTCTCCCTTGGCAATCAGACTGGTGAGGGATGGTTCTTAACCGGCGAGATGATCGAGCTCATCAAGGACGGCACAGAGAATATCGTCTGCATCCAGCCGTTTGGCTGCCTGCCGAACCATGTCGTCGGCAAGGGCGTTCTGAAGAAGGTCCGTGCTGACCATCCTGAAGCAAACCTTGTCGCCATCGACTACGATCCAGGTGCTTCCGAAGTAAACCAGCTCAACCGTATCAAACTGATGCTTGCTACTGCATTTAAGAATGAAGAAAAAGAAGCAAAAGCTGGGTGATTCTTTGGAAGCGAAACAATAAATAGCAAAAAAGGCATTTCTGGAAAACCAGAAATGCCTTTTTTAATAATGATATTATTTTACCAGCGTTAATACCTGCTGCTTGCCGATATTTACCCAGCCTTTATCTGTCTCAGCAATGAGCTGATAATTCACTTCTGTCGCCCCTGCGCAGTCAACCCAGTGAACTGGAACAGTCCATGATCCATCATCATTTTCCTCCCCAGGAAACCATTCATGATCATAGTAGCCTCCATCGTCATAATACCAGACTTTTACCTGTATCGTCTTAATCAGGTATGAATCCTTTTCAAGCTTTGGAACTTCAAAATTGAAATGCGTATCATCCTGAACCTTCGCCGAACACGTAAAATCACTATATTCCGCTACCAGCTTCTGCGTGTCAGAATCAATTGTCTCCATGTCTGCAAGATACGAAGATTTCTGGGAAAGATATTCCTTTTCCTGCTCATAACCATATTTCTCGGTAAGCGTCTGCGTATTGGAAAAAAGATTTGTGCCAAGTCCAAGACGGTTTCCTTTTATGTCTGCACCTAAGGCAGCAAGCGTTGTTGGAAAACCATCAAAAGTACTGAATTCCCGGGTTGCATCAGCAGACTGTGGTGTAATAGCAGAATTAATATAACATGTATAAGTACGCCTGATATAGTCATCATCAAGATACGTTTTAATACTTGGGACCATAGAAGGATGATCGCCAGTAATTACTATTGTCGTATTATCATAGAAATCCTGCTGCTGCACCCATGCAACAAAATCAGCCACTCGTTTTGATGAGCAGTGAAGAACATTCTCATATTTATTATGGAAATCATCTTCACAATCTTCACAAGTGTATCCACTGGGATTATGCGTATCAATGGTCAACATAGTATAATTAAAAGGCTCATCTTTTGCAGCAAGTTCTGTAATCTTCTTCTTTGCGAATTCAAATAATTTTGCATCCTCAAATCCCCAGTAAACATCATAGTCATCAGGAATCAATCCTTCCTCTTTTGCTTCGTCATAATCCAGAATAGAATAATCCCCATGATTTGAAAACCAGAGTCTTCGTCCGCCAAAAGTTGCATCAGAACCACACTCGAATACCTGTGTATAGCCCTGCTCATGCAGAATGTCACCCAAAGTCTTCAGATTCGGAAAAAATACCGTCTGATTTCCCATTTCATTGTCATCAATATCAACATCAAGCGGGAGCCCGGCAGTAGTTGCGACGATTCCACCCATTGTCCATGTAGTTCCAGGAAATGAATATCCTCCGTCGAGCTTCAAACTGCTTCCAGAAAAATCCTCATTTTCCTGTGCAAGTTTCACCAGCTCAGGTATATACTCCTCATTTGAACCGCCGCCATCTTCATGATTAGCGAAAGAAATCTCCATCGATTCCATATAGATGAATATCAGATTTCGCTTTTTTTCAGGGAAAGTAATGTCAGCATTAGAAGGATCAATGTAATTCTTCTCATAAAAATCAGTCTCAACATTCTTGTTTTTTATATAATTTCCGAAGTCGACGAGTTTCCAGAAGCTTATGACAGTAAAAATAGTAAGTGCCGAAACAACGGCAATACCACCATAAGTAATATATTTATACCAGCTTTTCTTTCTGAGAAAAATTCCTGCAAAAATCTCAGCGACAGTGATTATAATAGAAACTACAACGCATTTTAATATATAATCACTAATCAGTCCTGCCCCTGTTCCCTCCAGCGGTGAAGAAAGAGAATAGATAATCTCATCCATATTGAGATTTGCAAAATGAAGTACTGCCCAACGGTAACTGAGAAATAATAGAAATCCAAGAAAGCTAAGTATTATCCATAAGATCGTGGAAACAATATGATGAGTATGCCCCTCAGACCCATCTGATGCAGGCTGAGCTGCGTCAGCATCTTCAGAAACCTCTACTGGTTCTGTCGATGCTTCGGATACAGTTCTTTTATGTTTAAAAAAAGCCATGAAATAATATAAAATTCTTACAAAATAATAACATTTACTTTCCTAAAAACACTTTACGAAAGTACAAAATCTTGCATATTATATTACATAAATTTTACAATTTCAATGACAATTCATTAAGATTGTGAAGTTATTTTATCTTTCTCGATCAATAGCTTCATCGCCTCAACCGCTGCCCTGACAGCACTGTCAGTATCATGTGCCTGGGTATTGTCAAGTCCTGCCTTTGCACGCTCCTGATTTGCAAGCACAAGGTAGCAGGCACCACACCTCACATGAAGATAAGAAGCCTCTATGAAAAGCGCTGCCGTTTCCATCTCTGATGCAAGACAGCCGAGCTTCAGCCAGGCATTCCACTTATTGATAAGTTCGTAGCTTACCGGCATTTTTTCAGGCTCATGCTGACCATAGAAGGAATCCTTGCTCTGAACCACGCCTGTGTGATAGGTTAGGCCAAGCTTTGAAGCGCTGCTGGTCAGCGCAGTCGTAACAGAAAAATCAGAAACTGCCGGAAATTCGATCGGCGCAAACTCGCGGCTCGTGCCCTCCATGCGAATCGCACCTGTCGCAATCACGATATCTCCGCCCTTTACATCTAGCTGCATACCGCCACAGGTTCCCACCCTGATAAAAGTATCAGCGCCACAGCGGTTCAGTTCGTTCATTGCAATCGAAGCAGAAGGTCCGCCAATCCCTGTAGAAGTGACGCTGACCTTCTCGCCTAAAAGAGTTCCGGTATATGTCGTAAATTCCCTATTGTCTGCGACAAAATGTGGCTCGTCAAAATATTTTGCAATTTTTTCACATCGCTTCGGGTCACCAGGCAATATCACATATTTTCCAACATCGCCCTGATCTACACCTGTGTGATACTGCTTTCCTGCACCTTCTGTGTAATCAACCATCTAATTTTCCTTTATTTTAACCACTAACCGATAATAATCTCTGATGTTCCGGCATTATGTAGAATGGAACGCTTGCCGCAAAATGATCTATTTATGAAATAATTATTTCGCACCCTTATGTGTAAAGACTATCCCAATAGTCTTAAGGATAATCTTGAAATCAAGAGAAAGACTCCAGTTGTCAATATATTCAAGATCTAGCTTTACGACCTCGTCAAAGTCCTCAATATCGCTTCTACCGCTGACCTGCCATAAGCCCGTAAGTCCCGGTGTCATCTGAAGCCTGCGGCGGTAATGCTCATTGTAATGCTCGAATTCCTGCTCTGTAGGCGGGCGTGTTCCAACAAGGCTCATATCGCCTCTCAGCACATTCCAGAACTGGGGAAATTCATCGAGTGAAGTCTTCCGGATGAATTTGCCCACCCTTGTGACTCGCGGATCGTCCTTCATCTTGAACATGAGACCATTCATTTCATTATTTTTCTCAAGATCCTGCAGCCTGTCCTCTGCATCGATATACATGGAGCGGAATTTATAGATTTTGAAACGCCTGCCGTTTTTTCCTACTCTGGTCTGCGAGAAAAACACCGGTCCCTTTGAATCAAGCTTTATCGCAGGAATAAGGAAAATGCATAGTATGCCCGTAATGATAAGGCCTACGATTCCTCCTATAATGTCAATGAGTCGCTTCAATATCAGCTTTTTTGCACTATTTCTGTTCATCGTATAGGTGACAACATCATAGCCCTTAAAGGTCTCTATTCTTGTCAAGGAATTACGATGTTCCGGCAGTCTCAGACAGTAATGACAGTCAACGCCCATGTCCTCAAAACCATTTATTATGTCCTGAAGCTTACCGCTATCAATATCTGGCGCATTTATAAGTACTTCATCAAAAGGCACCTGAATAAAAGTCTGCGGAAGATTTTCGCTGCCGCAATAAATTGGAATGCCATAAATATAGTCTGTGCCAGTTTCTTCGCAGTCTGCATATGCCGCGCCTACAATCTGTATTCCCGAATCATGCGCATCAAAAATATTCTGAATTGTCTTTTCCAATTCATCCTTTTCTGCAACGACGACAATCTTCAGTACCTGATAATCCTGGCGGAAATAGCGAAACAGCAGATTCTTATATAAAATATGTACTAAATAGGTAAGTCCAAGATCAATCCATGCAAAATGGAAATAAACCATTCGTGAAATATAGTAACCAAAATGCAGGAAGTAGGAAACTACAATAGCGAAAAGTAATAGAATAAATATGTGAATAAACACTGCCCGAAACTCAATCAGATAGCCCCTGTGCAGCAGCGTCCTGTTCCAGTCAAAAAAGAACGAATATATCGTACTGATTGCTATAAAAATAAGACACAACTGATAGTAAATCGTTGTATTAATCAGAAGTGCTTTTTTTTCGCCAACAAAGTACAGATTTACAGCTAAATATGTGGCAATAATAATACAGATAATGTCAAGAAGCCACATTCCGTATTTCTTTAGTATTCTTCTTTTCTGTCTCATGTATGTTAAAAATAATTTAGATTCGTTATTTATTAGTAAAAATAAACTTTTCCTATTGCAGCCAGACTGCAAATGGGAAAAGCTGAAAAACTACCAAGCAAAACTAATATTGTTATACTAAATATAGGAAAAATTGTCAAATATAACAACATTTTCGCACTTTTGTTAGCACTCAATTGAAAAGAGTGCTAATTTTTTATTGACTTTTGTGCGTGAGGTGATTATTATTACTTCTTGGTGATATAAATACACAGATTGGAGACGATAACATGAGTGAAAAACACGGAAATCTTTCAATTACGAGTGAGAACATCTTCCCAGTCATAAAGAAGTGGCTGTACAGCGATCACGACATTTTCTACAGGGAGCTGATTTCAAACGGCTGCGATGCCATCACGAAGCTGAAAAGGCTAGACATGATGGGCGACTACCAGCTTCCCGCTGACTACAAGCCAAGGATCGACGTCCTTCTTGACGACAAGGCAAAAACCATCACGATCAAGGATAATGGTCTTGGCATGACCTACGATGAAATCGACGAGTACATCAACCAGATTGCATTTTGAGGTGCGACGGACTTTCTTTCAAAGTACAAGGACAAGGCCTCTGAGGACCAGATCATCGGTCACTTCGGTCTCGGCTTCTACTCCGCATTCATGGTCGCGGACAAGGTTTCGATTGATTCACTTTCCTATAAAGAAGGCTCGACTCCGGCTTACTGGGTTTCCGAAGGCGGCGTTGAATTCGACATGAAGGACGGCTCACGTGACACCGTCGGTACGACAATCACATTATTCCTGAATGATGATTCGCTCGAGTTCGTAAACGAGTACCGCGCGCGCGAAGTCATTGAGAAATACTGCTCTTTCATGCCATTCGAAATCTATATCAAGAATGTTAATGAAGAGACAAAGTACGAGACAATTGATGCCGCTGACAAGAAGGAAACGGATACCGTTGTCGAAGAAATCCACGTTCCTGCAAAAACTGAAGAAAAGACAAAAGACGACGGCACAAAGGAAACGGTAGAGACTGAGCCTGCAAAAGAGCAGCTCAAGATTGTAAAGCGTGAAGTTCCGATCAACGACACGAAGCCGCTCTGGAAGAGAACGCCTTCTGATATTACTGACGACGAGTACAAGAATTTCTACCGCAAGGTATTCAACGACTATAAGGAGCCGCTGTTCTGGATTCACCTGAACATGGATTATCCATTCAGACTGCAGGGCATCCTCTACTTCCCTCATATTACTTCTGAATATGAGTCGATTGAGGGCACAATCAAGCTCTACAACAACCAGGTCTTCATTGCGGACAATATCAAAGAAGTAATTCCGGAGTACCTGATGCTCCTCAAGGGCGTTATCGACTGCCCGGATCTGCCACTGAACGTTTCCCGTTCTGCACTCCAGAATGACGGCTTTGTAACGAAGATTTCTGACTACATCACGAAGAAGGTCGCAGAGAAGCTTTCCGGCCTCTGCAAGACCGACCGTGAGAATTATGAGAAATACTGGGACGACATCAGCCCATTCATCAAGTACGGCTGCCTGAAGGACGAGAAATTCTGCGACAAGATGAATGACTATATTCTCTTCAAGGACATCAATGGAAAATATATGACGCTGCCGGATCTGCTGAAGAAAGAGGAAGAAAAGAAGGCTGATGGCGCCAATAAGCCGGAGATTCTTGACAAGGACGGAAAGCCGATTTCTTCTGATGATGCAGATAAGAAACCGGAGGACAATTCCGAGCCCGAAGACAAGCGTAAGCCAGTCTATTACGTCACGAATCTTCTCCAGCAGGCGCAGTACATTAACCTCTTCAAGGAGCAGGGCAAGAATGCAGTCATCCTCGACCAGCCAATCGACACTTCATTCATCTCCCAGCTCGAGTCAAGGAATGAAAATTACAAGTTCCTTCGTATTGATTCAGAGGTTGAAGACAGCCTGACAGAGGACGTTTCCCCTGAAGAACTGAAGAAGGAGCAGGATGCGCTTAGCAAACTCTTCCAGGATGCAACAGGAAAGAAGGATCTGAAGGTCAAGGTTCAGAAATTCAAGAACAAAGATCTCGCATCAATGATCACACTCGGCGAGGAAACCCGCCGTATGGCAGACATGATGAAGCTCTACTCCAGAGGAAATTCTTTTGATACTTCGATGTTTGGAAATGACGAGACACTCTGCCTCAACGCCAACCACAAGATGGTCAGGTACATCTTCAAGCACCCGAAGGACAAGAACATCAAGGACTTCGCAAATCAGCTCTACGATCTCGCCCGTATCATGAACGGACCAATTTCCGCTGACGAGATGACAACCTTCCTGAAGCGCTCGAATGACATCATGTTGCTCCTCACAAGGGAAGAAGCAAAGTCAGAAAAGGCTGAGAAGAAGCTTGAGAAAGCTACCACAGAAGCCTAATCTAATAAATTTTATTATATCATTCAATATCGACTAACACATGTGCTAATTTTGACTCTTGTGTTAGTCGATTTTTTGTTTAAAAAAGACTCCCTGAAAAAGTCAGGAAGTCCAAATATTAAGTCTCACTAATTCGAAAAGGCTAAAGCGAAATTAGAAAAGAGCGACGTCTCCAGCTTCGCCGTCAACAACATAATAAGCTTTGTTGTCTGAAGGCTTGAGGTAGATCTTTACGTCCTTTGCATTCTTCTTCTTTGCCTTTACCTTTGCTACGATCTCATCATAGCTGATAGCCTGACCAAAGTCATTCTGAAGGAAGATCTCTGTCTTTGCTGGACCAGCAGCCTTCTTTGCAGGTGCTGCCTTCTTAGCAGGAGCAGCCTTCTTAGGAGCTGCGGCTTTCTTTGCAGGAGCAGCCTTCTTAGGAGCTACGGCCTTCTTCTCTGCTGTCTTCTTCTCAACAGCTGCCTTTGTCTCTGCTGCCTTTGCCTTTGTAGTAGCTGCAACCTTCTCAGTAGTCTTCTTTACTGACTCTGTAGCTTTCTTTGCAGCTGAAGAAGCCCTTGCCTCTACCTTCTTTGCATCGCTTGCAAGCTCAGCTGAAAGCTTCTCGATGTCAGACTTTGTCTTTTCTGCAACATTCTTTTTTGAATCCATTTTTTCACTCCTCTAGGTTTCACGATAAAAAGAAACCAAAATAAAAAAACTATCCTCAAGTCATAGTATACCTATATTTGAAAAAAATGCAAATGTTTATTGTAAATAAATATTCAAAAAATTCTATGTTGTTTTTATGATAATTATACAACGATGCACCGTGGTAAATCGAAAGTGTTACAATGTATAATGATAATACCTCACACGAAATATTTCTAATACATTGAAAGAAAGTACATTAATCAACAATGAAAATTCAACTTAGAAAGCTGCATCAAGCGTACTGAAAAGCGAATCCGTATCTGTGTCCTTGGCATCCTCAATAGAAACATCGTCCCAGAGCTTGTCATTTATCTCGGAATAATAATCCTTATGCTGTTCTTTTAAAAGATCACTTAATACCTTTTCCTTACGCTTTTTCAAAATCTTCTTTTTGTTTGCATCGGAAAGTTCTTCGTTATACTTGTTCACGCATTCAATAATGTAATATCCATCATCCGCAGATACAACATCAGAAATCTGTCCGTTGTCGAGTTCAAATGCGGCATCCTCAACTTTCTTTGATTGCTCGCCACGTGAAAACGAAACGAGACCTTTGTCCTTTTCAGAATATGAAGCAAGCAGACTGTCAAAAGCCGCTCCAGCATTGAGCTGTGACTTAAGATCGTTTGCAACAGACTTGTCCGTGACATAGAGCAGATAGCAATCCACTACTCTGGCCTCATCCTCACTGACATCGCTGTCGATTGACTTCATTATTTTTTCATAGACCTTGTCCGCAAGTCGGAGATTCGTATAGATTGAAACAATGTCGTTCACGGAATTCACGCCGGCAAATGATTTATCTTCTTTGGAAAGTGAAGAATAATACGTCTCTGCTGCCGCTTTTATCCTGTCCTCTTCTACATTCGAGAGGGTAATATCATTGTCACGTGCATAGATGTCGAGCGCATAAACACGTGTCAAATGATCGAGCACATCAGATTTCACATTTTTTGAAATCACGCTGTCGTCGAAATCTCCATTGAAAAGATCCGACTCGCCGAGCCTGCCATAAAGTGTCCTGTAATTCTCTAGATACATCAGCGCTTCTGATTTTGGACAGCGCACATCATCAATCATGAACACATCGCTGCTTCCGCAGCCAGTGGAAAATATGAACTTACTCTTGGGACTGCACCCGGTGAGAAGAATCGACATAGAAAGCATAAATGCGGCTGGAAATAGAATCCGGCGTTTTTCTCCCTTGACCAAGCTCCGCAAATTTCTTGGTGTTAATTTAATAAATAATTTATACATAAAGTATTTAAGGGTAAAATTGCACTTCATCCCATCAACCTTCTACAATGAGATACCTTCCATCCGGAATCTCAAATACTTCAGGCTGGTCAAGAATCTCATCATCAGAAAGCCCAGTGCAGTCAGCCTCATCCTTCATGTACTTGATGGCTGATTTCCTGTCTTCCTTCACAATAGCGCAGACATCATCAAGAAATGCGTCAGCCTCATCAGGCGTCTCAGCTACCTGCTCGTCAAAAAGACGGGACTGATTCTCAAGAAATGTATTCAAAACTTCGTCATCGTATACCATAATAAAACTCCTTAAAAAATTTTCTGTTCTGCAGGAAAAAATTTTGTCATTTGCAGCAATATTTTTTGCGCACATCAGTAATAAAAATTGCTATTCTGCAGCAAGATTTTTCGCTTGCATCAAACATATAAGGTATAACAATAGAGAGGATTTTGCAACCACAAATATTCTTTACAATAGCGAAATTTCTGAGCCGATTGTAAATGAATACAGCATCATCTCTGTCACAGGCAGATGCAGTGCCCGTGAGAGCACATCACGATAAATATCGAGCTGCTTAAAATATTCATCCTTCAATTTCTGTGCGCTGCGCGTCTTGTCAGTCTTGTAATCAAGAAGAACAATGTGGTCTCCCTCAATGAAAAATGCATCAATAATTCCCTGAACCATGACCTCGTTGTTGTGAGTACAATTATGTTTCTTTGTATTTTCACCAGCAGCATTTTCACCAGCAGTGTTTTCACCAAAAACATTTTCACGACCAGCGTTCTCAGTAGAAGCCCCGCCATTTATGATATTTGTATCAGTACTGCTCCGTTTGAGCAGCTCAGAGATATTCTCCATCGCCATAAACGCCTTCTCACGGAAAAGATGTTTTTCCTTTGCAGCAAGATGCATTCTTTCAGCAAGAGAATTCTGTAGAAAACGCTCAATCTCATCACGGCTGATGGACGCTGCCGCTTCCTCTGAAAGCATGCCATTCTTCGTCATGCGCTGAAGCTCGCTCTCATAAATCTCCCGGAAATCATCTCTTGCAAAATCGAAGCACTCCATGTATCTGTGCACTGCAGTACCACGCTTATTCCCGGTTAGCGCATGATTTTCCTGAAGAAATTCAGGAACTGTCGGGCGGAAATTTGGAAGTTCAGTAGAATAATTTTTGTCATTCTGTGCCGATGATTTCTGTGCATTTATTTGTATGTCTTTACCACTTGCATCAGAAGCTGCTCCAGTAAACGCCTGATCATCATCAGAAATATTCCGATAAATATTCTCCGTCTCCTCGAACTCAGATTTAGTGTATGCATCCCTGATTTCAGTGACAGAATACTTCGTCTTGTATGAAACTTCATCAGCAAATGGATAGGAAAAAGACAGCCTTTTCGTAAGTTTTCTCTCAAATGTCTTGTCACCATTTTTTTGATAATCGGCAAAATCCTGAAGAAACCTGTCATAATCTGATGGAGCATTATCTGCTGCTGAAGTCTCAATATACGCAGGTGAATTTTTGCTGACAGCATTCTCTGAAGCTTCAGACAAATATGAAGCAGAATCTGCATCATCAAATTCATGCATCGAGTGCTCAATAATCTCGAAGTCATCAGCATATTCTAAAGAACATGCAACCGGCATGATGAAATCAAAATAATTATTAGCCTTCTGCCTGTCTGCATTTGAAATAGGAAGGGCATTCTGATAATTTTCCAAAAACTTTTCGCTGTCTTTTACATAGCCAGTAATGAAAAGCTTTTCCTTCGCACGCGTCAGTGCAACATATAGAAGCCTCTGCTCTTCTGCTATCTTTTCTATATGGAGGAGTTTTTCATCAACATTTCTGAAAAAAGTCTTCTCCCTGATTCTTCGTTCGCTGTCAAAAGCATCGACAAAAAGACCATTCTCACGGTCAATCAGAATGCCATGATCTCCTGTGTCTTTCCGGAAATTCTTGCCTGCGCCGAAAAGTATGACAATCGGAAACTCAAGGCCCTTGCTCTTATGAATCGTCATGACTGCGACTTCATTCTTCGTTGTGAAAGCCTCAGGATTCGTGGCAATTCCATATTTCTTTCGAAGTTCGATGTACTTGTTGAAGCGGTAGAGTCCCTTGAAATTATCCTTCTCATATTCTGCTGCTATATCGAGAAATGAGAGCAGGTTCGCACGCCTGTCCTCGCCATCAGGGAAGGCCGTCATAATGTCAAGATAACCTGTGTCATAGATTTCCATGATAAGGTCTCTGATGCTCTTCTCCCGGGCATCCTTCCTGTAGCGCCTTAAGTCAGAGAAAAATCTGGATAATTGTTCATTTTCCGGATGCTTCTCCGCATAAAGACGTACAGCAGTATAATATGGGATTTTTGTGAACTCATGCCTTATTTTTAGCAGCGTCTCATCTGAAACATTGTAGAACGGACTCGTAAGTACACCAGCAACAGAAATATCATCCCGCCTGTTTCCGATCAGTTTCAGCAGGGAAACAACCGGGCGGATCTCGACAGTCTCGAAAAATTCCTTTTCCTGTGCGAGAATATGAGGAATATGATGCTTCTCCAGTGCAGAATTCAGCGCTCCCATTTCTGATAAAAGAGTTCTTGATAATATGGCAAAATCACCATATCCTGGATGGCGTTTTTCACCAGTTTCCGGATCTTTTATATATAATGAGGCCATCGACTTCTCAATCAGGGAAACTACCAGCTCTGCCTCATAGGCACGCGCAGTTGCGGCGGGCACGGACGCATTTCTTGTACCGTCATCTGAAGAATCAGCTGCCTGCACATCAAGAACATGTATCTCCGGCTTCATCGTCGCTTCCGGCTCATCAAAATCCGCAGCAAAATTCAAACTCTCATCTTCGCCGTAATCGAGCCCTCCCACATCACTCTTCATGAGTTCTGTAAAGATATGATTCACGGTATCTGTGACTTCTTTGCAGGAACGGAAATTCTGCTTCAGAAGAATCAGCCTGTCACGACCCTCTTCCTTGTCATACGTCTGATACTTTTGCAGAAAAAGCTTCGGATTCGCATTTCTGAAGCCATAAATCGACTGCTTCACATCACCGACGCAGAAATAATTTCCATTTTCCTCATCCTCGGTCGTGACCGATTTCAGGATCTCCTCCTGCAAATCGTTTGAATCCTGGTACTCATCCACCATGATTTCTTCAAAATACTGGGATAATTCAAAGGCAGCCGGCCGCCTTTCCTTCGTCTTTTCATCAACAAGGATAGAAAGTGCCATGTGCTCAGCATCAGAAAAATCCATGACGCGCTCTGTTTCTTTCGCCTTCTGAAAATGAATATAAAATTCTTTCGTCAGAGAAATAAGCGCCTTTGCATGTGGTCTGGCGTAAGAAAGAATCTCTAATATTTCCTGAATGGAATTCTTATAAAAGCCATCCCGAAGTTCCGTAAGCACTTTCTTATCTGCAGTTCTTCTTTCCTGTATTGCCTTTCTCTCAGCTTCATCAAATTCAGGATTTTTTTTGCTGGAAGATAATCTGCCAAAACCTGCCAAAGCGGTAAGCAGTGCATCCCGCTTCCCATTATATGTATCTTCATTTAGAACCGCCTTGATCAGCGGAAGCTCCTGCGAAAAAGTCTTCACATATGAATCCACCGGGTCAAGTTCTGAGAGGGCCAGTTCATAATTTTGCACGATCCCTTCTACTGAATAATCAGTAGATTTCATAACAAAAGCAGCAAAATCAGAGTTCAGAAAATCCTCATCCGTCTCTATTTCATAGGGCTTAAATAAACTGTCAAAAAATTCCATTGGCCAGGGCGCTGCAGCAGCAGAATCTGCAATTGAATATACCGCATCCCTCAGTCCTGAAAAAAGGTCGCTTTTGGAAAATAATGCAGTCAGATTCAGAAAGGCTTCATCACCCTCTTCATATTTTGCCTCAAGCAGTTCCTCCATTACATTGTCACGGATAATCGAAAGCTCGTCGTCTGTCACGATTTTCTTCTTCGGGTCTGCGCCAATGTCTTCAAAATAATTCTTATAAATGCTAATGCAGAAGGAATCGATAGTCGTGATTTCAGCCTTATGAATAAGCGTGAGCTGCCTTCTCAGGTTTTCGTCGCCTGGATTTTTCTCAGCAAGAGCCGTGAGATTTTTCGTAATCTTCGCCTTCATTTCCCTGGCTGCAGCACGCGTAAAAGTAAGGACGAGAATTCTGTCAACATCGACTGGTTTTTCCGGGTCGGTAATCTTCTGTATCACGCGTTCAGAAAGCACAGTGGTCTTGCCGCTTCCTGCTGCCGCTGAAACCAGGATATTTTTGCCCTTTGTCTCTATTACTTTTTTCTGATCAGATGTCCAATTCATTGCCATATTTTTCTTCTATCAAAATATATTAATCTAGTAAATTTCTATTTTTCTGTCCGTTTAAGAAAATTCTGTTTCTTTTCCAGCTACTATTGATAATACTTCAAGCCAACCGGCAGAAAGTTCACAGAATGATTCCCTTATCTATGCGAAATTAACACAGAATCATTTTCGTATCTAAGTAAAATTAACTATGTAATCGAGCGATAATGATTTCCCCTGAGCCCTGGATCAAACAGGCACACATCGTGATATGGGCAGTACTGGCAGCCAGTATCGTCAGTCTTTGTATTATCGCTTGATTTTCGGATGTATGGCTTCTTTTCAAAGCGTCCGGACAAAATATCGCTCGCTGCCGTGACTTCTTCATCCCGGACAGTTTCCATGATAGAATTCATATCCTCAGGACTCTTTATGCTATTCTTCTGGGATTTGCTTATTTCACCTTTGGCCGTAATCGAAAATCCAGTCACCGGAGAACTCTTAAACGTATTTGTCTCAGAAAACATCTCACTATCAATCGTTCTGGCATTTTCAATGTCATCTGTCGTCATGCCGTTCAGTTTATATGAAGTAAGCACTGCATCTTCATAAGGCTCCTGCCCAGCCAGTATGCCGCCTGCCCCAAGATCTCCTGCCTTTAGAATCGGATTCTCGACATGTGAAAAATAAACACCGCCCGGAATGACCATCCTAGGAAAAACACCGTTTCTTTCCGCCCTTCGTTTCTCCTTCGCCTTCTCCGCATGAAGTGCTTCATCGAGATAGGTGAAAAGCTGAAGTTCAAGGCCGCCCTGAACATTTTCAAGAGATAATTTCTTGTCGCCAGTCTTGTAATCAACTACTCTTACAAAAATCTGGTCGCCCACACGTGAAATTCCGGTGTCGATTCGGTCGATCTTACCATTCAGGACGAGGCGGCCTAACGATTTTCCAGCTGTATCTGATTGATTAGAAATCTGTTGTTCTGAAGCATCCGGATTAACAGAAATCTGATTTTCTGACGCCATGCTGTTTTGCTGGATATTTGCCGGAATCAGAATATTATTCTTGAATTTGTATTCAAATTCCCTCGGCCGGTAAAGCCCTCTCGAAAGCTGCAGAGTAAGTTCCTTTACTGTGCGGAAAATCGTCTTTTTGACATTTTCGATAATATGTGACTCTGAAGCGCTGGAAAATAAGAACCTTCCGGAAAGTTCCTTCATCTCTGCATCAATGCAGCGTTCAAGGATTCTCTGCATTTCATCATCCGGCACAGTCGTAAAATCCCTGCCCGAAGCTTTTACAATATTTGAATAATTCTGGAGTACATGGTGGTAAATATTACCAATATCAAGGCTCCGGAAGCCATATTCTTCCTTTTCTTTGAGTCCGAGCTCGTATCTTAAGAAATACTGGTAGGGGCAGGTATAATACGACTCTATGGTCGAAATTGAGCCCTGGACGACAGGCGTTCCTGTCGCCTCATCAATATGAACCTCATCGAGAAGCGACTTTTCTATTGGCCTGAATGTGCCATCATAGAAGGCAGCGGACAATATTGCGTTTATTATGTTTATTGTGTCTATGCTGCCAAATGAATCTTTCGCATTCTTTGAATCTATGAATTTATTTGAACTATTATTTGAATGATCAGAATCAGCATATTCCTTCAATGCATTCATCAGTGCAAAAATCATGTTTTGTTTTGAAGCGTCAGCCTGCATGCACTCTGCAGAATCATTATTTGCTTCATCGCTACATTGTTTATCCATGATATGCCGTGCTGGGGCTGATGCATCGCTATATTTTGCATTTATATTATCCTGTGCCGTATCAGAAGCATATTCCCGCATACAAGATGCAAGGTATGGCACAAGCGTCGCTGCAGAATAAATTCGTGTCTGTGCATTTTTTTGCACATTATGAACTTTCATATCTGGAAAGAGCTTTAAGATGTCAAGAATCAGATACGAAGGCAGCACAGAATTGCCTGCTTTATCCTTTTTAGGGTAGCAGACATACAGTGCTCCTGAACTTCTGGTCAGAGCCAGATAAAGATAGAATTTCTTGATGAAAGCCTTTTCCCTTGCAGTCGGCGCAAGATGGAAATCAAGTGATGAAAGCTTTTCCCTCTCTGAATCTGAAAGCAGTCCGCCATTTCCAAAAGAGCCGGGAATATTCCCGTCATGACAGCCTACAAGAAACAGAATCTTGATTTCCGAAAGCCTCGACCTTTCAATATCACCAATCACGACGCAGTCATTTGAGTATGGAAGAACGCCGACATTTATCGAGGAAAGAAGCATCATGAGGTCATCTGAAAATTCATCAACAGTACATGCAGAGTCACCTAAAAGACGCACCATCCTGTCAAGAACTTCAATGACCCTGCCAAAAATCTCAGCGTACTCCTTCGCATGGATCTCATCATTCTCGTCCGAAAACGACTGCTGCATCAGAAGAAGCTTCTGCTCGACATCGTAGGATGACAACAGTTCATACAGAGCGGTGGCATCTTTTCGATAAGTCGTATTTTTCTTTGAAAGTGCTTCCTGAAAATGACCAAGTCCATTTCGTAATACTTCTGAAGAATTGCCTGAATAACTCCCCTGCCCAGATGCTTCTGTATCTATGCCATATCCGTAAAAGAGCCTGCATCGTATCTCATTTATCTTCGCAAGCTCTTCTTCTGAAAATCCCTCCGGAAGCAGCGTGAAGTCTTCCGAATACGCCTTCTTCCCCTTATATCCGGAAGAAAAAAGATAGTCATCGAAAAGATCAATCTCATCATCAGAAAAATCCGCAAGACCTGTGCGCATGAAATTCACTACGTCTTCAGATTTGTATCCGTAGCGCACGATTCGAAGCGCACTCTCTATGAATTCAAGCAGTGGATTAAAGAAAATGCTGACATTTGCGTCCATGAAATATGGAATGCCGTAGCTTTCAAAAATATGCGGTGCATCATCTTCATAATCCGCTGTCCCTGCAGCAAGAACAGCAAAATCCCGGTAGTGATATTTCCCAGTCCTGACAAGGCGTGAAATCTCAGAGCAGACGAATTCTATTTCATCACGGGGATCACCTAAGAGGGATATTGATAAGTCGTCTTTGCTATATTGATGCTGTTTTAAAGCTGTGTTATGTAAATCATCATTTTGTGAGTCCAATAAAGTTGCTGGATGTGAAGCATCATTTTGTGAGTCCAATAAAGTTGCTGGATGTGAAGCATCATTTTGCGATTGACTCGTGTGTATCGTAGCTTCTTTCAAGGAAAATTTACCAGAACCAGAATAAATTTCTGAATTCCCGCTGAAAATGTTCTCCTCCAGAAACAAAAGCCTGCTGCCTTCCTTATACCGCCTTCCAGCAGGTGACGGCATCACGATATCAGGTAGAATATTAGTCCCAGTGAATTCGCAGAGTCTGGTAATTTCCAAAATACTCTGCTCAGACATATAAAATAAGTCTGTTTCATGTATATTGGATGTAGATTTATTCACATCAGATATCCTATCATTATCAGATGCAGAATTACTAGCATAAGATATTCCAGTATTATCAGATGCAGAATTATTTTCAGATATGGGTTCAGCATTGATCAGGAAATTTCTAGCAGATTCAGTATTTACCGTTTCAGCGTGATTTATCGTGAAAGAGAACACAAGCTTCCCGCTTAGCTTCATCATCCGTTCCAGCACATCATACTGCACCGGAGTAAAACCCGTGTATCCATCAAAATAAAATACGGAATTTTTGACAAGAAGAGACGAATCGATGACCTGGCAGAGTAATGCCGGTATCTCCTCCGCAGTGAAAAATCTTCCGCTGATTTCCTCCTGGAATGCACCGAAAAGCCTGATGATGTCCTCACCCTTTTTCTTAAAAAACGGATCTACCTCGTCGCTGTCAAATACCTTTCGAAGATCCTCGCTCTTCACGCCATACTGGTAAAATTCTGAAAACAGGGACTTCAGCTCCTCCACTCCGCCCTGGTTCATCAGCGCATTTTTAAGCGTAAAAAGTGTGTCATTATTCTCCTTCAGAATCTTTGAAATAAGAAGGGATTTACCGGTATCTTCGAGCACATCAAGCGTACCTGTGCCAAGCTCATTAAATACACGTCTTGCAAAGCGTGTGAAAGAAAGCGCTTCGACATTGAAAAGCGCCTTGGTATCTGAAAGCGCAAGAAGCTTCAGCTGTGCCGTAAGCGTGTACTGCTCCGGTACGAAAAGATAGAAATTCTTCTCAGGATTTGCTGCCGCCTCTTCAAGTATTTTTTTGTATATATATTCTGATTTGCCGCTCCCTGCCCGGCCAAGAACAAACTGTACGCTCACATCCCCCTCCGTCTACCCTCTCAAACTATATTTCAGCAGTTATAATATAGAATGCTTGAGCCTTAGACCTTCTTAAGTTCTTCTATTGCCTCCTTCATCATCTGCCTGCTTACTGATGGAGAAAGTTCACCATTATTTTTACTGGATGCCTCAGCGATTTTTGCGAACGGATTCTTCCTGGCTTTTGAAAAATCAATATTGTTATTTATTTTTACTGCAGAATTCATAATTTTCTCCTTTCCGCCTCGTATATAGTTTTTGTTTCTTTCATTCATTATCCTTCCCTGCTCCTTCCATGATTATAGCATCAAAAAGAGATAATTGAAATATCTCTAGAAAAATCGCCAATAATAGAATAAAAGCGCACAAAAAAGCTCATGGGAAATTTCCCATGAGCTTTAATTTTTAGTTATGCCCTAGAACAAACCCTGAATCTTACAATAGGCTGAAGCAGTCGGTACTCGAAAGTCTGGCCGCCTCTTGAAATATGCATCAGTACAGGTCGAAGTATTCCAGTTTCTGCAGCTTGACATAGTGCCTTACTTCCTTGAATAGTCCATAGTCGACTTTATTTTTAGCTGAATTTGTCTTGTAATTCCTATAGCAGAGATGTATGCAGTACTTCTTGCCAACATCGCCCTGGAAGCAGTACCGTCCGCCTTTCTGGACCTTGTATCTGAAGCCATATTCTCCGGAGACGAGCTCGTTTTTGCTTGTCCCGTCGATTGTAGCATCGTTTTCGACATCTACCGCATTTGTCAGTGTATTTTCGCTATACAGGCTTAATACATGCTCAGCAGAAGGATCTTTTGTAATAGTACCATTTATAGCAAGCCTTTCAGTTCCATCCGGATCGACCTCGTATACTTTCAGGTAATAATCTCTTTTAATATTTGCGAGTGTAGGATCCATGACCTGGAAGGTGATGATTCCTGTATTACCTGTAGATTCATCGAAATAAACCGTGGTAGTATCGCCAGATGTTCTGATATCAGAATTCGTGACTTTGATATATGGAGTGCCTTCAGCAGGCCTGTAAGATGCTATCATTGTATTTATGAAAAGCCTGATCTCCGATGCCTGACTTACGCTTGAATGACCTACACCGGTATATGTAATATTTCCCTTTGTATAAATATAATAATTATTAGCAGAATCACCTTTCTGGAAATTGTACAAATTATTGTTATCCGTATTTGCAAGATTATACCAGACTATCGTGTCATCAGTAATATTTGACATCTTGCCATCTACCCGAGGAGCAGGATCATTCGTATGGTCAAGATCAAGCCTGTACTGCTGCATATGGGTAGTTGTAACACTTACCAGGCCATTGGACTCATCCTTACACATATCAAATGGATATGAAGATACCTTGCCCTTATTTACATTTTGAATATTTTCTGTTGTAGGAACCCAGCCCCAGTTCTTTATGGCAAGATCTGTACTGCCGTTCTTACCACAAAGACCAAACGAGTTTACATCCTCTATCAGATTCTGATTGACCTTATCAGTCACATAGTGCTCCAGATTATAGAGATCATTATTCGTGACGAGGCTGGCAAAATATTTGGCATACTCGCCTTCGGTCTGACCAGGCCAGGAACCATCTGCATATCTTGAACTGTCATCTGACTGCCAGCCAGCCGGATATTTCTTGTCAAAACGAAGGTCCCAACCATTATTTGCATCTCGTGTCATAATGGCTCTGTCATTGTCAGGAGAATCATTATATTTACCTGAATATGGATCAGGCTTTCCATATAATTGGTTTCCTGTTGCAAGCGTGTCATCAACTACTTTATCCAGATATTCAGAGCTCTTTGTGAAATCATACTGGTCAGCAAAGCGGACATCGTTGGCAATTGCCGCATCATAAAGTTCAGTCCCGCTATGAGCATCTGATTTATTTAATGCTAATGCAAATGTGGCTTCAAGAGGCATCATGACAGACTTCTCTCTGTCCTTTTTGCTTGATGCATACATGGTATTGTAAGAATAATTCGTAGTGCCAGGAGTATAGTATTTTTCCACCTGTCCCTGCAGCTTCCGGAAATAATAAATCTGCAGCATCATCTGCCTGTTCCATGCACTAAACCTGTTGTCAGCCGAGCTTATGGAATGGATATTAAAGAAAGAAGACACCATATCATGCGACATGATAATCGATCCGCCCTGGGCAGAATATTTGTCAAGCCCTTTTATAAAAACAGGATCGTTTGATACCATTGCAGAATCTCGTCCTGCAAGGAATACCATGTCGTAGTTTTCCAGGAATAGTGAAAAGTCAGTAAGGTCATGCAAGGTAAATGTAAAATCTCCATCCTTACTTTGAACAAGCGGCCATGTTTCAGCCACGCAGCCATTTGTGCCGTTGTTATTGGATGAAGTCAGGGTAACATCACCTGTAGTGAAACTGCCTGAATGCCATTGGCCTTTGTCATAATCTTTGTCATAATCTTTGTCATAATCATAGAATCCATTTGAAGCATTATTCTGCAGGAAATCAATTTCTACATAAAAGTCAGGAACATTTGCCATTTGCTCTTTAAATGCCGGCATTTCATAAAAGGCCATTGTATTATTTGGCGCATTATGTCTCATATCTGCTACAGGGTTTATCTGTAAGATGTGGATTATCTTTTTTCCTGCCTGGCTGAATCGGGTTAGTCCGGTTTTTTCTGATCTAAGGGAAGCATTTCTGTCATCTGCGCTCATCCCTTCTGAAATATCGTCAATATGCCCTTCAGATATTTCGAATTTATAACCGATAGCTCCAAAATAATTGTCGGATAATGCAGCCTCGACAGAATACTTTCTTCCAGCATATATGGCATCATAAGGATAATGCTGGGTCGATGAAATCTCTATCTTGTTGCTGCTATCGGTGATGTCATAAATACTTACGGCAGTAAGTTTTTCACTTGTTCCAGCGTTTATTGGTTTCGGCTGGGTTTCCCGGGGATCATATATTCCATTTTCATTTTTATCGTTGTAAGCGAATGAAAGAGTCTTCCTCTGCTCGGAAAGGCTGCCGTCATATACTGAATTGTTGTTTACATCAGTGTAGACATTGATATGATATGTCTTTAATGTTCCATCATTGTTGTATTTTTTACCATCGACAGAAACAGTAAATACCAGACCGTCATCACCATTTACCTTTTGTGAATTCGAAGTGGCATTCATTGGATTATCAGTATATGAATACTCTACAGGCCATTTTGCATCTGCAATACCATCCGTTGAAAAATCGCACTGTGTAAGCAGTGTATTTTTCCTCACATTGAAAAGTGACCTGTTATCCTTTATTGAAGATGGCATGCTGATATTCTTCTGACCGCGAAAATATGTTTTTGCTACATAATACATTTCGGACCTTGAATCAACAAGATTTCCATCTACCGCGCCATTTGAATATGCAGCATCATCTATTACAAGAAGGTTTTTATCTGCAAAATCAAGCAGAGCTTCCGCCTTTTTCTTTGTAAAATCTCTTGCCTCATAACGGGTTCCTGCCTGTGAAGCATCTGAGCCACCATTTGAAATAATAGTTGTTGTGTCGCTGGTAGGCCGTTCTGTGAACCTGGTATTAATCCATGCACCGGATACTGTATTTATTACGACCTTTCCACTGTAAGCGTATGGTGTGTTGGCATTTTTAGTATCATTAGCGTACCAGCCCTCATTCATGAAAGAATTTCCCGAGCTGGTATCCACATAGTCGCCGACTGCCGTCCAGGCAAGAGCATAGGAAGGATCACCGAGTGAATCATGAGAAGGCGGAGTACCTACATTATCACTAGGTCCAAGAAGATTCATATCGTAGGATTCAAGATTTGGGTCATTGTAGCAGATCCATCTTCTAAAGAACATTCTGTTGTTATTATTATCAGCGCCATTCATATGAGTATCTACATAGAAGTTATTATCCTCGCCATATCTGCCTTTTGAATAAATTCTCTTAAGCTGGCCATTCTTATAATTCTGTGTTGCGCCCACAACGATAATATCATATTCAGAATTGATGTCTTCATTTTTTGCATTGAATTTCCATACAGGCATGGTCTCGATCGTGACATCGTTCATGTAGTCGTTTACTGAGGCACCGTCATTTGATACACCACTGCCGATGAAGCCCGGAATCATGGAATAAAAATATTCCTTCCAGTCCTTCCAGTCTCTATTTTCATATTTAATATATTCCTTTGCGCTACTTGCACTTCCTTTAGAGACCTTGTTCAGATTCCACCGGTTATTAACTCCGGAATAATAATATCTGGTATGACCCTGATAAGTAATGCTGCTTCTCCTTTCTGCATTATATACAAAGCCATTTTTAATTGCAGTGAAATTTGAGTACCAGTCCACATTTGTGGAGATATTGATACCCATATTATTATTCATGTGATTGAAATATTTGGAAGTAGCATTCGATGCAGCATCATTTTTCTCAGTCTTATAATATGAGCCATAGACAAATTCGTCGGTAGGCTCCACCTCGAGGATCTTGAGAGAAGTCTTGTACTTATCACCTGTCGTGCCGTTGTAGCCTTGGGCCTCTTTATTAATAAATGCGAGCATGTCTGCACGGGTGATGGAAACCTGGAGTGCGGCTGTAGTTCCCTCTGCTCCTGTATATGTGCCTGTGACATTGCCACTTGCATCAACAGCAAGTACGTTTCCGGAGGCATCCTTCGCAAACCTCTGATCGAATACTTCATCGAGGTTTGTCTTGTCTACATTTGGTATTTGATTTCCATCTTTATCTAGTACCGGGTTTCCGCTTGCATCTTTTTTAACATCAGAATCCATGTACTGCGGACGCGTGATGCCGTAGTCCTTTGATGTCGTCGTGTCGACATTTGAAATATCCGCACCTGTAAGAGCCGCATATTCTGCCTCCTGCTGTTTTGCATCGCTCTTCGCTGCATCTTCATTTGAAAGTCCGGTAGATGCGGCCTTTACGATATTGCTGGCTGTACCGACTGTATTGCATGCATTATTCTTCCCATCGGTATTATTAAGGGCAGTAAGGCTTGCCGTGCCTTTTGTGCCATCTGCCACCGCCGCAGTCGTATACTTTGACATATTGAAAGCTGTCGAGAAGGCAGACCTGTTTCCGTCGAAATCCCAGACAAACGGCGACTTTCCTATGCCGTTTCCGTAGCTGCCCTGCGTCAAATGGGTATTTACATATTTCCCGTAATTATCAAGGGTGATGTTTGCCGCATCCTGTGCCTGCGTCGAGTAGTAATTGTACGGGTTATCCACGTCCATCGTGAGCGGCTTCAAGGCGTCACGGATCTCATTTATCTCTTTCCCTGTATATTTAGAATACTTGTAATATTCACTTTCAACGACTTCTTCTGTTTCAAGCTTCGTTACAGGATACGAATGTTCTGCATCAGTATCGTCAGCATATCCTGTAATTGATGGATCTGTATAGTCAGGAATATCGTCGCCTGTAATCTTTCCATCTGAACCACGTTTAGCACAGTAAATATTGTAGTAATACTTTGCTCCGTAATAGTTATTAATAATGTAAAGCTCGTTTAATCGCTCTGCAACATCCTGGTTAAATTTAGAAGAACTATAATCACGTGTACCATCAGTAACCCTGAATGTAATTGGGCATTTATTAAGGTCTACTTGATTTGCTTTATCCTGATCCTTCTGCAAACACTCTAGCCACAGACCTGCGGAATTAGATTCACCATCGGATTTTAATTGCATAAATCCTGTTTCACCGTGTTGATGATCCTGTTTATTATAGAAAGTAATTGTCAATTCATTTACATCACCAACTATATGATTTGTAATTGAATACTCATCAGTATTATTTCCCATCTGTCCAGAAGTAGTAGTATCAAAGAAAATATAGCTTGGAAGCATTATTGTCATTGAATACATACCTAATGGAGTACTGGTATTATTCGTAAACTCTATAGAATAATGGTTTTCATATAAATCCAAATTCCCGTTAGAGTTTCTTGAATCTGGATGAAGGTAATTCGGACTGTTTGGATTAGTATGATTTACTGGATCTGAACATCCCTGAGTACCACCATAACCATTAGATTTGAATGACACCGTAAGCGCACTCGGTACACCATCGTGGTAGTTTGGGCTCTCTTCCGTAGTAACTGCGCCTGATGATGTCTGTGTCGTCGTCGGCGTACTTAAGTCTGTCGAGGATTCCTTGTAGATTGCGGAGCTGTCGAGGATCATAGCAGCAGGACTTCCGCTTGCCTGACGCCTTACAAGGAGGTCGAGGACATCCTTTTCGATATCGTTTGAGCTCGTGAAGTAGCCTCTTGTAGCGAAGTAGCCTCTTGTAGCGCCGCTGCTTTTAGACATTCCAGTAGGAAATGTAGGCGCTGTTCTAGCATCTCCTGTATAAGAAGTATTACTGTCTGAAGACTCCATTAGTGAAGTACCATCCACAATATCATTATCTACAGCTGATTCGAGGAGTCCTGCGGCATCATCACCGTGGAAATACTTAACAGTAGATTCTGTCACTACCCCGCTTGCATTTTTCACCTTATAGCCTGCAGTATTTAAGATATAGTGATAGCCTTCATCACCCTTCTTATGATAAACGCCATTGCCATCAAAAAAGTCTGCCGGTACAAGGTCTCTCATGTAGTCGTTTGAATCCTTTACGAGACGGGCATCGAGCATATCGTGGATGACGATCATATCGGCATCATTTATGAAGTCTGCCCTATTTTTAGCAGCATTTATCTCAGCAGGTGTTACCGGTACTACCTCGATATGAGCTCCGTCCGGATTCCTCTCTGCATCATATGCACCCTTTCCTAAGATCTTCTTTGCAAGGGTGTCATTGTTTTTAATGACATACTGGTATGTCATGCAGTAGGAAGCATCAAATCTTGCCGTATAGTATCTTGTCACGCTTCCTGAACCGGATACGAGATTTGCAAGATCTGTAGTACTATTCCACTGATCTAAAAAGTTTTCGCCTGTATAGGAAGTGTAATCATACACATCTTTTCCATTGTCTGTCGTAGGATTGTAAAGGGTAAATGCCTTCCGACCGATTTCGATGTTCTGTGAAGTGTAAAGTGTCAGGTTCGAGAGATCGACTGCTGGGGTGGTATCATTGTTTGAGTCGCCACCCTGGCTATCATTATTGTTTGTATCACTGTTTTTATCATCGCCAGTCTGCGAATCACTTCCATTACCGTCACCCTGGCCATCACCATTTCCGTTGCCGACGTCATTGTTGTCATTATTATTATTCTCACCATTAGCAGGTGTAGAATCATCTTCTGTCTGAGATCCATTATCAGACGAAGCCACCAGCATACTTGAATCAGCCTTAGATGCTGTGATGCCAGCCTTTACGGATTTGGTCGTGGAATTAAAGCTTGAATTAAATGGCAGGCTGTCATTTGCAGGTGTTGTCTCTGTGGCCTTATTTTCTGTTGGCGTAGTTGTATTAGACTTTGTATTGCTATTTGTTGTCTCGCTGTTTGTTTTATTATTGCTATTTGTTGTCTCGCTGTTTGTTTTATTATTGCTATCTGTATTCGTTACAGTGCCATTCTTAGTATTTGTAGTAGTCTTAGTCTCGATGTTATTATCATCAGACTCTTCCTCTGTACTAAATGTGCTCTGCTTTGCGTTACTATCCTGATTGTTACCTCCAGCCTGTTCGGTGCCGCTTTCTTTTCCACTCGTCGTCTTCACGCTGCTTGCAGTGCTTCCAGACTTATCTTTAATCTCAAGCGCACCGGAGTAATCGCCGTTTGCTTTTATAGAAATAGGGTTGTGGCTTGCATCCTGGAAAGTACCGGCAGAAGTAATATATATAGTCTGCCCGGTACTATCACTATACCAGTAGTACGCACCGTCAGAAGTCTGGGTAAGAAGATGCTCTGCTGTGGCTTCTGTACTATCACTTGGCATAAAATAAATATTCATGTTCTGTCCGGACTTCTTCAGACGGAATTTAAGATTGTTTGATGAATATTTATAATATGTCCAGCCAGCGGAATCTATATATGTAGTATAGTCTCCATATGTGCCGGTATACTTGTCATCATCTTTATCATTCTTATCTGTATTTTCAGTAAGCGGGCTTCCGTTCCTGTCAAGATAAGAAAAAGGACCATCGGAGTTCGTATACTTATGTACGCCCTTCTTTGGAACTTCATAAGTACTACCGTTATCAAGATCTATATATATTTTCTTTCCATTAAGGGTATAGTAATACCCATCATCATCATGAGAAAAATTGTATCCGTTTAAATCTCTGTTGAAAACGTACTGGGATTCTGTAGGCGTAGAACCATCAGTGACACGGTTAAATTCGCCGAGCGCTACCCATTTATAGCTTCCTGTATTTTTATCATTTTTTACGAATTTGTATGTAGTAATACCCTTATCATCTATAGATACATTAAGGTCATATCTTCCATCAACCGTATCTACCTTTTCAAAATATCCGTACTGTGCGTAGTCAGGCTTGAGACCAGAATTCGAATATGTCTCAGGATTGTTTGAGGTATCTGTCACATCATCAGTGAAGGCCTTTCTGGACTCGTTTCGGCTGGTAGAAACAGTATCGGTTCCACCGAATATACCATTTGACTCAACGACATCGTCCCTGATTGTCTCTGTGGTACTTTCGAAAAGTCTCTTATAGATGGCAGCTGCATCATTTGAAGAAGCGATGAACTGGGAAGCCAGCGCTTTTTCACTGACCTTTCCCTGATTCGATACGAGGTATCCAATCATTGCCATATCATCCTTCGGAACGAGCTCCATGATAATGTATGGATTCTCTGCTGAGCCAAGCTCTGCTGCATTGTCTGCTCGCTTATTTGCATAATGGGTATAAACTATGGAATTCGAAGAAGAATCATACCCGAGTGCAGAAGCGCTGCTGTCCTTCAGAAGGGGCATCAGTGCCAGCAGAAATGCAAGAAATCCTGCAATTATTCCTGATGAAATGAGTTTCTTTTTCATAAAAAATACCTCTAAAACAAAATTCGTTTCTATCAATTATCCACAGAAATCCCGACAATTGCGTCGGGATAAGTGGCTAATATTCAAACTGTGAAGACCAATACAATATCAAAAGAATAAACTTATCATGGGTGCTGGGTGGTACCCTTTACCGTGCTGTTCCTGAAGAAGAAGGATGCATCTTCGAATGTGAGCTTCCTGTTCTTCGACTTGAAATGCACATCGACCTTTACCTTCTTCGGTGCATATACGGTACTGCCTGCGGAGCCTGAGCCCGTGAACGATCCGGAAGTATACATCTTTCCATTGGTATCATATACGGTGTAATGTATTGAAGCTATCCCTCCTGCAAGAGGTTCGGACTCGCCGGTGCCGGTCCATTCTGAAGCAGATGCTGCGCCTGAATCGAATTTCGACCTCACTACCTGTTTTGTCTCGTGGTTTATGGTATAGTAATGCTTAGTGGCACCGCCCTCTGTATAGGTGGCGCTTGTCTCTACAGCCTTATATATCTCGCATACGACGTTCTGGCTAGCACCTGAACCACCGTCTAAGGTATAGAGATAGAGATCGTCCACGTCAGGATTTGCTCTTCCACTTGAATCAGTAGCCGGACAGGTATATACCGCATAGCCCGTGGTCTGAATAGCATTTCCTATACGCTGGGTATACTGCTGCGACTCTATCTGTAGACCTACCGTGGTCTGGTTGTAGTCATAATTGCTGAGAGAGCCAGAAAGCATTATTCCTATGGCACCAGCGACTATTACCATGATGGCAATAGAAACCAGGAGCTCTATAAGGGTAAAACCTTTATTATTCAATTTCTGATCATTCCTTGAAGACATCATGCTTTCCCGTATCCTTATATAGCCTGCATCCTCTTGTGGCTTTTTCTTCATAATTGAAGTAAACATATTTGACATATTCATTTGCACCTTCATCGACTATAGGAGAACCTGTACTCGATGTGATGATGACTGGCTTGAAATTGCCCTTTGTCTTGTCGAGCCTGAAATACATCTTCTGACCAGGATCCAAAGTCATAAGGGAACCTGCCTCAGTGTGCTTTAAGTATTCTCCTGAATGCGCCGGCTCATGCGTAGAATAATAACAGTACTGAACAGTATCCTTTTCTGCAAAAGTCCTCGTCTCATCAGGAGTAAAAGTATAATTCAATGACCCTGCACCGCCTGTCGTAGTGAGCGTTCCGGTAGCGACATAATAAAAATTCTTCGTACTGTCGTAGCCAAGCTCGAGAGCCCTGTTCTGCTTCGCCATGGAATTCACAGAGTTCTTTCCAATCATGGAGTTGAAGGTCTCGACATCCTGCTTTGTCTTGTTCGAAGGACCATTGTAGAGCATAGGCGTGATGACGCCGACAACGGCAATCATAATAGCTATGACCACGACAAGCTCTATCAGTGAATAGCCTTTGTCATTATGAAATTTTGTGATTTTCATAAAATTTTTCATAATTCACACTTCTATAAAATGCTACCTGACGAGCCATACTGCCCCGCCTGGTTCTTAAAAAATATAGCACCTTACTGCCTCGTCCAGTTCTCATAGGTGACAAGGGATGGAAGGGTAATGCTTAAGTTATTCTCCTGACCCGGCGTACCATCGACATTCATACCGTTCATAGAATAAAGAACCGGATTCTTGAAAATGACTCTGGGCACATTGACCTTGTAGCCCTCTCCTGTACTTCCGTTTGCTGTCTCAGCTATATGGACTGCATTCATCGCGACGATTACAGCTGAAGGATCCTGGGTGATATTCATATCATGGTCAATGGTAATCTTGCCCTTTGCGATCATGAGACCCTTGAAATCTGTGATATGAGATCCTATGGTAAGGTTCGTATTCGTAACTATCAGGTTCAATGAGACATCATTTCTTGAACCATAATGGTTATGTTCATAAATATCTTTTAATATTTCAAGGTCAGAGTCATCAACTGTGATATCCTGCCTTCCTGTCGTAGGATCATCTGCCTCGTAGCAAATTACTGCGCCCTTTCCGGTGTCAGAAACATAATATCTCTTATTAGTATTCATATATCCAATCACGCCTCCACGGACGCCGACAGAAAATGCATCCGCAAGCTGCGTCTCATCTATGACATTCTCATATAGAGTATGGCTCTTATCATCTGATGTAAGTGCGCTGTACCTCGGGTCGAGCTTTGTAAGGAGGCCGAAATACTTGTCGTATAAGTCACCAGAATTCTCAAGCTCTTCCTGCTCCTTTTTATTTGCCGTAGCTAAGTCCGATTTAAGCGAAGTAAATGTATCAGGTACGATAACAGAATCCTGGTTCGTAGCAACGAGATTTCCATTGAAGTAGAAATTCGATGTATTTGAAAGGTTTGAAGGAAGCTTAAGTCCGTTATCACCGCCGCCTGATGTAAAGTATTTAACCCTTTCTTCAAGAGAGTTCATTTTGAACATCGTCTGATTGAAGTACTTGTTGAAGAAATCATTTGCCTTCTGATCGCTTTTAAATACCATAAAGAAGTAAAGAACCGGACTGCTGCCTGTCCGGAAGGCTGCGATATTTACATCTTCAACGCCTAGATCATAGAAACTCTTATCATAGCCGTCAGCAATGAAATCACGCCAGCCATGTTCAGAACCTGTCTGTGTAGTGGAGCCATCGCTCTTCGTCCCTTGAATGAACTGCGTGATGTCTACACGGATCTTTGAAACATCTACTTCATACTTTCCTGTCACAGAGTCAAACTTGTCCGTGCCATCAGCATCCTTCACTACAGGAAGACGGGTTCCGGCATAACCATCACCTGTACGGTATACATAGTATCTATTGTCCGAAGAATCTACAGAGCCATTTGAAACGCTGTCATCATATACTGCCTGCTGATAGGCAGAATAGCTGCTTGCAGAAACAGGGTTCGCATCAAATTTAAGGTTCTTTGCCGGGAAGAGGTATGCCCTCTGGCTCGACTTTACTGAAATAGATTCACCTGTACGGATGTTTTTATTATTCCTGCCAGATGGCGTAGGGTTCGCATTTACATAGGCATTGCCTGCAAGTGACATCTTCGAAAGGCCTGAAAGATCAAGCGATGTATCCTTGCCATTTACAAGAATGGCTGAACTGTACTCATAAGGCTTCTCATTGATATCATACTTGGTATCCCTGAGTACCTGTACTGTGGAAGTATCACTTTCCGGCATCGTCTGACTGTGCGCAGGAAGCTTTTCCTTATTCGCAATCGCATATGAGCCCTTTGTACCAGTGGCTATAATATTTCCTGAACTATCCCTTTCAATATTTGAAGCAGCAAGGTCTTCAGGATTTCCAAAGCCATAGAGCTCGCCTGAAAGGCTGACTCTTGCATCGACGCCAAGATTCAGGTCATCCTGCAGGTATAGCTGTGTCTGGCTCTTGTCTGCACCGGCATTGAGCTCGAAGGTACTGCCCTTAGTGATAGTACCTGGGACAAGCGGGTCTTGATTTTCGCCTTTTCCGACAAGCTTTATGCCCTTTACCCACATCTGTGAATTGGTAATGTCAAATACGGCATCATTATAAAGATTGATATTTCCACCGCTTGTGAAATAGCAGATTTGTCCGGCTGAGCTCGTGACTGTAGCTCCAGGCTTCATATTTACCTTATACTTGTTTATGACAGAATCATTGTAGCCGACGAACATATTTCCTTCGAACTGGTTCGTACCATGACCGTCTGAAAGATTGATGCTGTCATCTGTAATCAGAGTGTAATACAAAACATTATTAATGGTAGATGTATTATTAAGATCAGCATTCGGGCACTGGAGCCTGATATCTGTATCAATCTGAGTCACGTAGTCATTGTCATCAGTATACTTTACTGAGACGTTCTTCAGCACTACCTCTCCTGTTGAAGGATATATATTGAGATAATTCATTCCACTGCTTTCAGAAGTCAGTACCTCGCCGCCGATTGAAGCATCTGAAGGCTTTACATTTCCAATTCTTGTACCCTTCAGGCAGCTGAAAAGACCATCATAGGAACTATCAAAGGAATCAGCATTATAGCCGTATGCCCTTCTTGAGTCAGTAGCAGCACCACCTGCAAAGGATGTGAACTGATCTATCTTGTAATACTTTACGGTAGCAGTTGAAGTAGAAGTATCTTCGAGAGTATGCTCAATGTACTCGACATATTTCTGATAGTAGACAGTAGTACGGTTCGAAGCATCTTCACCTGCAGCCTTTATCTTTGCATAGGTATTTGCCTTGCCGCAGACAGCTGCGAGACCTGCCTTTATCTCATCCATTGAAGACTCTGCATCGTAGAAGTTCTTTGTATTCTTCTGCCCTGCATCCTTCATGAATACATTCGTGACAGTGATCATCAGGATAATAGAAACCAGTACGAAAATAAGGGCCATGACCATGAGTACCATGACAAAAGATGCGCCCCTATTATCCAGTCCCTTTTTATGAAATTTTTTACTGAAGCGTTGACTTAAGCTCGATAAGTTCTTTCTTTGCACGATGATCTTCATCTCCATAATAGTTTTCATGACCACTATATACTTTTAAATGCACTACATAGATAGGCGTAACTGAATCTACTGCACGTTCTGTGCCATTATATGGCGATAGGTTCATCAAAGTAGAAGCATCAAAGCTTCCGTGAGTAATATGCCTGTATTTCTTAAACTGGTATGATGAATCCGTAGCAGCCTTGTAATACAGCATCTTCTGTACATCATCCCTGACTAATACGGTAGTCATGACATTATCAGAAATATTTGTTGATGTCACAGAACTCCACTTTACGCCTCCGCTAAGGAAAATGCCGAGACCATAGTCAGATCTGTTCAGAAGAACCGGATTATTCTCTAAGATGTAGACCCTGACAGGAACGTTGTCATTATTTAATATCTCGACATTGTCAAGAAGTCCGGACCTTGTCGCCCTTGAAAGCTCATTTCCCCTGTAATTGAAGTAAATAGTCTTAAGATTTGAGACATCACCACCAGAACCGGATGTGACAAAGTACTTGTTTTGATATATATCCTGCTCAGGAAGTACCTGATACTTTCTGGAACCACGGTATTCATAAGTAAAACGTGCTGAAGCCTTTACATCAGTCGTGTACATCGTAGGCGTACCGACAGGAGTATCCGGGGTATTCGTGATATTAAATACGATAGTCCTCGTCATGCCCTTCATGACTTCATCAGTATGCCTGTTTCTTCTGGAAACTGTCGCACCAGAGCCCGTGCCCGTGACAACAGATTCTGTATCTCCTGGCCAGAATTTCTCAGCAAGCTCAGATGCATATTTCTCACAATCTGCATCTGAAAGCACATACTGGGCAGAAGTATTGTTCGTAGAGACAGTATTCGTCTTCAGAATAGGGAATGCTGCTGCACCGGAATTATTGTAGTATGCAGTCTCTGTATCAGTGGCTGCTGCACCTGAGCCTGCACTTCCAAACGGATCAAGATATGCCTCTACGCAGAAAGGCTTTCCATCGATTGTCACATTCCTGAAGTAGTTGTATGAATTCAAAGAGCGTGGGTTCATGACATCGCTCTTCTCACCGTTTGAACAAAGCCTTCCGACGACTTCGTCAGCAGTGACTCCTGATGCTGTCACAGATTTGCTCAGTATGACGTCAGCACCAGATGTACCATAGCCATCAGCAATAGCTGTGAGGCTGCTGATATCTGAAGAACGCAGATACTCCATCTCAGAAGTAGCTACCGTGTTCGCACGCTCCTTGTTCCTGGCCGTGCCATTCACCCTTGTAGCAGTGATGAAGGCGAGCGCAAAAGGAATAGATACAAGGACAAGCATGGCGACAGCTACTACGAGCTCTACCAGGGTGAAACCTTTATTTGATTTTTCAAAATCCCTAAGCTGTTTCTTCAAAATGTGACCTCATAATATCCTTTATTTTTTTCCGCCACTCCCTGTCCACTATTTGTACTTGTAGTCATCAATACGAGAGGATGTCATAAACCTCGAATGATGAATCTCACGATAATATCTTTTCTCCGTGATATGCTATGCGGAAATTTTGTTAATCCCCGGAATGCTTCTTACGGTATCCCGGGAAAATATAAGACTATGCCTTTAATCTAAATAATATTTATTAGTTTCCGGACTTCTTAGTCGTGCCTGTGCTGCCTGTACTTGCAGTGCTGTTTGCAGTTCCTGCATCGCTTGTAGCGCCTGCATTATCAGTAGTCTCTGCATTGGCACCCTCTGTGTCAAGGACAGTCTCAGTTCCTGTGCCGCCAGATGCGATAGAACCAAAGATATTTTCCTTTCCGATGCCTGTAGTATCAGGAATGACAGATGGTGTGTAGACATTGTCTGTGCCACCTATAGTCAGGAAATTCAGATTCATACTGACTGATAGATTTCCTGAATTCTCATCGAAGGAAAGATTGATAGAGTCATAGTTCTTCTTCTGAGTATCATGATTGATGTAATCAATGAGACTCTTGAAATCATCATATCCAATAGTGCCTGCAAGTGAAAGTGGTGTAGAATAAAGCTGGTAACCGCTCATGCCGCCTGAAGCATTCTGCGCTGTAGCGTCCGTAGTGCCGTCTGTAGAAGCTGCACCCTGTCCCTGCGCTGCAAGAGCCTGGTCGCTTGAGATGACCATGAGCTGCGGTGAGAATCCGAGTGAAGTGAAATCAAGAGTAGTATAATTCGTCTCGAGGATATCCTTTACATAGAAGATCTCATCTTCGTATTTCACATCGGAAGGATATTGTGCGAGGATATTCTTGATATTTGCCTCGTCTACAGCGATCTCCTGCTCATACTGTGCCTGCTTAGCTGCAATTGCAAGTGTCTGCTGGTATTCAGCTTCCTTCTGCTCAAGAGTCATTTTCAATGACTCAATATCTGTCTGTGCTGGCATGCAGATCAGGAATACTGAAATAAGTATGATAACAATACCACCAAGAACCAAAAGCAGTGCGATGAGCTGATTATTTAGCTTTATGGTAGATTCTTTCTTTCCGTTCTCTGCAGCCTGACCCTGGCCAGCCTGCTGATTTGTATTTTCTTCACCCATTAGTTCTGGCCCTCCGTATTCTCTGTATTATCTGTGCTCTGAGTATCTGTTGATTCAGTACTCTGCGTGTCTGTATTCGTGCCGTCTGTATTCTGGGCATCGCTCGTAGTATCCTTAGGACGGTATGAAAGGTTCACAGTAAAAGAATATGATGTACCGGCCTCAGTCTCGCCACCTGCAAGAGATGCGACATTAGAAACATCGACATCTGTCATGGTACGGAGATTCTGAATCGTGAGAGCGGCTGTATCCTTGTCCGGAGCCGTCATCGAAAGAACCATTCCGGTAGATGAAATGTTCAGGCTCTGTACGTTCGTGCCCGTCGGCAGCTTCTGCTCAAGCTCTGTAATTATGTTCGGTAGCTTCTGCTCAGCTGTAACAGAGTAGCTGTCAAGTGCTGCAAGAGAATTGTATTCTCTAGAAGTAGCTAAGTATTGATTATATACTGCCTTTGCAGGTGCCATCTTATCAATTTCTGCCTGATACGTATCGATCTGATGCTGGTACATTCCCTTTCGTATGAGCTGGAAAGCTGAAACACCCACACCGATCGCACACAAAATAGCAAATGCAATGATTGAATAACGAAGCGTTGCTGCTGAGCGTACATCCTTCGCCTCTTTTGAATCTACTGCATGAAGCTCGATTCCGATCGGTCTGTACGGAGCAATGGCATTTACGAAGTAGAAGGATGGTGATGAAATCTCCTTCAGGTTTCGAACGATATTTCCTTCGCTTGAGGCCATTCTCTGAACTTCAAGAGGGAACTCATTTGAAATGAGTGTCATGAAAGATCTGTTATCAGAACCAAGACCTTCCATTGTGACAAAAGGAATCGTGATGTCCTGATGCTGTGACGAATAATAATCAATCATTCGTACGAGATTTCCAATCAGGTGGCGAACATCCTCTGTCGTCGTATCCTTCAGACGACTGCCACCTGTAGAAAGATCCTCGATATGTGCATAGAAAGAATCATTTGAACGGAGCTTTGAGAGAACCTCCATATAAGAAAGATTGTCGCCAAAGATGTTCTGATCCATGACATCTTCTACTACACTAGAGAAGCCGTATGGAATCATACGCTGGAATTCGATACCGCCATCCTTTACGATGGTAAGTACTGAATGATTCTCCTCGATATCGATATTCGCACCAACACCGACCTTACGGATTTTCTTCATTACCTCAGCGATGGCGTTCTCAAGAAGTTCAATGTCTGTAAGCTGCAGTCCGCAGAAACTAGCGAAAGCCTTGTAGGCTTCAATGATTTCACGGGGAATAGCATACATCTGTACTCTCTTCTCACCGGTCTTGCCATTTCCATTGATACGGTGAACAATCTGATACTGTGAAATATCAAGAGGGAAGAACTGCTTGATGTTCGTCTTGATGTAGTCGTTCATGACCTTGTCTTTCATGTCAGGCAGCGACTCTTCCTTTGTACCAATCTTGTTTGCGGAGATGAGGAAAACTACTTTTCTCGTAGCGATTCCTGTATCTGCAAGAAGCTTTGCCAGATAATTTCTAAACTGCGGATTACACTGGATGATGCCCTTATCATCGAAAGTCCCACCAGGAGTCTGGAATGCGAATGCATGGTAAGCACGCATCTTGTCAGTCTTTGCATCGACTTCAGCGACTCGTGTGATGTTCTCTCCAACCTGTATGGCAAGTACCCTTTCAGCCATATACTATTTCCTTCCTTTTCTCTAAAATAAAAAATAAAATTGCCTACTGTGCTTCTGGCGGCACAGGAGGCTGACCGGAAAAGTCTTTTTTTCCGGATTGATTTC
>ONHZ01000065.1 GCA_900317755.1 uncultured Lachnospiraceae bacterium
CCTCAAATGAGGTTCTCACTGAGCCATCCTATCTGCGAAACAGGTGTTAATTCATTTCTATTATGCAGCAATCTCTGTCAATTATCCAGCCTTTTTCGTTGATTTCCAATGGTTTTTGCTGGTTTTCAAAGTCAATCATAAAGATTTTTTCATAAGCCAAGGCTTCATATATCAATTTCATTTCATGGGATGAAATAAATGATTTAATATTCATAGTAATCAGAATATTCACACCACAAATTCTATGAAAGGCCTTTGCATATTCAATGATTTTCTCTGAAAGAGAATCATATGATTCTTCTATCTTAAAATCATAGCATTTAAGAATAGAATTTATTCCAGTCTCAGCATTATAAGTAAGACCATATGGAGAAAGCTCTATTATTTTGTCAAGGTACGTGATTGTTTTTGAAAAAAACTCTGTCGTTTCTAACTGCAGACTTTCATTCACCTCCTCTGTCAATTCCTTATAAAGTTTGTTAAGTATCTTTTTTTCATTAATATTTATTGCAAATGGATTGAAAACACAAGCACACGAATCAGAAAACTTGATGGATTTATCCTTATCAGAAATTCTTATTGTTCCAATGTCACCATTATTTTGATTCCAAATATCTGACATTACTGAAGAAAAAGTACTTTCAGATTCAATAATGATAACGGTAGGAATATTTTCAACCAACTCAATATCAAATCCTAAATTCGGTATACAGAGCCTCATAATATTACCAGCCTTTCATCACTATCAAGTACATCATGCTGCTTTTCTCCTGTAATAAACTGAATATTATTGTATTGCTTTTCTGTAACCTTAAGTGCTTCAATCAAACCATCATCAACTTTGTTCTTTCTGACATTTTCAATAATCGAATCCGCTACAGTTGAATTTGGAGCAAGTTTTGAATAAACAGATTCCTGCTCCATCATAAAACCAGATTTTATGAGATATTTCCGAAAATGCGCATAGTCTCTTCTGTTCTTTAAAGTAAGTACCGGCAAATCAAAAAATACAATTACTCTCATAAATCTATAGCTCAATTTGGTAATGCTTTATCAATGACGGATCTTTATCATTTAATGCGTCAAAAACACTCTTGCAATAAATCATGATGCCGTTATCGACAAATTCCTTTCTATCTGCAATAGTTATGCTTTGCTGCAATATCTTTAACATTTCTACTTTCTCTTCATGTTCAAATTTTTGAGGATTAAGTTTCTTTACGGTTCTGTCAACAAGAGGCCTGTATGGTTCCATCAAATCAGAAGCGAGATTAAACTGATTGAACATATTATCATGAAAAAGTCCAAGCTGCGTTATGTACCCATTCTTGACTATTTCTCTTGTAAAACACGAAAGAATAATCCCATAGCCATAGTTTAATGCCGCATTAATACTATTTTCTTCTGATCTTGTAAATGACTTTCCAAATAATGCGTTGAAGTAAACTTTTGCAGCATGTCCTTCTCTATTTGATTCATCACCAAACTTTATTTCATCAATATAACTTAGCAGCATTTGAGCCTCAGAAAGCCCATATTCAGCTAAATGTTCTGCCTGCTTTCTTATCTTTTCAGAAACTATCTCTGTCCATACTGCCTTTTTTATGTCGTCTGACCACTTGATCTGCTCACGAATCTTGATGCTGGTATCATGACTTCCATAGTAAGGAATTAATTCAGATGATGGATTCCGCTTTTCATCACAGAAAATCACCTTAACTTTCTTTTTCGTAAGTTCTGATAGCAATGCTGCTGTAAGTGAAACAGCAGTATTTTCTATCATTAATATCGATATTTCACTGATATGAATTTTTGTAATCTCTTTTTGTCTGACCACCAGAAAACCCATCTGGTAATCAAGCTTTGCACTATTTGAGATTACGACAGTCCGCCAGCTCATATCTTTAACAGGTCTATAGTATTAGTATAGATTCCTGTAACTGACTGATTTATCAAACAACATTGTGTAGCTTGCGAAATATTTTTCCCTATCGTCATAACTCCAGTCTTTGCAGCTTCTCCAATTAGATTGAGATTTGCTCCGCATCCAGCAATAATAGCAGTTGCATTTAATATCTCGTAAAGTACATTTAATTGCTCTTCTATTGACAAATTCACAAACTTTTCCCGCCCTTTGGCAAGCTTTTTTCCAATTGGATTAGGCCTGTGCAACAATATTCCCTTATTATGCTTTTCATCTAAATAATCAAACAGCTCAATATTGTTATCTTTATTAATTTCTTCATCTAAGACTTGCTGATCCTTATATTTTTCTATCTTCTTAATATAATTTAAATATTTTTGTTCAATAAATAAATTTGTAGCGTTACGCACAAACAATCTATCATTTGTTTTACCTGAAATATTTAATAAATATCCATTGTACTTTATAAGTGACTGTATCTTAATTTTTCTAACAAGTATCCTAACGTTTTGCAATTTTAATACTTTCCTACAGTATTCCTCTAACGTTGCAGGATTTTTTTCAATATTTACTGCTAGATAAACAGGTACTGTCTCAAAAGTTCTTACTTTTTCTTCTTTTTTGCCATTTGATTCTACAAGGAAAAAGTATGCTGCATTTATTTTCTGGTATCCACCATATTTCGTTACATCAAATCTTGTATCATTTACTTTAATTGGAAGATAACTTTCCTTTTTACATTTTTCTGCACTTATTAGCGTCTGATCAGATATGCCCCCATGATTTACAAAAGTTAGCCTTGTCATCATAGGTGATGTTTTTTTCAACATCTTCCTAACCGTAAGAATAGTACCTTTTTCATTATCATTATTGTACTCATCACCAGAACCAATCCATGCAGTCTCTTTGCCATTTGACACATCTGATTCAAAAAATGTTGCAAGATTATAGTTGTACCTTCCGCCGTCGCAACGAAATCTTTCTTTTATGAATCGATGCGGGCTGTCAGTAAATTTCACATAATATGAATTTCCTACTACAACATTCAGATAAGCATCATGGGCATGATGGAGATCATTTGCTATCCTGCTCTTATAGATATGATATAGATTTCTAAAATCTGAAACCACTTTTGCTTTTGAATAAATTATCTTAGTATCTGGAAGAGCCTGTGTTAATATATCGCAAATCGCCTTTGTTCCCTGACTGGTCTCAACAAGCTGCCTAGCAATAAATCCTTCCAGCTGTTCGTCTGTAAGTGGCTGATTTCCAGTAAGCCTATTATATTTTTCATCATTAATAAATCCCTTAGCATGAAGTGCTACCCACAAAGAATGGCAGTTATCTCTAATACTCTTCTCCAATGGATAAATATTCTGTTTATGGTTATTTACAGACTTATCCGTAAGAACCATATTGTTGTCCAAGCTGTCATCTTTTGTGAGGCTCTGGGGATATATATGGTCAATATCATATTTTCCCTTATTAAAGACCTCATCAAGAGGAATCTCTTTTCCGGTATAGAGATCCTTTCCCTGCTGCTTTAGATAGAGATACATCCTCTTACTTCTGAGTCTGCCATTCACAGAAGCCTCAGAAATTATGTCTTTCCAATACTTATCTTCATTTTTGTAAAGATCAAGGAGCATCTTTTCTCTTGATACAGCTCTCTTGCTTTCTTCATGAAACCTCGTTACCTCGACAAATACTCGCTCAGGTGCTGAACCAAGAACCTGCTCAAGCTCCTTAATAATCAATAATGTCTGCCATACCATCCTCTTAACAGGAGCAGAAAAATACATATCATCAAGATCTTCAGGTTTTAATTCTTTTAATGATGAAAATGCTTTTGTCTGTCTCTCATTTAGAATTTCACCGAATGTATAATCATCACTATTAATAAGCTCCATAAGATTCATTGATGTTTCCCACATTGCCTCAATGATACTTATTTCTTCGCCGGTATCTTTTTTACAGCCTTTTAGCTCAAGAAATTCCTTTGATAATTTGCCCCAGTCAGTACATTTAATGGACAATACTTTCTTGATTTGCTCATCAGAAAGCTTATCCCCATATTTTTCTTTTATTTTATCTTTTATAAAATTCTTCTCGTCACCAAAAATTGTACTGAGATAAATGATATCCTCAGCCATATTTTTGTATGAATCTTTCTTCATATCGTCACCAAATATCTGATAAAACCTGTGATAAGTTGAAAGCTGGCTTGTGATAATATCATCTATTCCCGTAATATCATTCTCAGTTACATCCAATCCTCTACCATTTAAATATCTGACAATTTGTGTCTTTGTGACTTTTTTCCCATTTTCAAATTTATCATGATATAAATCTTGCTTAATGTTTGTGCTAATTCTTTCCCCTTTTATTGAAATTGCATTAATTGCATTTAATACAGAAAATTTTTCATATAATAATGATGACTTTGGAAGGACTTTTTCATCCGACAGGAATGTGCATTTTCTAACCATTCTTTGAATAAAAGCTTCGGAAGTCGCCTTTGTATCAATTTTCTGTTCAATGTTCCACGGTAGAACTTTTCCATTCTCTTTTCTTATTACCCAGCCGTTTCCACCATTTTCTGTGCTTTTTGTAGTAACTGGTCCTATATAATATGGCAGCTTAAATTCGAATATCTGTAGAATGTCTGCTTTAACAGACTGACCGCTTTCACTATCAATATCATTCAAAAATCCTAGATAATTTGAAGCATTATTTAATATTGCGTTGAGTTCTTTATAATGTGCCTGAAAAGGAATGACGCCATTTGACGGAGTAAGCTGTTTAGGCATAAATGTACCATTTGAAATCTCTGTAAGAATATAATCTATATCAGGATCACCATTTTTTTCCAGCCCCTTAAATTCCTTTTTTACTGAATCGTAGAAATCCTCCTGTCTATGTTTACTTCCACGTCTCCTATGTTTTTCTCCTGAATTATTTGAACCTGCATAATCACCATAAGTACCATCCTCATCGGTTCTGAAAAATCTTTCGTAATCATCTTTTGATTTATTATTTCTAAAAGCTCGCTTTAAGATGACAAGATCTTTTTTGTGCTTTTCATACGATGCTACCCTTGAATCTGAAAGATACTCATATCCAGCCATCACTGTATCCCATTCGCATGCATCATATATCTCTTTCATCAAGGCAATAATATTAAAGAAATCCTCTCCTACCTCTTTTTCTAAATCAGGTGCCTTATCATCAAAATTTCCTTCATAAAATGAAAATTCTATTTTTTCTTCTGTATCAAGAGAAAAAATATTCTTTGCATTTACCTTTAAACCTGCAATTGCCTTAAATATTTCCAATATCTGCTTATCTGATTTTTCTATACTAAATAAATCCTTTAAGCCTTCATACTTCAATGTCCTGCTCTTAGAAGAGTCACACATTATTACCTTAAAAGAATTTTCATTAAACATTTCTGGAAGAATAATATCGGTCTGTTCACTCAGGGCTTGCTTTAACTCTTGATATTTATCAGCAATATTAATTTTTGTATTATCCTTGCTTAGAGCTGGATTTAAGAAATTTCCTCTATGTTTATAAATATTCAGGCATGCTAAATACACCAGTCTAACATCATGTGGGGTTTTATCATGGATTAATTCGCTTATAAGATGAAAAATAGTAGGATATTTCTTGTAATAGTCTTTATCTGTAAAATCTTTGTCATTAAAAAAAATATTTTTGTATTGTACTTCTTCAGCCTTATCTTCAATTTTAAAAAAACTGTTGTCTAGCCTGGCGTAAAAAGAAGGATCAACTTTGTCTATCTCATCCTTAAAATAATCTTTAAGAAGTCCTATCCTGGCCTTTTCTCTCTCAAGCCTTCGTCTGCTGGTTCTCTGCATTCTTCTATCAGCGGCTGTCTTTGCTTCTTCAAATTCCCGAATTCCCCAAAAATCTTTTCCTTTTGCTCTTACAATATTGTAATGTTCATCAGTCACTGCCCAGCCTACAGAATCCGTTCCCATATCAAGTCCAAGATAATATTTCATAGACTACCTCCAAGTTTTCTATTGACAAAAATTTTTACAAATGCTACATTAATGAAGAATTAACAAGGCGAGTTCAAATAAGGATTTTTCCGAAATCGCTATTTAGTCTGCAGTGTGCAGTTTCGTGTCCGGCTTTGCCGGGCACTTTTCTTTTCTCAACCTCGTATTTATTTTTCATAAATAATATTTTTTATTTTACTTTTTCATCCCATTTTGTCAAGAAAATACAGTTCATTTAAATGTGCAAAAATAAGCATATTTGGTCTTGACAATTCAAGATGAATATGCTTTTGATATAAATCAATATTTTATTTGTTGTCACTGTATTCTTTTATATTTTGAATTCATGCATTTGCATATGCTATCCCTTCGCAATGCAGATGTGCGGCCTTCTATTCTGAATTTACAAATTTTAAAAGAACAGGCTTCCCACCTGGTACACGATCAGCGAGCAGGCATAGGCGACAAGGCACTGGAATACGACCGTGCCAAGCGCATATTTTCCGCCCTGCTCATTCCTGATTGAAGAAATCGCTGCGACACATGGCGTATAGAGAAGACAGAATATCAGGAGCGAGAAGGCTGAAAGCGGGTTCAGGATAGAAGTAATTCCATCTGCACCGACAAGCACGGAAAGTGTCGAGACGACGCTCTCCTTTGCCATGAAGCCTGAAATAAGCGCTGTTGTAATTCTCCAGTCTGCAAAACCAACCGGCCTGAAAATCGGTGCAATGAAGCCTGCGACTACGGCAAGGATGCTGGTCGAAGAATCCGTTGCAACTGCCATGTGCGGCGTAAAGCTCTGCAGGAACCAGATAACGATGGATGCAACAAAGATAATCGTAAATGCTCTCTGCAGGAAGTCCTTCGTCTTGTCCCACATGAGATGAAGCGTGCTCTTTGCACCCGGCATTCTGTAGTTCGGAAGCTCCATGACAAAAGGCACTGCCTGGCCTTTGAAAAGCGTATTCTTTGAAATCGCAGCCGTGATAATGCCTACACAGATTCCAACCGCATAAAGGATTACCATCACGAGTGCAGCCTGATGCGGGAAAAATGCCGCTGTGAAAAATGCATAGATTGGTAATTTTGCAGAGCAGCTCATAAATGGAATGAGCATGATCGTAAGTTTTCTGTCTCGTTCTGACGGCATGGTACGTGAAGCCATGACACCAGGCACTGAGCATCCGAAGCCGACAAGCATTGGTACGATAGACCTGCCCGACAGTCCGATTTTTCGAAGCGGCTTATCCATCACGAAAGCGACACGCGCCATATATCCTGTATCTTCCAGCAGTGACAGAAAGAAGAATAATAATACGACATAAGGAATAAATGAAATGACCGTGCCGACGCCGGTAAATATTCCATTGATGACGAGCGAATGAAGGACAGGATTTGCATGCGCATTGGTAAGCGCTGTATCTGTCACCTTCGTAAGCGAATCGACGCACCAGGCGACTAAATCCTGCAGCCATTTTCCTGGGAAATAGAATGTCATAAAGAAGACAAGTCCCATGATCAATATGAACATAGGAATAGCCGTATATTTTCCAGTGAGCACTTTGTCGATTCGCTCACTTCTCTCACGCTCTTTTGATTTTGCAGGCTTTACGACGCACTCGGCAACGACCCTGTGAATGAAGTCAAACCGCATATCGGCAATAGCAGCCGCTCTGTCAAGACCTCGCTCTTCCTCCATCTGGACAACGATATGCTCAATCATTTCCTTCTCATTTTCGGAAAGATCAAGTGCATCTTCAACACGCTTGTCGCCTTCGATAAGCTTTGTCGCAGCAAATCGTATCGGGATTCCTGCACGCTTTGCATGGTCATCAATAAGATGCATGATGCCGTGGATAGCCCTGTGGACGGCTCCACCATGGTCGTTCTCATCACAGAAATCCTTGATGCCCGGAAGCTCACCATATTTTGCAACATGAACCGCATGGCGGGCAAGCTCCTCAACACCCTCATTCTTTACAGCAGAGATCGGGACGACTGGGATTCCGAGCATTTTTTCCATATCATTGATGTGGATGTAGCCACCGTTTCCGCGCATCTCATCCATCATATTCAGTGCCAGCACCATCGGAACATCGAGCTCCATGAGCTGCATCGTAAGGTAGAGATTTCGCTCGATGTTTGTCGCATCGACGATATTAATAATGCCCTTTGGCTTTGAATCTAGGATATATGTTCTTGAGACAATCTCTTCCTCAGTGTAAGGAGAAAGAGAATAGATGCCGGGAAGATCGGTGATTTCTGTATTCGGATAATTTATGATTGAACCGCTCTTTTTGTCGACCGTGACACCAGGGAAGTTTCCGACGTGCTGGTTTGAGCCAGTGAGCTGGTTAAAAAGCGTCGTCTTGCCGCAGTTCTGATTTCCTGCAAGTGCAAAGGTAAGAAGTCCGGTGTAGCCTTCATCATGCTCTTTATGGTGGTAGGAATCATTCTCACCGATGCCAGGATGTGGATTGTGATGGCGGTCGCCTGCAGCACGCCGCTTGATCACTTCTTTCTCCGTCACATCATCTGAAATCTGGATTTCCTTTGCATCAGCAATTCGAAGTGTAAGCTCATAGCCCTGAATCGTAAACTCTGCCGGGTCGCCCATTGGGGCAAATTTATTTAATGTAATTTCCTCACCTGGGATGAGCCCCATGTCAAGGAAGTGCTGCCGGAGTTCCCCGCTACCGCCAACTGCAAGAATTCGGGCCGTGTGGCCGATTTCCAATTTTTCAAGTGTACGGGAATTATTTCCTGCTGCTTTATCATTCTCTGTCTTTTTTTCTTCTGCCATCTTGTTTTTTATTTCTTCTGCCATCTTTTTATTCACCAAATCTGCGCCACTCTTCTACAGCGCAATTATTATTTCAAGTCATTGTTTCTATTCTAATTTTCAAAAGCAAAAAATCAATAGGCATTATAGAGAAATATGTTTGTTATAGCAAATAAAAATGGCAAAAATTTACCGGCTCTCTCAAACCGGCAGAAATAGGAAATAGTAGGTTATTATTTTACAGTTCCTGGATATCACTCTCCTTCTTGAGCAGCGAGACCTCAAGATTTCCATTTCTCGTCCTGATGTCATCGATGAACTGCTTCTCCATGGAAGCATCCTTCATCTTGACTTCATACTTCAGTCTGAAAAGTGAGCCCATGTTCATTGTCTTTACGGAAATCTCCTTGTGGGTGTCTGTGTATTTGCTGAAAAGATCATCAAGAATTCCATTGTAGTCAAGATTCTCTGGAATCGTGACAGACAAAACCTTTACGCTGCCATCATCTTCATCACTGTTCATAGCAGTAAAAGCAAATAAAATAGCTGCCATGATGAGTGTGAACAGAACTGCATAGCCGAGGTATCCCATGCCGCAGACCATGCCTGCGCCTATCGCCATGAAGATTGTTGTAATCTCCCTGGCGTTTCCCGGAACTGACCTGAAACGGACCAGCGAGAATGCGCCTGCGACTGCGATTCCTGCACCGATATTTCCATTCACCATCATGATGACGACGCAGACAATTGCCGGAAGTATGACAAGTGTCAGAATGAAACTCTTCGTGTAATTATTTTTGTATTTATAGACAGCGGCTAATATTAATCCGATGACAAGTGCCACTATGATACATAGAAGAAAACTTCCAACCGCAATAGAACTCACTGTCTCCGTCGTATCGAAAATCCCATTAAATAGTGTTGACATAATATTTCTCCTTGTAAAACTTAATTCCGGAATTCTGTTCTGCTTTGAATGAAAAACATCATATAAAACAATAATCCCTGCCAAAGGTTCTTTATTTCCTTTGACAGGGATAATAATAATAAAACTACCTAAAATGAAATTAAAATTTTTACAAAGAATTTACATTTTTTCTCTCAAACAGTCTTCCTGCAAATCCATAAAACATTACCAGTCACTGTCCCAGTCTGTGCTGTCTGAATCCCAGTCGCTTGAGTCCCAGTCGGAATCGCTTCCCCAGTCACTGTCCCAGCTCGAATCTGAATCATAGGAATCATAAGAGTCATATGAATTGTCATCGTACGTACTGTCATTATATTCATAAGTGCTATGATAATTCGAATCTGATGTCGATGAACTAGAGCCAGAATAATGGTCAGTTAATGCGCTTATGCCGCCAAGAATAATCGTCAGGATATACAAAATGATAAGGAATTTCCAGAATGGATTCTTCCTGTGATGTCTTCCTGGACCTCTGCCGCCAGGATCGCCTGCGCCGCCGTTCCAATTGCCCTGATTATAATAATTATTCGTACCTGTACGGTAATTCCAATGGGAGTTCTGTTCGTTTACATTATGCCATCCCTGAGGGACATAAGTATTAGAATTCTGTGTATAATTCGTATTCTGATTGTAACCACCCTGCTGATTATTATGAAGCTGATCATAATATCCACCGTATTGTGAAAATGGCGCGCCATACTGCTGGCTGTGCTGGTTGATGAACTCATTCTCAAGACGCATGAAAAGCTCGTTTACAGCGTATGCTTCATCCGTGCCCTCGTATCTTATTGCCCTGGTTCCGTCAGACTTGTTTTTATATACAACAAAGTCCCCATTTTCATTCTTGTAAATGCCGAAGCATTTCGGCTCGCGGACATCCTTTCCAATGAAAAATCTGACTTGATTTTCATCTATATGCTTTGCTGCAAAGAAAGCCTGCAGTTCTTCGATTGTATGGGGCGTCTCATTATTCGTGCGCCTTACATTTTTGTTGATTGCTCCGCAGTTCGGACACTCCGGCAGTGTATCATCATAGTAACTATCGCAATACTCACATTTCTTTAACATTTTTCCTAAAATTCCTCAAAGTACAAAACTTCATCGGATCCTCTAAGCAAGTTCAAAAATTCCTGTTTTGACATTTTATCAAGATCAATAGACAAAGTAATCATAGGTCCCTCGCCCTTCAGTTTTCCCTTGTTTACTTCTACATCTGAAAAATTAATATTATTTTTCCGCAGCATTGCTATGAATAGCTTAATAGCCCTGGGCTCTGTGAGTTCAACATAAATAGTGAAGTGCTTTGAATTTTTCCGAAGCAGATCATCCACCCTGTGAAGTCCAAGGAGTGAAACCGTAATGATGATGAGTGAAATGAGCCATCCATCAAGAAAACCTGCCCCAATTGCAAGTCCATTCGCGGCACACGCCCAAAGACCTGCTGCCGTCGTGAGTCCCTTCACCCGATTCTGCTGTGTGATGACAATCATACCGACGCCAAGAAAGCCAATTCCGCTCACGACATAGGAACCGATTCTCGTCATGTCAATATTTGCCTGCGGGAATTTGAAATACATGTATTCGCCGATCAGCATCGTAAGTGCTGAGCCGACGGACACCACGATATGCGTCCTGATGCCGGCATTCTGCGACCGAAGCTCCCTGTCCATCCCAATCATGAAACCTGAAAGCGTGGCAAGCAGGAGCCTTACCAGAATGCTCTCAAATGTGAATGCCTCTAAAGTATTTTTTAGTGCTGTATAAATATTCAATCCAAGCCCCTGTATTATTATGTCATTTCAAGTTGTAATTACAGACCTGTTTAATAAATATACAACGGCAAAAAAAATTATACAAGATATAATAAGATGTACATGCTGCTTATGGATATTTCAATTATTATTTTTTGATGCTATAATCATGGAAAGGACTATTACTTGGATGAAAAAATAAAAAACGACAAGCCGTATGACAGCGCATTCAAGACGGTAATGCACGAGTGCAGGGACATATGACTGCCAATCGACAAGTGACAACACGATGACCGTTAGGATGATTCGATATGGCATGCGGACGGCATTCGAAAATTACTATATCGATGATGGTATCGTCCACATACCGTTTCCAGACATCGCAGTATTATACCTGCGAGGGAGTGGAAATGAAAAAATTGAGTCTTCAAGAATCAAAGTAGACTTTCCTAAAAGCTCTACAGATTATGATATGAAAGTCTTAAGACTAAAGAGATATTCCATTGATGAGCTCTTCGAGAAAAAGCTGTACGTGCTCTTACCATTTGCATTATTCTTATTTGAAAGCGAGCTGAAAAAAGCAGACAGCGACGCAGAAAAACTTGAAAGGCTTATGAATATATATCATGAGATCATAAGCAGGCTTGAAGAAGCACGTGTAAAGGACGATATCACAGATTACGAGATGAGCGAAGTACTCCAACTCCTGAAGTATGTTTCGGATCATCTGGCACAGAAATACAAAAATATTGTGAAAGGAGTTGACTCGATTATGGGCGGACAGTTATTGGAATTTGATACAACAAAAGCTTATCATGATGGTGAAAACAGGCTTAGTAAGCTGATAAACATGATGATGGAAAAAAATATGATTTCCGAAATTACCAAGGTCACAACAGATTCAGCATACAGGAATGAAATGTATAAAAAATTCGGAATCTAAATATATAAAGCAACTAATGTCATAACTTCCATTCTCAGCTTTTGGCTTGTTGATACGAATGATAAAAAACAACTCTCTTACAGCCTCTAGTGCCCATTCGTGCAAGCACGATGGTCAACTGAGGCTTTGGTGCTACAAAAAAAAGAACGCCCTTTAAGGCTTTTCTTAGCAATGGATTTCCCTCGTCGCAATCTTCTTCGTGAAATACTCGTCGTGCTCGACAAAAAGAAGTGTCGGCTGATACTTTAAGATTAAATCCTCTATCTGCGAACGTGAAATGACATCTATGAAATTTAAGGGCTCATCCCAAATATAGATATGCGCCTGCTCGCAGAGGCTGGCAGACAGCATCACCTTTTTCTTCTGCCCTTCGATCAGCGTATCACTATGATAATCCAGAGGAAAAATCTTTATATCTTCAGATTCCTCGACATTTTTTAGAAGTCCTTCCTGTTTTGTAAGGGCATCAGAAATCCTTCTCTCCTGATTCTTCGCCTTCTGCATCATCTTTGATGACTTGTGGCTTACGAAGCCACGGTCTATTTTTGAACCGGAATTTGTCTGTCCAAATTTGCTCTTTTCGACCTTGTCAGCCCAGGTAGCATTTCTCTTTGCAGCATCATTTAAATGCGAAATCTCTTTCTTAATTTTCGCATTTTCTGCTTCTTCAAATGCGTTCTGACGATTTCTATTCTCCCACCACGAAGAATAATTTCCCTGCACGATTTCGACATCATTTCTGTTGATTGCCATGATGTGGTCAGTCGTATCGTCAAGCAGCGTCCTGTCATGTGACACGAGAATAAATCCGCTCTTACTTAGCGACCTTCCTCCAGTTTGGTCCATATGGAATAATGCCATCAGAGATATCGTGTGAGGCGGCGCCTCCCATCGCAAGAATCTTCACACCATCGATGTCGAAGACCTCTCCTCTCTTGAGGTGGATGACATTATCCGTGCCAGGAATAATATTTACCTTTCCGCCATGCCACTCTGTGACCGGAAGCTCATTTAAGCCTAAGAAGCCCTCTTCCGTAGAGACATAGTTCTCGTGATTTCCATCGACAAAAAGCGTCGTGAAATTACGCTGCGCAACAAGTCCGATTTCATACTTATTCTGCTTGCTGCCATCCCAGTAGCCGAAATCCCCGCAGACAATCACGTAATCATTCTTCGTGAGTGCGACCTGGTCAGGGAAATACTTTGTATTTAATTTTCTGAAATCTGCATGGCAGTCACCTGTAACGAAAATCATGGCTTTGTCCTCTCTACTATTATTAGACCACTCAATCTAACTACGTTATTATTCAATGTACATTATCGTCACCCAATGCCATGATGCTGCGTATTGGGCTTTGATAGCACTATTGCATCTCTAAATAATATATTA
>ONHZ01000064.1 GCA_900317755.1 uncultured Lachnospiraceae bacterium
ATACCTCAGTAAGCCGATAGGCGATGAATGAGTTTATGCAACGCAAGCAAAAATCATGAAGCCGAGAGGCGCCTCGCGTGAGACAGTATTAACGTGCGGGAGCGAGTATTAGGAGAAAAATTATGTTCAACATCGTACTCTACGAACCCGAAATTCCATACAACACCGGCAACATCGGCCGGACCTGTGTCGCAACAGGATCGGTCCTGCATCTGATTGAGCCACTGGGTTTTCACATCAGTGATAAGGCCGTGAAGCGGGCAGGTCTTGATTACTGGCCAAGACTTGAGAAGCATGTCTATGTGAATTTTCAGGATTTTCTTGAGAAGAATAAAGACGCAAAAATTTATTATGCGACGACGAAGGCGCATCAGGTTTATTCTGATGTGCATTTTCATGATGGTGATTTTATCATGTTCGGGCCGGAGAGCCGAGGTATTCCTGAAGAGATTCTTGTAGATCATGAGGATACCTGCATTAGGATTCCGATGGCCGAGAATGAGCGGTCTCTTAATCTTTGCAATTCTGTGGCAATAGTTCTGTATGAGGCACTCCGCCAGAATGATTTCTTAAGCCTTGAGAAGAATGGTGAACTTCATACTCTCTCCTGGAAGAAATAATTTTTTGGTCGCATATTTCTTGTATATTTTCTTTTCCCGTTGTATAGTTAATAACAGTGCAAAATTACGTATATTTTTTCTGACAAAGACGCCAGATGATATTTTGCAAAGAATGTGCAGTAGATGGGAGAAATATGAGAAATAATATTATTAGATTTGCAGCGCTTTTCTGCTCAGCTTCTTTTTTATTTACGGGCTGTGCAAATCAGAGCAGTACAGCTGAGAAAAATGCTTCTGCAGACTCGGGCGTTGAAGCCGAGACAGAAAGCGGTTCCGGTAATGCTATAGACAATACTTCGATTAATGAACCTCAGGAAAAAGATGAAAAATCTGCCGGTGTCATTCAGTTCGAGAATGAATATAAAGCAATCTCTCTGGATGATGAAGAAAAGGGTATTCATTATGGCGAAATTTCATATGAGCTGATTCACATAAAGGATAGCGGTGATGAGAAGTCAAATGGCGTGGATCTATCTAATCTTTCAGAGGCACTTGAAGAATTGGATTCTGAAATAGAAAATAATGCGAAAGGGTCTGCTGAGGAATATAAAAAAGAATATGCTGAAGATGATTACTTCTACACTGATGATAAGGACAAAAACATTGCAGAGTTTTCTTTTACTTCCAAAATATTAATAGAACGCGCAGATGATGATGCGGTTTCTCTATTACTTAACAATTATGAATACACAGGCGGGGCTCATGGTTCATCCTCATATGTTCCATACAATTTCAACACAAAGTCAGGACAGGATATTGTTTTTTCAGATGTTCTGAAGGATACGACTGGTCTTGAGGACAAGGTGGTAGCAATACTGAAGGAGGATTACCCTGAACTTTTTGAAGACAGTGATTCAACATTTTCTCCAGAACAGACTGCAAGGGATGATATGAATGAACTTGCATCCAATCCTGAAAAGGCATCAAATCCATGGTATCTGACGCCATCTGGCGTGGATTTCATATTTGGCGAATATGAGCTGGGAGCATATGCTTCCGGCAGCCAGTTTGTCGAGCTCTCCTATGATGAAAATAAAGATATGTTTAATTCTGATATTTCCTATGGAGAAATACCGGATGGGAGCCTGATAACCATTACTTCACAGGGTAAGGTTACAGTAAATGGAAAAGAGCTTTCTATTGGCTCCACGTATGACGAAGACAGTCAGGCATATACCTATACAACTACCTATGACGGGAAGGAAATCGAGCTTGATGCTCCGGAAAATGCATATTTTGCATACAATTATGTTGCCCGGAGGGGAGAAAAATATTTTTTACTCACAGAGTATGCAACGGATAATATGATTCCGGAACTTTCGATTTATGATCTTGGTACAGGATCAAAGCTCCCGACTACATATGAATTTTCTCTTCAGAATGGAATAAATAATGACCTAAGCAATCTGACTGTTACGAAGCGCCTGGATGCACTTAGTACTGTAGATGCAACAATTTCAGCTTCATTTACAGCAGATGGACTTCTTACTACTAATGGACAGGACTATACGATTCTTTCAAACTTCGGCGGCCCGAATGCTGACACGCCCGATGCGATGGCACATACACTCACAGCAAAGAAGGACATCCGCTGTGTCGATGGCCTCATTAAGAAAGGCGCGAAGGTTCGATTAGCGAAAACAAATGCAGACGAGAAGGCGCAGACTATAACGCTCTTGTTGAGCGACGACTCAACTGTTACAGTGCTCGTCGAAACCAAGGAAGATGGCACGCATACCATCGACGGCGTCGATGAAAACGAGCTGTTTGATGGAATTCAGTACTCGGGTTGAGGTTTAGGAATAGAGTGCGCGAGGGAGCACGACAATTTATTATATTAAATTTGAAAATATCTACTTAAAGTAGTAAAATAAAACAGATTGCATATAGTTTGACTTATTCCGTAGCAGTAATGCGACTTAATAATATTTTATGTACTACGAAGATATCGAAGAAGCAAAAAAATTAGTCATAAAAGCAGCTCTTGAGATGCAGCGCACAGGTCTTATTGTCCGTACCTGGGGTAATGTCAGTGCACGGATCAACCACGACGAATTTGTGATTACACCTTCAGGCAGGAGCTATGACAGCCTTACCCCTGATGATATTGTAAAGGTGAGGATTAATGACCTTTCTTATGATGGCAATATCACACCGTCAAGTGAAAAAGGCGTTCATGCAGAAGTATACAAAAAGCACAGACGTGCTTCGTTTGTCATTCATACACATCAGGATTATTCCACAGCTCTTTCTACGCTGAAGAGACCATTGAATATCGAAACGCTTTATCCAGACAGGGTAGAGGACTTAGGTCCTGTAGTGCCTGTGTCTGAATATGCGCCATTTGGAACAAAAAAGCTTATGGCAAATGTCGCCACAGCCTTAAAGGAAAATCCAAAGTCACGTGCGGTCCTTATGCAGAATCACGGTGTTGTTGTATTTGGCCGTACTGATGAGGAAGCTATGGATACAGCCAAGTCTCTCGAGAAATTCTGCGAACATGAATATTCACATCTCACTGGAAGACAGAGAATCGATATCTTATATCCATTCTATTCAATTACGAATTTCTGCCGTGTATTCAGACGTGACAAAAAGGAAGAATATGAAGCACAGAGAGATCTCTTTGCAGAGAATAAAGATGCTGCTTATGTTGTCTATGCCTATAGTCCGTATATCAAGGAAGCAAGCGATTACAAATTTTTCATGCGTGCTTACAATGATGATCTGGCACAGATTGCAGGACCAGTCATTCCCATAAAGAGTGCAGTCACGCCGCATAGAAAGATTGCGCAGGCCCTGAAGAATTCCGGCGGCGTTATGTTATTAAACGGAATAGGTGCTGTAGTCACTGGTACAGACAAAGAAGATGCATTTGCAAAGGTTGCCTGTCTTGATAAGTGTGCAATGACCTCACTCATGCAAAAGGCACATCTTCATCCTACGCCGGTAAGCTTTTATGATGCCGAGCATGAGCATTCAGTATATTTGAACAGCTATTCTAAATTAAAGGACAAGGATTAATGCCACAGACAGGAGCTAAAAAGCCGGAGCTGGAATACAGGTTTTACAACATTGACAGTGGGCATTTCTTTCTTCCAAAGGTTGGAGACGGATGGGAGCAGGAATATGGCAAAGGCTTAAATGGCCAGCTTCATTTTCACAATCTCATGGAGATAGGTTACTGTTTTCATGGGAGTGGGACTGTTGTGATAGGGGATAAGAAGGAACGTTATAGCGATGACTTTTTCACCATTATCCCGAAACATATTCCACATACGACGATGTCTGATCCTGGACATAAGTGTCTTTGGAATTATTTATTTATTGATTTTGAAAATTTCTGTCAGTCTTCGATAAAGGATGGCGGTACTTTTTCTGCAGAGGAAATAATAGATGCCGTTTCAAAAAATGGCGTCATTTCTTCGAAAGAAGAGAATCCAGGCATTGCAGAGCACATTCAGGATATGCTTTTTGAATGCACGAAGAAACAGAAATATTACGAAGATATTCTGATGTATGAATTCCTTTCTGTGCTGGTTGAGCTGCTCAGGCATACAGAGGAAAATGCATTATTAATAAAGAAAAATAAAAGGGAACAGTATCTGACGCCGGCACTTGATTATATTGATAAGAATTTTGCCGAAAATATTAAAATAAAGGATCTTGCAGATCTCTGTGCTCTTTCTGAAAGCCATTTCAGAAGGACATTTGAAGAGATAATGGAAATGAAGCCACTTGATTATGTGAATTTTGTAAGGATTCGAAAGGCCTGCGATCTGATCAGAAAGACTTCGATGTCCATGCAGGATATCAGTCTTGAAATAGGATATGATACTATTTCCACCTTTAATAGAAATTTCAGGAAGCTTACGGGGACCACGCCATACAAGTGGAAGGAAGCTCCTGGAAATAAGGATTTGGATCTTTCTGATTTTCATATCAGTGCCAAAAAGGGCTGGGAAGCAAATGGCGTGACGCCGAAATAATTGGGGAACTTACGAACGTATGCGGGGAATGAATATAAAAAGAAGAATACTTTGTCTTTTTATTTCTGCAGGGATGAGTGCATCCCTTTTGACAGGCTGTAATTCTCTGACCGGACTTACTACTACCTTTCAGACACCTGCGGGAACGCTTGATTCAACTGCAGAGTTGGCTGATCCTGTTGATGTAAGTGAGGAAGATGATAATACACTTTCTATTTATATCTGGGATGAGGATGCCAACAGGGCGACGCTAGAAGCGGCAGAGTATGCCTACAAACAGATCAATCCAAGCTTTAAGCTGAATATCATAAATGCAAGGACATGGGATAAGGTTCAGGGGCGACTTTCAAAAAGCGGTGCATTAAAGGATAGTTCTTCACTGCCAGATCTTACGATGATGCAGGATGAGGCCGCAGAATTTATGATAAGGACTTATCCTGAAATCTTTCAGAATATTTCTGATAGCGAGGTAGACTGGTCAGATTTTCCTTCTTCAAAAGAGGCACTTACTACCATTGATGGCGTTCATTACGCTTATCCATATGACAATTCAACCTGCCTGGCTGCTTACAGGACGGATATACTTGCTGATGCTGGTTATACGATAGATGACCTTACAGGTATCACATGGAACAGATGGCGTGAAATAGGACAGGATGTATACGACAAGACTGGAAAATATCTCATCGCTATGGATCAGAGCGGTATCGATCTGCCATTTATTATGATGCAGGAGGAAGGCGAGTCCTGCTTTAAGGATGGAGAACTGGATATTACAGACAATGAGACCATGAAAAAAATAATGATTTTCATGGAAAAAGCAACAGATGAAAACTGCATTTACAATACCAGCAACTGGAGCAATTACCTTGATGAGACATTGAGCGGGGATAAAATCTGTGGAACGATTGCGGGTTCGTGGATCGTACCCAATATTATGTCTTATAAGGACAATTATGGAAAGTGGGCTATTACTACACTTCCTACATTTACAGGTGCGGAAGGCTATGCGACAGAAGGCGGTTCTTCGATATTCCTGTTGTCCTCGTGTACAGGAAAGAAAAAGCAGCTTGCTATGGAATTTCTTGATTATACTTTAGGCGGAGGTTTCGGAGCTCAGGTTACTTATGAGAGAGGCCTTAGAAATTCAGGTTTTCTTGCATCATACCTGCCATGCGGGGAATATCCTCCATACAGGGAGAGTGTTGGATATTTTGAAGATCAAAAGATATATCTTGATATTCTGGATTATCAGAACAAGGCTCAGAATGTTGAGCAGAATAAGTATTATTATCTTTTGAGGACAAATCTTTCAAAAGAGATACATCTCATTACTGTAAAGGATAAGTACGCCCGGCCTACGGTAGAAAATGCTTTGGCTGTGGTATATAATCAAACGAAATTTAACATCAGAATGTTAGATCAAAAGGTACGATGAAAGGATATTGTTTTTTATGACACAGGATACATATTATGAGACATCAATTAAGAGAAATCCTACAAAAGGGCAGATCGGCGTATCATATTTTCTGATTGCTATGATTTTTATTTCAGCCTTTACGATTATGATATATTTTCCGTTTGCTGGGATTCCTCTTGCTATTGTCGCAGCAATTGCTTTTTATTTTATCCATTATTTTTATAAAAGAGCAATATATCTCGATTTCGATTATACCATGACAAATGGCGAGCTTGACATAGCAAAAGTTATGGGCGGAGAAAAGAGGAAACATCTTCTCACAATAAATTGCAGGGAAGGACTTATTTTCATGGCACCTCTTAATTCTCCAGAGCTTAAACAGTATGATCAACAGAAATTAAAGACATATGACTGCACTTCTTTCCAGGAGAATGTTCCTGTTTACTGCATGATTGCAAAGGCAGCAGGAGATGATGGTGAAAAAATAAGGCTTTATTTTGAACCTGACCAGGAAATGATGAAGGAATTTCACAGGCTGTCTCCAAGGAATGTAAAGGTACTCTGATTATTATCGAATTGGTTTATGATGAATCAGGATTCTGAAAAGAGCGGGGGACTCAGTGCCAATGTTTTAAAGATCATCGCAGTGATTACAATGTTTATTGATCATTTTACGGTGATTTTTCTGATGCCGGCGCTCTACGGTAGGGGAACAGGTTTATTTTCTTCATTTTCAGCTGAAGAAATTCAAACATTATATTCAGTTGGACGGGGCATAGGGAGAATTGCTTTTCCTATTTTTGCCTTTTTTGTTGCTGAAGGATTATTTTATACGAAGGACAGACGCAGATACTTAGAGCGCCTGTTTCTTTTTGCGCTTATTTCTGAAATCCCATTTGACTACAGTCTTTTTGGCATGCCATTTTATTCTGGAGCATCGAATGTAATATTTACGCTGTTTCTCGGCGGGGTTGCAATTTATCTTGGGGATCTTGTGCTTGGCAGAAAAGTGGTAATGGCAGCAGATGGAAGGCGGGCATTAAAAAATGATGCCAAATCAAATGCTAATAATATGCCAGTGCCGCTTCGCATTATCATTACTATTCTTATTTATCTTGGCGCAATGTATCTTGGCCAGTATTTTCTGACGGATTATTCTTTCTCAGGAGTGCTGGTTATCCTCGTCGATTACCTTTTTATGTATGAGCTGAGGTCAGTTTCCGGCTACTCCGATCGTGCAGGGCGAATCATGGGATTTTCACTTGGCATCATTGTATTAAGCTTGTTTTCTTCAAGAACTGAACTCTATGCTGCAATTGATCTCATTTTTATTGCCTTGTACAGTGGGAAAAGGGGAAAACAATATAAATATTTTTTCTATATTTTTTATCCAGCACATCTTGTTTTGCTGAAAATATTATTTCAATTCATGCAGAAGTAATGCGAAAATCCAATACTGTTTTTTGACACACCGGCTTTTCTATGATAAAATCACACATCATTACATGCTGAAACAGCACAAGAAAGCCCATCTGAAGTTTTTCAAAAAGGCTGAATAATATATGGATGAAGTTTTATTTATGGAAAAAGAGAAAGACGAAAAGAAAAATGCGATAGAGGTCAACGATTTTATGGACCGTATCGTAAATTATTTTTTCGTTAAATATCCAAAGTCGCAGGTCGTACTGCCACTTTATCTTAAGATGAAGGAACTCATGATGTATGGTCTTTTTGGACTTGGGACTTTTCTTATTGCTATTTTTTCATACATGCTGTTCACCGAAAATCTCAAGATGAATGTCCTCATAGGTAATGCTTTAAGCTGGGTGCTTGCCACTACCTTTGCATTTCTTACGAACAGGAAGTGGGTATTTCCAATCCATGAGCACGGCTTTGCAGCATTTACCAAGCAGTTTGTCAGCTTTACCGCTGGAAGGCTTCTGACGCTTGGCATAGAGGAAGTAATGCTTGGTGTATTGGTACAGTGGCTTGGCCTTCCCAACATGCCGATTAAGTTTGTAGCACAGTTTGTTGTCATTTCCCTGAATTACTTTTTCAGTAAGGCTCTTGTTTTTAACAAGAAAAAAGCTCTTCCTGAAAATAAAGAGAAGCGTCTTCAGTCTGAAAAAAGTGTGTAATGTATAGATGAAATTTTCAATCATAATCCGCGCCTATCACACAAACAGGGTTTATTTCAGGGATTGTATAGATTCTGTTCTGGGTCAGACATTTTCAGATTTTGAACTTATTATTCTCGATCAGAATCCGGACTCTTCATTAGGTGTCGTAGTAAACGAATTTTTCCCGGAAGATGACAGAATCACATACAGGCATATTGTACAGGGCAGGTCTGCAGGGTTTGCTCTTAATTTTGCGCTTTCTACTGCCAAAGGAGATATTTTTCTCTTTCTGAACCAGCATGACAGAATGGCAAAGGATGCGCTCAGCATCATTTCAAAATCCTTTGATGAAAATCCACAAAAGAAGCTAATTTATTCCGATTTTGACGAGATAGAAAATTCCGAGAGAGTTCGTCCACATTTTCTGCCTTCATATAATGTTGAGCTTCTGCGCCAGCATGATTATATTGGTAATACTTTTGCAATGAAAAGGGAAAATTTTACCTTTGGCGATAACATGAAATTTTTCCCGGAATACTATCTGCTTCTTTGTTTTACGGAAAGACGAAATACCGTATTTCATATTGCAAAGCTGCTTTTTCACAGGCATTTCATCAGTGACGAGGATGAGAATGACTATTACTCGATTTACGAGGATTTCACCAGCCAGGAACTGAAAAAAGAAAAAGAAAAGCTTTATTATTCAAGGCTTGCGGAAGCGAAGGCAATAGTCTCAGTTGAATTAAAGAGAAGAAACATTAAGGCAGATCTTAGTGCAGATAAGAGATATAGTGCAGAGAAATCATTATTCAGTTTTCCTTACATTAGTGTCAAATATGATGGGGATGAATATTATTTCAAGAATCAGTCATATACATTCGTAAAGGATAAGAACGTTAGGCTTTTTGGACGAAATTCCATAAAGAAACTTTATGGCGCACTTGCCCAGCCGGATGTAGTGATGGTATGCCCAAAGACTTTGAAGGATGTACTTTCAGTAAATAACTGCGGATATATTTTTGATAAGAATGGCATTGTCTATCCTGCGTGCTATGGAGAGCTTCCATGGAGCTTAGGCTACGAGGACAGGATAGCATTGCGGAATGATGTAAGTGCTGTTTCACTGTCGTGCTGTCTGATTGATTCAAAATTTCTAAAAAAATCCGGCGGAATCGATGAAAGGCTTTCGAAGCGGGACAGAATGCTTGATCTCTGTCTTCGTGCGACAGAGCATGGTTACAGGATTGTATATGAACCTGATGTCACAGCGTTTGAAGGCGAATCTGATAATGAGAGCAGTGAGCAGTCCAATGTACTATTAATGGAAAAGCATGGAGATTTTATAAAAAATGGAGATCCCTTTTACAATGAAAATCTTCCCTTGGGACTGAAAAATTATTCACTGGCTTAATTTCTTTAAGAGAAAGTTAAAATCCATTGACATAGCTTTGGATAAGGAATAGAATAAACAAGTCTGATTAAAATTTGTAACATTTTTGTAACAAAGGGGTTTGCTATGTCTTCAAAAAGCGAATATTCGCATTCAAAAAAGAAGGTTTCGAAGAAAGAAAAGAGAAGGAGACGCAGAAGAAGGATACTTATTATTGAGATTATTCTGTTAATAATATTATTATTGTTCTTATTTGTTTGGCTTAAATTTGGAAAGATAAATTTTCAGAATATTGGAAATATTGTTTCAAACAACCTCGATGAGAAGACAGAAGAGATGCTGAAGGGCTATACAAACATTGCAGTCTTTGGTGTAGATAATCGAAGCATGGGTCATTACGATGGAGGCAATTCAGATTCTATCATGATCGCTTCAATAAACAATGACACGAAAGAGGTTAAGTTTGTTTCAATATATCGTGATACCCTTATGGATGTTGACGGAAATGGCAAGTATCGTAAGTGTAATTATGCATACAACCATGGCGGTCCTAAAGAGTCTTTAAAGATGCTGAACAGGAACCTTGATCTTGATATTCAGGATTATGTGGCAGTAGATTTTAAGGCGGTAGTAGATGCGGTAGATGCAGTTGGCGGCATTACAATTGACAGTATCTCTGAGGACGAAGCCGTATTTATGAATGTTGCCTACAAGCCATTTATTGATGAAGAACTTGGCACGAAGACAGCTGATGTAAAGCCTGGAACAGATGTAAAGGTTAATGGTGTTCAGGCACTCTGCTATTGCCGTGTCAGATATACATCTGGCGACGATTTCAAGCGTGCCTCAAGACAGAGAGAGGTAATGCAGAAGATTATCGCAAAGGCTAAGAAGGCAAATCCTATCGAGCTAAATAATCTCATTGATTCGCTGTTTGGTGAGATTTCTACATCGCTTTCAGCTACTGAACTGATGGGACTTGCTACCCAGCTTACCTCATATCAGTTTGGTGATTCGGCAGGTTATCCTTTCGACAAGACTACGAAGACGCTTAGCAAATCGGTCGGTTCTGTAGTTGTTCCGTGCACGGTTGAGTCAAATGTAAACAAACTGTATGTATATATGTTTAATGACAGCAGCCACCAGTGTTCAGATACAGTTCAGAGCATTAGCAAGGATGTTATTAATAAGACGGGACTTTCTCAGGGCGATGCCGTTGATTACTCACAGTATGAGGGGACTCAGGTAGCTGACCCAACGACAGAAACAGATTCAGAAGGACAGTAAAATTTAGTTGATAGATTCATGATTTTGTGCCAAAATAGAAATGTTGATTATTATTTTGGCTTTTTTTATGAAAGGAGCTTATCATGTGTGGAATTGTAGGTTATGTTGGAGAACATGAGGCAGCTCCCGTACTCTTGGACGGACTTTCAAAGCTTGAATACAGAGGCTATGATTCAGCCGGAATGGCTGTTTTTGACGGGAACGAGATAGAAGTTGTTAAGGCAAAGGGCAGGCTCCGTGTACTTTCGGAGCTTACTCATGATGGTGCTACCATGCATGGCACGATTGGTATAGGTCATACCAGATGGGCTACGCATGGAGAGCCATCGGATGTGAATGCTCATCCCCATATGAATGCTGCCGGGACAATTGCTGTTGTCCAGAATGGTATTATCGAAAATTATGAGAAGATAAAGGACAGGCTTACCAAAAAAGGGTATGAGTTTGTCTCTGAGACAGACACGGAATGCGCCGCACATCTTCTTGATTATTATTACAAGGGAAATCCGCTTGAGGCTATCGAGAAGATTATGCACAGGATCGAAGGCTCTTATGCATTCGGGATTCTCTTTGCTGATCATCCTGATACAGTATATGCTGCAAGGAAGGATGCACCGCTTATAGTTGGAAAAGGCAAGGATGGGAATTTCATCGCATCCGATGTTCCGGCTGTCCTAAAATATACCAGAGATATTTATTATATTGACAATGGTGAAATCGCTGCTCTGACAAAGGACTCCATCAGCTTTTTCAATGATGACGGAGAGCCTGTTGAGAAGGAGATGCATCATATTGACTGGGATGCTAATGCTGCTGAAAAGGGCGGATATCCTCATTTTATGCTGAAGGAAATCTATGAAGAGCCAAAGACAGTCCGCGATACGCTTTCTCCAAGAATTAAGGACGGAAAGGTTGTCATCGAGGAGCTTGGTCTTACAGACGATGATATCCGAAGCATTGAGAGGATTCACATTATCGCCTGTGGTTCTGCATATCATGTCGGCGTTACTGCAAAGTACATATTTGAAGATATGGCCCGCATTCCTGTAAATGTCGATGTGGCATCGGAATTCAGATACAGACGCCCGATTATGAATAAGAACGAGCTTGTTGTTATCATTTCACAGTCTGGTGAGACCGCTGATTCTCTTGCGGCTTTACGTCTGGCAAAGGAAGAGGGCGTTCGTACGCTTGCTGTCGTAAATGTTGTAGGTTCTTCTATTGCAAGAGAAGCAGATTCTGTATTTTATACCTGGGCGGGTCCGGAAATTGCGGTTGCTACCACAAAGGCATATTCTGCCCAGCTTATCGCAATGTACCTTCTCTCTATCAAGTTTGCTTATGCCAGAAATCAGATTGATGATGCAGAGATGGCAGGGATTATTACAGATTTAAAGAAGCTGCCAGATCAGATTGAGCTGCTTCTGAACAATACTGATCATATTAAGGAATTTGCAAACAGGTATGTTTCAGCAGAGGATGTATTCTTCATTGGACGTGGCATTGACTATGCAATTTCTCTTGAGGGTTCACTGAAGCTTAAGGAAATTTCTTATATACATTCCGAGGCTTATCCTGCCGGCGAATTAAAGCATGGTACGATTTCACTTATTGAGGATGGTACATTGGTTTCCGCCATCGCCACACAGAAGGATTTGTACCTTAAGACAATGTCTAATATTGTCGAAGTAAAGTCGCGTGGCGCATTTGTACTTGCCGTTACAAACGAAGACAATACTGAGATGGAAAAGACTGCGGATTTCACGCTGTATATTCCGCAGACGAATAAATATTTTACGAATTCACTTGCTATTATTCCGTTACAGCTCTTTGCATATTATGTTTCTGTTGGAAAGGGCTGCGATGTAGATAAGCCTAGGAATCTTGCAAAGTCTGTTACGGTGGAGTGATGTTAAATTATTACAGGACTGATGACAGAAAGATCAGTGAACTTTCAGGACCTGATACCGGCTGCTGGGTAAAGCTTTCGGAACCTTCGAGGGAGGAATGCGAGATCGTCGCAAAGAGGTTTGAGATTGACATTGCTGATGTCAGGGCTGCACTCGATGATGAAGAGAGTTCACGACTTTCTCTGGAGGACAATTACACACTTATCCTTGTGGATATCCCATCTATGGAAGTCAGGAACAGCCGTACAGGATATACGACTATCCCGCTTGGCATTATCTTGAAGTCTGACTGCATTATTACGGTGTGTTCTGAAGAGACTACGGTTTTGAAATCGTTTGTTGAGCAGAGGGTGAGGATTTTTTCCACAAAGAAGCAGATGAGGTTTACCTACCAGATTCTTTTCAACGTCTGCCTTTATTACCAGTCACTTCTTCGTGCTATTGATAAGAAAAGGACAGAACTTGAGGAAAGAGTGAATAAAGGCATGGAGGATTCTGATCTCTTAGATCTCCATGAACTGGAATCAGACCTCGTTTACTTTGCGACCTCACTTCGGGCAAACGGCGTTGTGCTTGACAGACTGACTCGCTACCGCAGGCTGAAGCGGTACGAAGAGGATGATGAACTTCTAGAGGATGTCATCATCGAGAACAAGCAGGCTATTGAGATGACGAGTATTTACAGGGACATCATCAATGGAACCCGTGAGCTTATGACAGCTGTTATGAACAACAGGCTGAATAATGTCATGGAGCTTCTTGCGGCCATTACGATTGTCATGTCAATTCCGACAATTATTGGCGGTCTCTGGGGCATGAATGTTCCCGTTCCCTTTGGACATTCGCCGATGGGTTTTTTGATTGTATGCCTGATTACGCTGGCGATTTGTTTGATTGCACTTTTGATATTACGAAAGAAAAAAATGTTATAACTAGGAGGTTTTAGGATGACAGATAAGGAAAAAAATCTTAGATCAGATAAGGTGGAGGTTTCCCTTAAGGATGTCTTTGCATTTCTGCTTCTTCATATCAGAATTACTTTGATTTTCGCACTTGTAGCAGGCATATGTTTTGCCCTGTTCAAAGGCTATGGTGCATATAAAGGGGCAAGGAGCCAGAATGAGCAGGCAGCTGCGCAGCAGGCGGCATTAGCTCAGCAGCAGGCAGACGCAGGTAGTGCGTCAGTTGATGATTCTGAAGATACTGAGAACACATATGATATTTCAAAAATTAATGATATGACAGAAGATGAATTCCTTGCCCAGTATGGTACTACTGCCGGAAATACGGAAAGGACGACAAATTCATACGTTGATATTTTGAAATTTCAGATGCGGGTTAGAAATTATTATGATCATTCTGATATGCTTCAGCTGGATCCTTCTAATACTCCGACCACAAAAACTGATTTTATCATCACACCATCAGCTGAAGCTGCTACCTCTACCAAAGCAAGTCTATATACTGAATATCTTAATCTCATCAAGGATCCCATCTGGCTCCAGGAGACAGCTGAAAAGTATGGCTATAATACAAAATACTTTTATGACTGCATTTTTATTACACCTACAGCGGATACAATTACAGGGGCTGACAGTCTGCTTTTTCAAATGCAGGTAGTTGGTAAAAATGAAGATGATACAATGAATATTACGAAGGATATTCTTGACAGACTCCCAGATATTACCAGTCAGCTTTCATCTATTGCAGTCAGCACAGTCACTGTTGTTACCCAGGAGACATATACTGGTGATAATGAGACAGTACGCAGTGCGCAGACGGCTGCTCACAAGAATTATGTAGAAATAGGGAATAACGTAAATTATGCAGGTCAGGTTGTAAATTATGCAAATATTGGAACCTACACTGTTGCAGGTGGTGATACAAGTATTATCAGTACTGTAAGCGTACGTGCAGTTACATTCTCTGCAATGAAGAAGGCCTTTGTTTCTGGTTTCTTTGCTGCCTTTATAATATTCTGGATAATTCTTATCATTGTGTACAACGTTGCTGCTCCTCTCACAAAATTCAAATTCTTTGCAATATTTAATTTCCGTGAGCTTGGATCATTACGGGATGGTATAAAGAATTTGTATAGGCATAAATCTAAATATGACAGAGGACTCAGACATTCAATGGGTATAGAGGATGAAAAGGATATTGATAAAGCATCCAATATGGTGCTTTCAAACCTTTCCGTTTATACTCCTGATGAGAAGAAATATCTTATCGTAGATCTTAGCATTAAGGCAAAGAAGAATGCCGATGATGCGTTTGCTACGAAGCTTTCTGAGACACTAAACAGCAAAACTTCTGACATGAAATTCATCCCGTCTGGTGATATAATAAATAATGCAGAAAATAGAAAGAAATTATTGACGAATGATGCTGTTATTTTCTGTGCAGAATATGGTCATATAAAGAATGACTATCTGAATGAGGTATATTCAGTCGTTTCTTCGTCCGACCTTGATATTGCAGGTGTCGTACTTAGATAAGGGGGTATTTTATGAATATCATTACCGTTGGCCGAGAATTCGGCAGTGGAGGAAGAGAGATAGGAAAGCGTCTTGCCGAAGAGCTTGGTTTTGCTTATTATGATCACGAAATTATTTCAGAAATTGCTGCAAGGACTTCTCTTTCAGAAGATTATGTGCAGTCTATAGTAGAACACAGACCATATTTTTCTTATCCTATTCATACAGCACGAACATTATATGTACAGAGTGATCCTGTGCTTGACCAGAATATTGATATTTATTCAAAGCAGCATTCACTCATAAAGGAGCTTGCTGAGAAGTCGGACTGTGTAATCGTCGGCCGCTGTGCGGATTACATTTTAAGAGACCAGCATCCGATCAGGCTTTTTGTCTATGCCGATGATGCGACAAAGATAAAGAGATGCCGGGAGAAAGAGGCTGCAAATGGTGAAACGAAGGCTGATAAGGCAGAGATTTCGAGAAGTCTTTCCGGCACATCTGATAAGCCTCTTACTGACAAGGAATGGAAGAAGTGCTTCAGCCGTGTCAATAAGGAAAGGGCAAAGTACTATGAGTTCTACACGAGCCAGAAGTGGGGTTCAAGAGAGAATTATGATTTGCTTGTAAATACTTCAGGTGTTACGCCGAAGATGCTTGTTCCCGGAATTGCAAGCCTGATAAAGAGCATGAAGGAACTTTGATACATATATTTTATGCCGGTTGCCATATTAAGGAAGCCGGCATTTTTTGGCTAAGTCATTCAGATTATTAAGGAATAATAATGAAAACAAAATCAGAAAGTGTAGAAATTTCAATAATAGTCCCTTCATATAATGAAGAAGAAACGCTGGATATTTTTCACAGGGAGACGGAAAAGGTTTTTGACGAGAAAATGCCGGGTGTTTTCCATGATTATTTCTTTATAGATGATGGCTCAAAGGATGATACGATGGGTGTCATCCGAAAACTTCATGAGGAAGATGACAAAGTACATTTTGTTTCATTCTCCAGGAATTTTGGCAAGGAAGCTGCAATATATGCAGGCCTTACATACAGTGATGGAAAATACACTGTGATTATGGATGCTGATATGCAGGATCCACCGGCTGTTCTTCCGGATATGTATAGAATTCTGAATGAAGGAGAAGCTGAAGAGGATTTTGATGCTAATGCAAAGGCTTCTGAAAAAAACTTTCTAAAAGGGCAAAAAAAGAAAATTGCCCGTGAAGAAGAGCTAAAAGGAAAGAGTTCAGGCATACATAAAGATGGCAGAATTTATTACGACTGTGTTGGTTCAAGAAGAGTATCAAGGGCAGGGGAGCCGCCAATCAGATCATTTTTTGCAAGACGGTTTTATCATCTGATGGCTGGTATTTCAAAGACTGAAATTGTCGATGGCGCCAGAGACTTTCAGATGATGAACAGGAAGGTTGTAAATGCCATTCTTTCTATGGGAGAATACAACCGCTTTTCAAAAGGCATTTTTGGCTGGGTAGGTTTCAGAAAAAAATGGCTTGAGTATGAGAACGTAGAAAGAGTTGCCGGTGAGACGAAATGGTCATTCTGGTCACTTTTCTGGTATGCACTTGATGGAATTACAGCTTTCTCGACGCAGCCTTTGCTTGTTTCCAGCTTTCTTGGCGTGATATTCTGTATTTGTGCTTTTATTATGATCATTGTAATCATAATAAAGACATTGGTGTTTGGAGATCCGACCAGCGGGTGGCCGTCTATGGTTTGTATTATTTTGCTTCTTTCCGGCGTACAGCTTCTCTCTATAGGAATACTTGGTCAGTATCTTTCAAAGACTTATCTTGAAACAAAGAAAAGACCAATCTTCCTTGTTGAAGAGAGTGATGTAGACGAGGATTGATGACATTATAATATTAGTAGAGCTTGCTTTTTATTCGCAATTGCAAAAAGATTTTGCAGCGAGGAAATTTCGTTTGCGAATTTAAACTTAGACTGTGAGACACTGTTTTCACAGTCTTTTTTATTTCTTCTGAATCGTAATAACCAGCGATAATAACAAACTATGGCTATACACCCAAAACCCTATTGACATAGTAGGAATTCAGTGATATATTTTCACCATCTTAAGAAAAAGCAATGACAATAAATAAAAAAGTTCAGGTATGGCAGAGAAGTCTTACCGATGAAAACAATCAGGAGGTATTGATATGAGCAATTACAGATTTGAGACATTACAGGTACACGTAGGACAGGAAGAAGCTGATCCTGTCACAGATTCAAGAGCAGTTCCGATTTACCAGACGACATCTTATGTATTCCACAATTCAAAGCATGCAGCTGACAGATTTGGACTTGCAGATGCCGGCAATATTTACGGCAGACTTACAAACACAACTGAGGATGTATTTGAAAAGAGAATCGCAGCACTTGAAGGCGGCACAGCAGCACTTGCAGTTGCATCCGGTGCAGCAGCAATCACATACATCATCGAAGCACTTGCAGCAAATGGTGGACACATCGTTGCACAGTCAACCATTTACGGCGGGACCTCTAATCTCCTTGAGCACACGCTCACCCCATTTAACGTAAGAACAACATTCGTAAACATTCATGATCTTGATGAAGTAGAAAATGCAGTCGAGGATGACACAAGAGCAATCTACATCGAGACGCTTGGCAACCCGAATTCAGATATTCCTGATATCGAGGCTGTTGCAGAAATCGCACACAAGCACAAGATCCCTGTAGTCGTTGATAATACATTCGGTACCCCTTACCTCATCCGTCCATTTGAGCATGGTGCAGACATCGTTGTTCATTCAGCTACAAAGTTTATCGGCGGTCATGGCACAACACTCGGCGGCGTCATCGTTGAAAATGGCAAGTTTGACTGGGAAGCTTCAGGCAAGTTCCATCACCTTACAGATCCGAACCCATCTTATCATGGCGTTTCCTTCACAAAGGATGTTCCAGGTGCTTCATTTGTTACCTACATCAGGGCTATTCTCTTAAGAGATCAGGGTGCAACGCTTTCACCTTTCAATGCATTCCTTCTTCTCCAGGGTACTGAGACGTTATCCCTTCGTATTGACCGTCATGTAGAAAATACAAAGAAGGTAATCGAGTACTTACAGAATCAGCCGCTTGTTGAGAAGGTAAATCATCCTTCACTTCCAGATCATCCAGATCATGCCCTTTATGAGAGATACTTTCCGAATGGCGGAGCATCCATTTTTACATTCAACATCAAGGGCGGACAGAAGGAAGCATGGGAATTCATCGACAACTTAAAGATTTTCTCACTCCTTGCAAACGTAGCAGATGTAAAGAGCCTTGTTATTCATCCTGCAACTACTACACACGCAGAACTTTCACCAGAGCAGCTGAAAGAAAGAGGAATCCTTCCAAATACAATCCGTCTTTCAATCGGCACAGAGCATTATCAGGACATCATCGATGATCTTGATCAGGCTTTCGAAGCTGTAAAGAAGCTCGGCTAATTCGTTATCCTTAATCTCCTAAACATAAATAAAACCCCAATCCAAGAGAGCTGTGTGTTCGCACAGCTCTTTTTTTATTTAATCACAGAAATTGCAAAATTAGTCCCGTTAATGGGCGTTTTGCAATTCCTGTTTTAGTAAATGACAGTTGAGAAAAAAAGTTTAATGATGTAGGATAGTGGCAAATTTTTGAAAAGAAGGACGAATGAAATGGGACTTGAATTAATGAAAGGAAGACCGGCCGACTGCACTGGCAGGCTTGATAAAGAAGTACGAGTTTATGATTTGTTAGACAGACTCGGGATTGAATATGAGAGAGTAGATCATGTGGCAGCAGAGACGATGGAGGCCTGTGCGGAAATAGATGAGGCGCTTGCGCCTGCTGCGATCTGCAAGAATTTATTTTTGTGCAACAGGCAGGAGACCGCCTTTTATATGCTCATGATCCGCGGCGATAAAAAGTTTAAGACCAAGGATATTTCAAAGCAGATTGATTCACCGAGGCTCTCATTTGGCAAGCCTGAAAAGATGTTTGAGTACCTTGACATTACGCCTGGTTCAGTCAGCGTAATGGGACTCATGAATGATAAAGATAATCATGTCCGCCTTCTTGTTGACAGGGATGTTCTTGAGTCAGAGTATGTCGGCTGCCATCCCTGCATCAATACTTCAAGTCTTCGCATAAAGTCAAAAGATGTCTTCGGGAAATACCTTGAGGCCGTGCATCATGACTACATTGTAGTCAATGTGCCAGTTGAAACTGCTGAGTAATATCTGATTTGGCTATAATTTTTTCATAACCGCTAGATTTATAGCCAAAATGGATTGCCCGCAGTTGTAAATTGGCTATAAAATATCAATTAATGCAAATATATAGCCGTATGATGGGAGTTTAAAAATATGAAATATAATATCGCGATTTTCGACATGGATGGCACAGTCTTAAATACGATTGATGACTTGTGTGATGCCATGAATTATGCAGTGAATGAAGCGGGATATAAAATAAATTTCACCGTAGATGATACGAAGCAGTTTTTTGGCAGCGGCGTGGAAGTCGCAATCAAGAGAGCACTGGCGATTTATTATAGGGCTTCCTATGAGAGCCTTGTAGATGTCGGAACGGTAAATGAAAAACTTCCGGATCAAGTTAACTTGAAAGAAGTCACTAGAATAAGTAAAATTTACAGGCCATACTATGTAGCGCATTGTGATATAAAGACAGGTCCATACAAAGGAATCCCGGAAGCAATAAAAGAACTTAGAAAGAATGGAATTCTTACTGCCGTAGTTTCAAATAAGCCGGATAGCGCCGTGCAGAAACTGGTCACTGATGATTTCGAAGGGCTCTTTGATTTTTCACTTGGCGAGAAGCAGGGGATAAAGAGAAAGCCTTCGCCGGCGATGGTGGATTACTCAATAATGCAGCTGCTTAGGACGGGAAGTGGTCTGGACATAATACAGAAAGCCACCCCACTACGCAAACATTTTACTTTAGATGGCGATATCAGGGAGCATGAGGAAGATGTACTTCAAAGCGTAAAGTCTCAGGCTGTTTATATCGGTGATTCGGAAATCGACATTCAGACAGCAAACAATTCTGGACTTGACTGTATCAGTGTTGACTGGGGATTTAGGTCACGGGAATTTTTGAAGGAGCATCATGCAAGCGTAATCGTAAGCAGTCCGGAAGAGATGATCAAAGAAATAATAGCTTGAAACATCAATGGATAACACGCGGGGGCGATATTCACCGCAAAGATAGTTGGTAAATATAAATGCATGAATTCATAACATATGGAAAATCAGATTCCAAGAATATCATAATCCAGCCGGCAGATGAGCATGATTTATCTCTGATGGAAAGCGAAGCGGAAGAAGTACAAAGACTTCTGAAGAGTGATGATTTTTGCATTCTCGCATATCCTGTCACGGACTGGAACAAGGAACTCTCTCCATGGGAAGCACCTGCTGTATTTGGAAAAGAAAACTTCGGAAGCGGGGCGGAAGACACACTACATATTATTCTTGATCGCGTGTGTAATGGAGAGGGCATTAGCGATTTATCTATGCCAGCTGGCAGATCCGAGAGAGTAATGAAAGGTGCAGACAGGAAAAAGTATTATCTGACAGGCTACTCCCTTGCCGGTCTTTTCTCACTCTGGACAGCCTTTCAAACTGACATCTTCTCAGGTGTAGTCGCTGCCTCTCCATCCATGTGGTTCCCCGGTTTTATTACCTATACAAAAGAGCATCAGATAAATACACCAAATGTCTATCTCAGCCTGGGCAAAAAAGAAGAGAAGACGAAAAATCCTGTAATGCGTACAGTCGGTGACTGCATCAGACAGGAATCGGAAATATTGAAAAAACAAGGAATAAATACAATTCTTGAATGGAACGAGGGCAATCACTTTGTGGACAGTGACAAGAGGGTCGCAAGGGGAATTGCCTGGATGCTCGGGACTGCAGGTTAACATTGACAATTCATTAATTATCATTATCTGATACTTCAGATTTTTACTTGTATATTTCATATAATCGTATTATCATAAATCCATCTGTGAAATTTCTGTGTACAGAATGAATTTTGCATCAGAAAATATCAGAAATGTAGACAGGCGGCAAAAGGGGTTTGCTGCTGATAAAATTAATAGAAAGAGGAAACAAAATGTTTATTGATACTGCCTGGGCATTGCTGCCTCCAGTTATCGCAATCGCACTTGCACTGATTACAAAGGAAGTTTATTCGTCACTTTTCATCGGAATTCTGGCGGGTGGACTTTTATATGCGAATTTCAGTCCTGTAGGGACAATGAAGCATGTATTTGTCGACGGAATGATCGCCCAGCTTTCAGATTCCTGGAATGTAGGAATTCTGGTATTCCTTGTCGTACTTGGAACCATGGTGATGCTGATGAACAGGGCAGGTGGCTCTGCAGCCTTTGGACGATGGTCAAAGGCGCATGTGAAGACAAAGCGAGGCGCATTTTTAGCTACTATTGCATTAGGTGTCCTTATTTTCATAGACGATTATTTTAATTGTCTCACCGTAGGTTCTGTCATGAGGCCTCTTACAGACAAGCACCATATCAGCCGTGAGAAGCTTGCTTATATTATCGATGCGACCGCAGCACCTGTCTGTATCATTGCGCCTATTTCTTCATGGGCAGCCGCAGTCACAGGATTTGTAGATGGGGCAAACGGTCTTGATCTTTTCATCAGGGCAATTCCTTACAATTTCTATGCATGGCTTACGATTGCAATGCTTGTCACGCTTGCGTTTACAGGACTTGATTATGGTCCGATGAAGAAATACGAGGAGGCTGCAAATAACGTTGATACAGTTGTAGATGAAGTTGATGTCGATGATGGCACAGAGGAAAAACCATCTATGACAGGCGCTGATGATCAGCCGAATCCGCCTGTTTCAAAGAAGGGCGGAGTCATCCATCTGGTGCTCCCTATACTTGTACTTATTTTCTGCTGTATCATTGGTATGATCTATACAGGCGGTTTCTTTGAAGGAAAGAGCTTCGTAGATGCTTTTTCAAATTCTGACGCATCCGTCGGACTTGTCTATGGTTCTGTCATAGCGCTTATTTTTACAATTATCTTCTTCCTCTGTACAAGGGTAATTTCCTTTAAGGACTGCATGAGCGCACTTCCGGAAGGCTTCAAGTCTATGGTGCCGGCAATTCTCATACTTACCTTTGCATGGACATTAAAGAGTATGACGGATTCACTTGGTGCTGCGACATTTGTCGCTTCAATGGTAGCGAAGGTTGCAAATCATAATACATTCATGAGCCTGCTCCCTGCATTCGTATTTCTTATCGGTGCATTTCTTGCATTTGCAACCGGCACATCATGGGGAACCTTTGGCATCCTGATCCCGATTGTCGTAAATGTATTTTCGTCGAACCTTTCAAGTGAGCTTATGATTATCTCAATATCTGCATGTATGGCCGGAGCTGTCTGCGGCGACCACTGCTCACCGATTTCCGATACAACCATCATGGCATCTGCCGGTGCAAGGTGCGAGCACATAAACCACGTTAATACCCAGCTTCCCTATGCACTGACTGCCGCAGCCGTTTCTCTTGTAAGTTACATATTTACCGGATTTATAAGGAATGCCGTGATCTGCCTGCCGATTGGTATTGGGCTGATAGTGGTGACGCTAATTATAATAAAGAAGATCTGCTCTGTGAAGGACAATAAAGCATAATCGTGAATGAACAAATGAAGTTTTTGAGCTTAACTATCAAGCAGTAGGACAAAACTTAGCCTCACGGTGTTGGCGAAGTATAATTGCAATAATGGTATTACTGCTATTCGAATGCCCAGATTTCCCTCGGATTCCCATATACATCAGTCTCATGTGCAGAGAAGCTTCTGGTGCCGGAATAGCCTGAAGAATTTTTATATATTTCTGTTTCAAATACACCGTCGTTATCTGGCTTTAAAAATTCTATCTTTGAATCGCTCTCTTTAGAAAGGAGAGCGATTTTTTCTTCGAATTCATGCTGGGCTCTGACAGCGTCTGTACCTGTCACTTTTTTAAGTGCTTCGTATTCATACTTAGACCAGGCGAGGTAGATTACATTTCTTTCAGCATTATTTATTTCTTCGAGGGCCTTATCGTATACCTTGAGGCCATGGTCTAAGACTGAGTTGACCGAGAACTGGATGAGAAGGGCAGGTTTTTTATTGAGACTGCCTGATGCAGTATTTTCGTGAGAAGAATTATCTAATGTACTAGTCAATGTTGTTCCAACAGTTGTGCATGAAGAAGTGTTGTCTCCTTTAGAAATATTGTCATCACATTTCTGGGCAAAATCATTCAGTGTTTCCGGCCTTACCGAGATTTTCTTTGCAATTTCATCTTTATCTTCGCCAATCAATTCTGACAGTCTCTTTGCAAATATTTCTTTTAGTCCATCGGAGCAGACTGAAATCTCGTCAGCTCCTAAGGAAGCAGGAGACTCTATTATGTCACGCATTCCTGCGATGAGCTTTCCCTCGATTTCGGTCGGCGTATGAAGATTTGGAATTGCAAATGTAAGATGCTTCGTGTGCTTTATGAGGTTTTCAGTCTTAAAAGTATCTATGAGAGAAAGCGTGATGTTTGTAGTGTCATAGGCAAAGAACTCTATTATTTCATCGAAATAATACTTATTTTCTCTACGGTTCCAGCTGTCTGCAAGTATTTTCCAGTCCAAATTAATAATAGAAGAATTGTTTGACGAGGCAAATTCTGAAAGTGCTTCAGAAACAGCTGGAGAAATTGAATGAAGCCTTACTTCATTCCGGTCAGGGGCTTCCATATTTCCATAAGGGAGGAGGCAGAGATATATGTCGGAATCCTTTAAGTCTTCCCTTGTTTTTAAGATTGATAAGAGCGTGTCTTCATCAATCTCAGACTGCGGCATGAGAAGAACGGAGTGACGCTCTGAAACAGTGTCATGCTGTTCGATGCGGGAGGAAAGCCGGATGCTTTCAAAATGCTTTTGCTCCATTGGAGTGGCAGTATACCGGAATGCATTGCTATGCAATTTCTCTTCAAGGACCGCTTCCTGTTTCGTATAGAAAGGAAAATCATGTATGCCGCCGTTCCTGTATACAGGCTGCCAGTTTCCGTATTCCACCTGAAGAACATCGTCATAATATGGCGAGCAGGGTACGAGGACATTTTCAAAGGGGAGAAAAATTTCTTTGTCGTACCATTTCTTCTTATATACATGGTTGTGATGAGCAATCCAGTATGGCATGAGGACGATTTCATCTGAGTCATCTCCTGGATATTCCTTATAGAATTTCTCTGCGAGAAGATGGAGCTGATTTATTGAAGATTTATTTTCATCATAGACCATATTTTTCCAGGAAAGAGCCTCAGCAATGGAAGCCTTTACTTCAAGGGCTTCGTCACCATTTTCCTGAATGAAGTTGATTAGATAGATAATGGCGTTAAGAGCATCTCTCCGGCCATCTTCTGCCTCTTTATCAGGATTTAAATATTCCAGTGGGAAAATATCAACTCCGATAGCAAAAGGGCACTGGCAGAATCTGCCTAAAAATTCGTCATCAAATCGGATTTCCTGCGTGTTAGTAACACGGGTAAGCATATCAGTATCAGTAGAGTCTGTATGAATATTCATGACATAAAAATCTTTCGGGAGTTCGTCAGTATACTTTAGAAATTCTTCGTAGTCTTTTCTAAGCATACATATGTCAAGGTCATCGTCCCATGGAATAAAGCCATGGTGCCTTACAGCCCCAAGAAGTGTGCCATTATCAGCAAACCATCTGATGCCGTGCCTGCGGCAGATCTTGTCAACTTCAAGCATGACCTTTATCTGTACAGCCCAGGCACGCTTCATCATAGAAGAAATAAAAATTCCCTCCCGTATTTCCGGTTCGAAGTATTCTGGTGTAAAATTCAATTCTTCTATTTCGGTAATTTTTTCCATATGTGCTCCCAAAATGATATAATACAAAAAGTTATACATTATTATATCGGAAAATGTATGGAAAAGTGAAAAAATGATTAGAAAATAAAAAGAAAATTTTTTCAAAAATCTATAAACAATTGAAATTCCAATCCGATATATAAGGTGTAAAACAAAAAAGCAAGTCACAAAGGTATTTGAGACAAGCGTACAAGTTCAAAGGCATCTAAGTGATGAGCGAACAGTTAACCTTAGTTGCTGCGAAAAGGAATTCGCAGATTTTTTCAAGGAGGATAATATCATGGTAGTACAGCACAATCTTCAGGCAGCTAACACAAATCGTCAGCTCGGTATCACAACAAGCGCTCAGGCAAAGTCAACTGAGAAACTTTCATCAGGCTACAAAGTAAACAGAGCAGCTGATGATGCAGCAGGTCTCTCAATTTCAGAGAAGATGAGATCACAGATCAGAGGTCTTAATAAGGCTTCATCAAACGCTTCTGATGGTATTTCAGCAGTTCAGACAGCTGAAGGTGCATTAAATGAAGCACATTCAATTCTTCAGCGTATGAACGAGCTTGCTACACAGGCAGCAAACGATACAAATACTACAGTTGATCGTTCTTCAATCCACGACGAAATCGTTCAGCTTGGTTCTGAGCTTGATAGAATTGCTTCTACAACTCAGTTCAACACAATGAATCTTCTTGATGGTACATTCAAAGGCAAGAATCTTCAGGTTGGTGCTCTTTCAGGCCAGGCAATTGCAATCAGCATTTCAAAAATGAGCGCAACAGGACTTAAGCTTGGTAAAGCTGGTTCTAAACTTAAGGTTTCAAGCTTCGAGTCAGCTGGCAAAACAATGGATTTGGTTCAGGACGCTATTGCGAAGGTTTCTAAGGAGAGATCAAAGCTCGGTGCTATCCAGAACAGACTTGAGCACACAATCGCAAACCTTGATACAACAGCTGAGAATACTCAGGCTGCAGAGTCCAGAATCCGTGATACAGATATGGCTTCTGAGATGGTTACCTACAGCAAGAACAACATTCTTGCTCAGGCAGGTCAGTCAATGCTTGCTCAGGCTAACCAGTCTACACAGGGTGTTCTTTCACTTCTTCAGTAATTGAAGTAAGCTAAAAACCTACTAATGATAACCGCTCCAACGTGTACGCAGTTGGAGCGGTTTTTTATGTTTATAAGTATGTAAAATCCAACATTGTTAATTATTTTGGTGTGTTTTATTGTATTTTCATTATTATTTTGTAAAATAACAATATGAAATATATGATATAGTATCAGAGGCAGGAGCAGACGCTATGCATACAAGTATGTCAGTTCAGATAAAGTATATTAGAAAAGCTGATTTGTTCAGTGTAATATCTACGACAAGTTTTGAGGACAGGGCCATAAAGACTGCAAGACTTGTAAATGAGGGCTTTGAAAGAGCACATAGAATGCTCATTGGAGACATTGATGCGGAGATTATTTGTGAAGATTATTTCGATGGCTCCGACAGAGTTTTAGCTTACTGCAAAAAGGATACTGATACAAATATTATTACAGTACCTGATTTTATTTTTACTAATTGGAAAGAAACGGGTGTATACAATTACGATGAGACTGTCATAGATATTGCTGATGCAGGAGAGGCGGAACCGGAATATAATAAATTATTTTGGATAGGTGCATTGTCACATCCAACAAGAAAAACGCTCATGGAAATTTCGGAACAGGACGAGAGAATTGAAGCTTATTCTATGGACTGGAAGAGACATTTCGACCGTGATGTCAATGTTTCAGATGCAACAAAATATGTCTCACTTAAAGACCAGACAAAATATAAATATCTTATTGATGTCCAGGGAAACGGCTACAGTGGAAGAGCAAAGATGCAGCTTTTTTCTGGAAGGCCGCTTTTTTTAGCAGACAGGGCACTGAAGGAATGGTTCTATGAAGATTTGAAACCTTATGAGCATTACATTCCTGTAAAGGAGGATCTCTCTGATTTAATAAGTCAGCTTAACTGGGCAGAGGCGCATGAGAGGGATGCAAAACTCATAGGACTCAATGCGCAGAAATTTGCAATAGAAAATCTAATGCATGAAAATGCAGTACAGAGGATGGCAAAGGTCTTAATAAAGCTTTCTTATGAGTCAATAGGTCAGGATATACAGATCTGATTTTATAGCTGGCACTCTTTATTTGTGAGCTCAATAATGTTAAGTATTTCAGAAGTCCTGATTTCCCATGTCTCTTTTTTTAAAGCTTTTTGGTATGTGGATTCTGCCATTTTCTGACTATTATCATCATCAGATAGTATGTTCTTTATTCTGTCCGGCAATGAATTTATTTCACTGTCACTGAGTTTAAACATAATAATGTCTTCATTGTCTTGATAATTGCTTCTAAGATATGCACTTTCATCAGTTGCGACAAGAGAATGGTTTAGCATAATATTTGAAAGCCGTTCTGTCATTCCTGCCTTGTGCCAGGACATGATATTTAGTGAGACTTTTGAGCGGGCAAATACCTTAAGACTTTCTTCAGGGGTTAATTCAGGATGAACTATCAGATTTTCATACTCTTCAAAAATCGGTGATTTCCAGCAATCTCCATAGACATGAAGAGTTAGACCGCTTTTGAGAAGAGTCAGTATTATTTTTTCTCTTATTTTTGATAATATTATTCCCCTTGGAATAGATAAATCAAAGAACAATTTTGCAAATTTATTATTTGTAACGGCAGACATATCACCTCTTTTTATGCGGTTAGCGATTACAAGGTGTAAGTCTTCTTCAAATGTCAAATCTGGATGCTGTTCCGCTGCTTCGATAAATTCACTGCCAAGTCCCTTATTCTCATCGTCAAGCTTCTGAAGAGCAGGAAGCCATTGTCTGTAATTCCTGTAGGTTCCGACAAAAGAAAGTGGAATATCTTTTTCTAGGTTTGTCTCAGTGCATTCAGTTCCGCCTGGAGGGATTACAAAGGTCTTCTTTACTTTTGGAAAGTATTTGTCAACATAGTTTTTATAATTTTCATCAAGAGTAATTACATATAAGTCATCTGGACAATCAGTAAGAATTTCATAAAATGTGCCAGGGTGGTCTAATATAATTAAAAATTTAGGTCCGTAAATATAGTCATTAAAATATTTCCCATCATTTATTTTTGATGAGAAAAATTTCGTATGGAAGCCAATCACTGCTTTAAATCTCCTGTTTAAAAGCCTTTCTGGATGGCTCACTCCGTCTGTTGGAAGATCAAATATTTCAGTAAGGAATCCTCTTTTGTCTAGTTCTGAGGCGATTTTATATATGAATGAATTTAGGATTCCATAGCATATTGGATCACTGGTATATAGAAGGATTGGGCAGCGCACTTTGTCTTCGCTATCATAAATTTTATCACGGGAAGTCATATGAAAGAGGTAGTCAACAGGGTCGATTCTTTCACCGTTTGAAAGAACAATATTTATATTTTCATTTTTGAGTCTGAGGCCTTCTTCAATCAGACTATTTGCAGTATCTTTAAAAATATTTTCATCTTGATAGAACTCAAGGTATCTGCCAAGGAGATAGCATTGCTCCATAAATTCATTTGGTGTCATAGTTTTCACTCACAAAAAAATCATTACTAATATAGTTTTCTTTCGAAATATTTGATGAAACCATTTCATTCTTTTAGTATAATAATTCATTGATTGAATGTTAAGCAATAGGAATTTATGATTATTTGTGATTGTATTAATTAGATAATAAAGGGCCAGTTATGAAAAAAATCGCAATGCAGGTATTCACATATAAGCATGCTGTTGCTATAGATGCATTATCACAGCATTTTTGGAAAATTTATTTGTATTATGGGATAGATATTTACTACTATGACTCGAGTCCTGATGCCGAAACAAAAAAAGTTATAGATAAGTATAAAAATATTGGTGGATGAAAATACATTAATAAATATTTTTAGCAGAATAGATAAAAATTATGATGCCATTATTTTAAAAGATGTTGAATATCCAAAGAATCCACCACGCCATGAACTTACAAAAACCAATTAAGAAATTAAATTTATTAAAGGGATTTTCAGAGTCTTCATTTAGAGAAAGATATTATATTGAAAATAAATGCTATTTTCCTCAGACAGTGTTTCTTTTTGATGCACTTTCAAAAAACAGTAATTGTAGTGTGAATGTGCTGATGCCCAAAGAAGCGCACTCTTATGAATACCCGCAAAATTCCATTTGGAGAGGTGAGGGAAAGGGAATTGAAATTTTTGGAAGATACTGGCCAGAAGTAAATAACAGGCTTCCACATCTATACAATGATACAAAGAAAGAGGCAATTAAAAAAGAAACAAATCTTGCGGTTTTATTTGGAAGTGTAGATGGTCTTATATGTATTGGATTTACGGAAGAAAAGAATTTTCCTGAAATAGAAAAGATGCTTTCTCATTGGGAGGATTTTTCCGACCTTCCTATCGAAAAGGTACAAATGGTGATGAAAAAGGATTTCGATGGACTTTGCAAATCGTTTTTTCATGATTATTATTCATGTTTTAAGAAAGAGGATGTTTTTTCAGCCTATCTAGAATATTTAGGAAATCAGTGGTGGATAAACCAGACGCCAATAGCAAAAACAGAACAGTACTTAGAAATAAAAAAGGAAATGGAACTATATAGCACCGTATTAAATAATGCATAGGAATATCTGGGGATTGCCATGTGTTTTGCTTTTATATCAGTTCCTGCACAGTATACATAAGTGCTTCGGCTGCAGCTGCCAGCTTATTTAGCCACACAGTGTTTTTTCCAATATATGAAAGATATTCTTTATTTTCTTTTATGAATATTAACTTTTCTTCTCTGCTTAGTGAAGAAAACTTTTCTGAAAGCTTAATAAGTTCTTTTGACATCCTATAGCCGCTTTCAGATTTTTTTTCATTATGATGGGCGTCGAAATCGTTTAGGACGTTAATAACAATTCCGTCTTTATTATACTTGTCTGCAAGTTCATTTAAATGCTCTTCAGAAACGCCCTTCGAAAGATAGACATAGTTATTTACATATTTTATAAAAAGAAGTTCATGATTATATATATTCTTTTCAAACTCTGTTAATTTTTCACTGAATGAATCAATATTTTCTTCTGAGATTACGGGCGTTTCTTCCATATTTTCAACCTTCTGTCATTTCTAACAATTTTTAGTATTATATCAGTCCAAAGAGAAAAAGTCTTTCTGTTTTTTGCATGTTGGTGTTATACTGTAAAAAGTAATATTAGCTTTTTAGTTCTGTGGAGCTTATGAGAATAATTATTTTTGAAGGGGCAGTGGAGCCACTGGATTTCCAGCTTGAAGAAATAAGAAGTGTGCTTGTCACAAAGTATGATGCAGATGTACTCGTGATAAATTCCAAGGATCTACTAAAGGGGCTTGGAAGCTTAGAGAATTTCACAAAGCAAAAGGTTGACTGCCTTTTTACGATGAATAATCTTGGAATAAATCTTACTCTTTCAGGAAATAATAATCTCTGGGAACTGTTTCAGATTCCAATTATCAATCTTATTGTAGACCATCCTATGAACTATGATGAGGTGCTTTTAAGTGCGCCATCAAATATGGTACTTGGGGTAGTAGACAGGAATCATATTGATTATGTAAAGAGATTTTATCCGAATATTAAGGGTGTATTTTTCTTCCCGCTTGGTGGGGTGCCTGCTGATGAAAATTGCCTTGAGGAGGAAGGTACAGATACTAAGGAAAGTGCAGATGGGGATGTTCACAAAAGTGTGGCAGGCGCAAATGCCAGAGATATCGATATATTTTATCCTGGTGGAATTTCAAAGCCATTTTTAGGGAATATGGTTCCGGATGATCTGGAAAAATATCAGAAATATTTTGATATTGAGAAATTTCAGAAGGACATTTTTGACAGGCTGACTGGAGAGCCTTCTATTACTTTTGAAAGGGCAGTAGAGGATAAGCTGACTGAATTATCTATTATTCCTGATGATCAAAATGATAAATATACAACAAATTCAGGAAATCCTAAAAATGCAGCTGGTGGAACAGGAGCTTTACAAGCAGATGCTGAAAGTGATACTTTCCTCCGCAAGACCATCTCCGACTTCAGGTTCCTTGAAGGTCTTGCCTGCTCATATTTCCGTGAGAATATTATTCATGAGATTATTTCTGCAGGGCTCAAGGTTACGGTCTGCGGAAATGGGTGGAATGCACTGCCGATTTCAAAAGAACCGAACTTTGACTACCGTGGACTCGTTCCAATGAAGGAAGTTCTTGCCATGATGTCGCATTCAAAACTTGTGCTAAATACCCTGACCTGGTTTAAGGCAGGTTTCCACGACAGAATTCCAAATGCGATGCTGAGACATGCTGCACTTATTACTGATGAGTCTTCATATATAAATGAGCGATTCCTTGAGAATGGTAAAGAGATGGTGCATTTTTCATTAAGCGAAATTTCGACATTACCCGATACTATTAATGAGCTTTTACGAGATGATGGAAAGCGAAATGAAATGGCTGAAAATGGCTATGAGAAGGCACTGAAGGAGGATACGTGGGAAGCAAGGGTCGAGGAATATCTGCTACCTGAAATCGGGAAGTTATGAAATCCATTCTAGATGATATTTGATTAGATAAGGTTTATCGTTATCGAAATGAAAAGTTGCGGTGATGTGATGCAGTCAGTTTTGCAATTTGGAAGAAAAAACTTGGGAGACACATTTTGAAAACATCAATCTATATAATGGCACATAAAAAATTCGATGTTCCAGAGATGGAAGGCTATATCCCGCTTCAGGTCGGGGCAGCACTGCATGACGACCTGGGGTATTTGCGTGATGACGGTGGGGACAATATTTCTGCGAAGAATCTGAATTTCTCAGAGCTTACCGGTATGTACTATGTCTGGAAGAATGATCATGATTCTGACATAGCAGGGCTTGTGCACTACAGGAGATATTTCATTGATAATGATGGAAAATCGATACTCACTGTTCAGCATATTGAAGAATTTTTGAAGAAATATGACATTATCGTGCCGGACCGGTCAGTACTTGACAGGTCTGTGAAGGAGCAGTATGTAAAGATCCACCATGCTGGCGATCTTGATGCTGCGAGAGCGGCTGTTGAAAAGGTTCGTCCATCATTCCTTAATGCATACGATGAGGCGATGGCTCTCCATTATGCCTATGTCTGTAATATGTTCATTGCGCCAAAAAGAATTTTTGATGCTTACTGCGACTTTTTATTTCCCGTGCTTTTTGAAGCTGAAAAGCATATCGATATTTCTTCTTATGACAATTACCAGAAGAGAATCTATGGATTTATCAGTGAGAGGCTATTAAATGTATTTATTCTGCATGAGCATTTAAATGTATATGAAGATAATGTGGCAGTAACTAGTGAAAAGGCAGAAATCCCAGAAATTTATGATGACCTGAATTCCCTTTTTGAAGCTGGGAAATTTGAGGAGGCAGAAGAAAGAATTAAGTTTTATTATGAGAAGCATCCGGATGTATTTTTCGGAGACAGGCTTGAAAAGCTGACACGCCAGATTCATTTCAGATACACCGCGTCAAAGGCGGAAGAGTGCGAGAAGGCTGGCGACATCAATGGCGCAATCGAGTGGGCGAAGGCTGCGCTGAAATTTTCAGATGGTGAAGGCAACTGAATACTATATCAGTCTAAAAACCATCGTTTATATTTTATTGGAATATTGAATAGTGCTTAGATTATGAAAATATTTTTCTACAGATATGGCAGCATTATGGAGCCGGACATCATCGACACGTTTTATGAATTCGGTTTTGAGGTGCTGGAATATACAAAAGAGGTAACGGACAAGAATTATCTGCCGGGGAAGGCGGTGCGGGAAGTAAGTGCGGTTTTGCAGGAGAATCCCTGTGACATTGCATTCTCCATAAATTTCTTCCCATTTCTTTCTGATGTCTGCAATATCTTTCATATCAGGTATGTTTCATGGACCGTCGACTCACCGGTGATGGAATTATATTCAAAGCAGATTAAAAATGAGTGGAACAGGACTTTTATTTTTGACAAGGCAGATTTTGATGATGTAAGTCCATTTAATCCGGGGCATATTTTTCATCTGCCGCTCGGGGCGAATACGGGGAAAAAGGAGATATTATTTTCACATCAATCTATACCGAATATTGCTGAAGCATCTGTTAACCAATATATTTCTCAAAACTTGAAATCGAAAGGTGAGAAATTTGAAGATATGGGAAGATGGCGTAATGGCTATAATGTAGGCTTCTCAAATGTAGTAAAAAATTCTGATATTCAGAAATTCTCCCACGACGTTGCCTTCGTCGGCAGCCTGTATTCTGAAAAATGTCCTTATGACAAATTGTCTCCAAAGGCACCGGCTTCACTCCGTGGTTATCTCGACGGAATCATGGCGGCGCAGGAGAGAGTGTATGGGTATTACTTTATTGATGAGCTGCTGTCGGATGAGGTGGTGGAGGAATTCAAAAAATACCATCCTTCGTTTTATCATGATCCTTCTGCAAGTGAACTACTTACAGACAGGCGGACGCTGTCACAGCTTTATATCGCAAATAAGATTACGGCAAATGAAAGACTGCATACATTTAAATGCTTATCTGAACATTTTGACACTTCGATTTATACGGCAAGTGACACATCTTCATTGTCTAAAATTCATAACCGCGGTCTTGCAAAAACATTGACCGAGATGCCGCTTATTTTTCATTATTCGAAGATCAATATAAATACGACATCGAAGGCGATTCGGACTGGTCTGCCACTTCGAATTTTTGATATCATGTCTGCTGGCGGATTCTGCCTTTCAAATTACCAGGCAGAGATTCCGGAATTATTTTCTGTCGGTGAAGAAATTGTTTTGTATTCAAGCTACGAGGAATTAATGGATTTGACTTCGTATTATCTTTTTCATGATGAAGAGCGTCGTGAGATTGCGGCAGCGGGATTTGAGAGGGTGAAGAAGGATTATTCGCTCGAGAAACAGATTGAGAAAATGATGCTGATGGCATACGGGCAGGAAGCATGAACATGTACCAGAATTCAAAAGAATTATTAATAAAGCACACATTGATGGGTTGCTGGAATGAAATAATATATTGCAAACAGATATTGGATGGAAGATTTGAATAATTGAATCATGAAAAAGGCGATAATATTTCATCAATTATCTTTCTTATGGAATAATATTCCTTTGCTTTCCTGTATCCATTTTCAGCAATTTCCTTTTTCTCATTTTCGTGCGAAAGGTAATAATCAATTTTTGTAAGCAGGCTCTCTTCGCTGTCGAAGTAGTCATAGTCTTCGCCTGCAATGAAGGCATTGTCCAAATCTAATTGGTAGTTTGAAAGAAGAAATCCGCCGCTTGCAAGGATATCCATCGCACGAAGCGGGATGCCATTTATGATGCTGCGAAGTGAAATATTAAGATTTATTTTGCTTTCTCTAAAGGCGTGAATCATGTCGGTGTCGTAGCCAATGATTCCCATATTTTTGAAGCCTTTGATTTTTGCATCCTGGGACAAGGTATAGAGTTTTAAATCATTTTCTGGGAAGGCAACACCGATCTTTGTAAGATAATTAATCCTTTCAATGCTCGTGAGTTTTCTTGCAATGACATAGTTTGCATAGGTGTAGGCAAGCGAGTCGATGCCGTCCTTTGATTCAGGAATCGGGAGGACTTTCTCAAAACGGTCTATGATTTCTTTTGAAAGAGAATCTTCTAAGATAGATGCGCCATAGATTTTTGACTGCGCACGCATGATTCCTTTCACATAGCCTTCGAGGTAGCGGTCCTTTGAGAAATCAATCCTGTCATAGAAGTTGTGCGCTTCATTATATAGCCCGCCGATGAATGAGACATCGGATGTCGTGAATGATTTGTCGTGCGGCTTGTCTTTAAGCCTTTCAGTTTTTCTCGTGTTTGCGGGCAGCACATGATAATGCACATTCGTGATGCCGCCCTTCTGAAAGAATTCTGCAAGCGACGAATCAAAGACATAGACGGTGTTTGTCGGGTACATAAGAGTGAAAGAAAATAATTTTACATATGGGCTGTCATAGAGAAAGCTCACATAGGGAATGTTCATTTCCTTGCACCCCTCAGCAAGCGACGGGTAGAAGTTATAGGAGAAGGCAAGGTCAATAGCATTTTTTTCGCAGAAAGATAGAAGAGCTTCGTGAAAATCCTTCGAAGTCCTTTCCTCATAGTGTTCCTCAATGAATGGAAAGACCTTGTGCCCAAGCTCTTCCATTGTCTTTATGGTGTCTTCCTTCAGGAAGCATTTCCAATCTAGAAATAATATGTTCATACTTATGCCTTTTATTTTATCAACTGGCTACCACAACTATCTAAATCAAGTGATATGGTAGCTGAACATGGCTTTGATACGATCTTGATATTGAAATTCCTTCTCTGCCTTCTCAAATCCCTTTTTTGCAATTTCCTCCCGTTTCGAATCATTTTCAATATAGTATTCAGCCTTCTCGATGCATTCTTCCAGGCTTGAATAAGTCTCGATTTCTTCGCCGATCTTAAAGTATTCTTCTATTTCAGGGAGATTGCTTGTCAGGCAGAAACTGCCGGTTCCAATGATATCAAGCACACGTAAATTAATACCGCTCTTTATTGCATGAAGTGCAGGGTTTAAGTTCACCTTGCTGTTCATGAAAAATGCTGGCATCTCATCTTCATAATTCTGCGGCGGCAGAATCGCAGTCTTTGGATCCATATTCTGGAGGGAGGTATAGGGCGAATTTGTTGCAATGGCAACATCGTGAAATGGAGAAAGACTTCCAAGAAGCAGCAGTCTTTCTTCTCTTGTCGCCTCTTCATTCATGAGAAATGTGAGCTGCCTCTTATTAATCTGAAAGACATTTTCAGGCATTGCGACATGCGCTTCCTTTGCAGCCTGCCAGGTCGCGTCATAGTATTCTTTATTTATTTTTTTCTCAGTGAAATCCGTGACGGTGCTCTCAATTGCATCTGCCCTTGCATTACCAAGCGTGCCCATCACTGCATTTACGAGCATCTCTTTCGTATTCTGCGGGAGTGGTGCGATGATGCGGAAAAGGTCATTTTCATAGAAGCTTCCTAAGAAAGAAACATCATATTTTTTTGAGTCCGGCTTCTTTATTTTTGAAAGTGCATCGCAGTCGACAGCAAGCGGCAGATGAAAAACATTTTTAATGTCAAGAGATTTGTAGTATTCAACCTCCGCCCTGTCGAAGAGATAAATCCTGTTCGTGTTAAAATCCATAGTGTCCGTCGTTGGAAGATTAAGAGGGCTGTCGTAGCTCCATGACACGTATGGAATGCCAAGCTCCGCTGCACAGACTGCAATGAGGGGAAAATAATTAATCGTGAATATATGGGTGGCATCAGCCTTCTTCACATCGCTTTTTATTTTCATCTCAAGAAATTCGTCCTGATAGAAATCCTTCGGCGTATAATATGTCTCGCTTTCGAATTCGATGTGGCATTTTTCAAAGGCACGTTTTATTGCGTTTTCAGTGTAAGTAGTAAATATTATCGGAAAAAATATTTTCAAGGGGTTGCTCCTGCTATTATTTCTTTTGCTGTCAGGCATCAACATTATTTCGAACCAATGAGGGTGTGGAAACAGTCTGACTTCAATCATTTTACAATAAAATAAAATGACAAAATTTACCTGCAACAGTATAATATATTTTGTGTGCAAATGAAATTATTTTTATTTTGTTAGCACTCTCTCTTGACGAGTGCTAATTATCGTGATATAACATACTTGTGCAAAAAAATTGCATTATTGCTACATTCCATTCTAAAAATTTAGAAAACTTAGAGTAGAATGGAAAGCGGAGGCTGCAGTATACATAGAGAGAAGAGTTAAGAGTTCTTAGGCGGCAGCCGCCAAGAATTGATACAAAATATTCTTAAAACGGAGGTGAGAATATGAAAATAGATAAGTTTACGCAGAAGTCTGTTGAAGCCGTAAACGACATGGAAAAGATCGCATCGGATTATGGCAACCAGCAGATTACAGAGCAGCATTTGCTGCTTGCTCTTTTGAAGCAGGATCAGGGACTGATTCCGAAGCTCATTACGAAGATGGACATCGACTTAAATTATTTTACGAATGATATTGAGCAGATGGTTGCATCCCTTCCGAAGGTTTCGGGAAATGTCCAGGTCTATGTGGATAAATATGTAAATGACGCGTTGATTCATGCAGAGGATGAGGCGAAGGCAATGGGAGACGAGTATGTCTCTGTCGAGCATCTCTTCCTTTCCATTATGAAGTACGAGAGCCCGGAAATAAAGGACAAATTCAAGGAATTTGGCATTACCCGTGAGCGGTTCCTTGAGGCACTGTCTTCAGTCCGTGGAAACCAGGTCGTCACATCGGATTCGCCGGAAGACACATACGACGCTCTCGAGAAGTATGGCTACGAGATGGTTGAGCGTGCCCGTGAGCAGAAGATGGATCCTGTCATCGGCCGTGATGCAGAAATCCGTCATGTCATCAGGATTCTTTCAAGGAAGACAAAGAACAACCCTGTATTAATCGGTGAGCCTGGTGTCGGCAAGACGGCCGCTGTTGAAGGCCTTGCCCAGAGAATTGTAAAGGGCGATGTGCCTGACACATTAAAGAATAAAAAGATCTTCGCACTGGATATGGGTGCGCTTGTTGCAGGTGCAAAGTACAGGGGCGAATTCGAGGAGAGACTAAAAGCCGTATTAAATGAAATCAAAAATTCAAACGGCGAGATGCTTCTTTTTATCGATGAAATTCATACGATCGTCGGTGCCGGAAAGACGGAAGGCTCAATGGATGCCGGCAATATGTTAAAGCCAATGCTTGCACGAGGCGAATTACACTGCATCGGTGCGACGACGCTTGATGAATACAGGAAATATATTGAAAAGGATCAGGCACTCGAGCGTCGTTTCCAGCCAGTAATGGTCGATGAACCATCGGTTGAAGATACGATTTCCATCCTTCGTGGCATCAAGGAAAGATATGAAGTATACCACGGCGTCAAGATTACGGATGCCGCACTTGTCGCAGCGGCAACACTTTCGGATAGATATATTTCAGACCGTTTCCTTCCGGATAAGGCGATTGATCTTATTGATGAGGCCTGCGCTTCTGTAAAGACACAGCTTGATTCAATGCCTGAGGAACTCGATGAACTGAACCGGAAGATCATGCAGCTCACGATTGAGGAGAGCGCATTAAAGAAAGAGGACGATCCGCTTTCCGGACAGAGGCTTGAAGATTTACAGAAAGAGCTTGCTGAATTAAATGAAAAGTTTGCAGCAGGCAAGGCTCAGTGGGATAATGAAAAGAATGAAGTTTCCCATGTGAGCGAACTTCGTGAGCAGATTGAAAAAGTAAAGCAGGATGCCGAAATCGCAACGCAGAAGGGTGATTACGAGAAAGCCGGCGAATTAACATATTCACAGCTTCCGGCTTTAAGAAAAGAGTACGAGGAAGAGGAAGAAAAATTAAAGGGCAAGGATGTCTCGATGGTTCACGAGGCAGTCGACGAAGATGAGATTGCCGAAGTCGTCAGCCGCTGGACAGGAATTCCTGTTGCGAAACTGAATGAATCAGAGAGAAACAAGACATTACACCTTGATGAAAAGCTTCATGAGAGAGTCATCGGACAGGACGAGGCAGTTGAAAAGGTTACCGAAGCCATCATCCGTTCACGTGCCGGGATCAAGGACCCAAGCAAGCCGATTGGTTCGTTCCTGTTTCTTGGACCTACCGGTGTCGGTAAGACGGAGCTTGCAAAGACGCTTGCCGCAAATCTCTTTGATGATGAAAACAATATCGTCCGTCTCGACATGACTGAATACATGGAGAAGTTCTCAGTGTCCCGTCTCATTGGAGCGCCTCCAGGATATGTAGGCTATGATGAGGGCGGCCAGCTCACAGAGGCAGTTCGTCGTAAGCCATATTCAGTTGTTCTCTTCGATGAAATCGAGAAGGCGCATCCTGATGTATTTAATATTTTACTTCAGGTTCTTGATGATGGCCGTATTACTGATTCACAGGGCAGAACTGTAGATTTCAAGAATACCATTATTATTCTTACTTCAAACCTTGGCTCTGAATACCTGCTCGACGGAATCGATGCTGACGGAAATATTACCGATGAGGCAAAGAATAATGTGGACAAGCTCCTGAAGGCTTCGTTCAGACCTGAGTTCTTGAACAGGCTTGATGAGATCATCATGTTTAAGCCGCTGACGAAGGACAACATTGGCAACATTGTTGACCTACTGATGAAGAATGTAAACAAGCGTCTAGTAGATAAGCAGCTTAAGGTTGCGTTGTCCGACTCCGCAAAGCAGTATGTCATTGACAATGGCTTTGATCCGCAGTTTGGTGCAAGACCGCTGAAGAGATTCCTCACAAAGAATGTTGAGACGCTTGCAGCCAGGGTCATTCTAGAAGGAAAAGTCTCCGAGGGCGATACGATTTTCATCGATACGGAAAACGGAGCACTGACCGCGACAGCAAAAAAGATGTAATTTATCAGCTGGATAATACTTAGAATAATATACAGGTGCTTTTATTATTGAAAGTGCCTGTATTTTTTTGTCAAAATTGTCTTCATAAAGATAACAATATTTTCATTATCATGTTGATAATATTTCTTTTAAAATAGCATGCTTTAGTGATACAATTGAAAAGATTTTGAGTGGAAGAAAATAATTTATTATTACTATGAATTTGTTTGATTATGCAAGAGAACAGAATATGAAATCCGAGGCACCGCTGGCGTCTAGGATGCGTCCGAAGAGGCTCGAGGATGTGGTTGGGCAGGAGGACATTATTGGTCCTGACAAGATGCTCTCACGTGCGATCAAGGCGGATAAGCTTGGTTCTGTAATTTTCTATGGACCTCCGGGAACCGGGAAGACGACGCTTGCTGAAGTCATCGCCCACACCACGAAATCAGAATTTACTTCGATCAATGCGACTTCTGCCGGGAAGAAGGACATGGAGGATGTCGTCGCAAAGGCCAAGGACAATCTCGGCATGTATGGGAAGAAGACAATTCTTTTCATCGATGAGATTCACAGATTTAATAAGGGGCAGCAGGATTACCTGCTTCCGTTTGTCGAAAATGGAACCGTGATTCTGATTGGTGCGACAACAGAGAATCCTTATTTTGAAGTGAATTCCGCTCTGCTTTCAAGGTCTGTGATTTTTCAACTTAAGCCGCTTTCTGATGAAAATATCAAGACCATCATCATGCGCTCGCTCACTGACAAGGAAAATGGCATGGGTTCATACAATGCTTCTATTGATGATGATGCATTAGAATTCCTAGCAGATATGTCAAATGGCGATGCGAGAAATGCACTGAATGCTGTGGAGCTTGCAGTGCTTACGACAAAACCTTCTGATGATGGGATTATTCATATTACGCTTGATGTTGCATCGGAGTGCATTCAGAAGAGAGTCACACGCTATGACAAGGACGGTGACAATCATTACGATACGATTTCTGCATTTATAAAGAGTATGAGAGGATCTGATCCTGATGCTGCCGTATATTATTTAGCGAAGATGCTTGATGCTGGAGAGGACATAAAATTTATCGCCCGCCGAATCACGATCTGCGCTGCTGAGGATGTCGGAATGGCTGACCCGAATGCGCTTGTCGTTGCGACCAATGCGATGCTTGCGGTTGAACGAATAGGTATGCCGGAGTCAAGGATTATTCTTTCTGAAGCCGCGGTTTATGTTGCGACTGCGCCGAAATCGAATGCATCCTATATGGCAGTAGAGAAGGCTCTTGAGGATGTGCGCAGCCGGAACATTGCGACGATCCCGCCGTACCTGCAGGATGCACATTATTCCGGCCATGCGGCTCTCGGGAAGGGTGTCGGATACAAATATGCACATGATTTCCCGAACCACTATGTCGACCAGCAGTATCTGCCGGATGAAGTTGAAGGAACAGTCTTTTATGAGCCGACAGAGATGGGGCATGAGAAGGAAGTCGGGGAGTGGCTGACAAAACTTAAAAATTCTGGTAATAATTGAAAATTAATTTATAATCGGCTAATACATACACTCAGATCTGAGGCTGTGTTTGCCTAAATTTGAGAAAATAAATAAATTTAGGTGGGAATCAGCTTACACAAAGTGCAAAAACAAGATTTGTGTTCTCTTGTAGAAGAAAAGGAGTAATAAATGAAGTACAAGTATGGTTTTTTAGGCAGCGGAAATATGGGCGGCGCCATGATTCATGGCGTTTTAAATGCCGGACTGGCAGACAAAAGTGAAGTCATCGCATCCTGCAAGACTTCTGAGAGCAAAGTAAAAAAGGCTGAGGAATTTGGCATTACAATGACGCAGGATAATGCAGAAGTCGTAAAGAATTCTGACATCATTATTCTGGCGGTAAAGCCTTATCAGTTTGATGAAGTGCTGCCTATTGTAAAAGATAACCTGGCAGGTGATCAGATAATAGTTTCTGTAGCTGCGGGGAAGTCGATTTCAGATATTGAGTATGCTCTGCCTTTTTCTAAGCTTAGAATTGCACGTGCTATGCCAAACACGCCGGCAGCTGTCGGAGAAGCAATGAGCGGTGTATGCTTCAATGAAAATTTCAGCGCTGATGACAAAGAGAAAGTCATGGCCATATTCAACAGCTTCGGTAAGGCTGTCGAAGTCAAGGAATCCATGATGGATACAGTCATTGGAATTTCCGGATCTTCGCCAGCATTTATCTATATGCTGATTGAGGCGATGGCTGATGAAGCAGTCGTATATGGAATGCCTAGAAAGGATGCCTATATCTTTGCTGCACAGTCAGTGCTGGGCACTGCAAAGATGGTACTTGAGACAGGGAAGCATCCAGGTGAACTAAAAGATGCCGTCTGCTCGCCTGGCGGCACGACAATTGCCGGTGTCGAGGCTCTGGAAGATGCAGGCTTCAGAAGCGATATCATGAAGGGCATCAAGGCGGCAATCGAGAAAGCGAAGAGCATGTAAGAATTACTCCGGCATCTTCGGCGCATTGAAATTTCTCGGCACTCCTCTGAAGAAATAAACAAGTCCAAAGTATGCAATCGTAAGTCCAACCATGAGATAGATGAAGCCTGTCAGCATGTTCATCTTCGTGATGTCAATCTCGCCAATGAAAAATGTCGAGGCATTGAAGGTAATATGAAATATGATTGTTGCCTTAATATTTCTTGTTTTTCCATAAATATATCCAAGGACAAGTCCAAGTAAGAATGCCATGATTCCCTGGAGCATATTTCCATGGAAGCCACCAAAGAGCAGCGCCTGAAAGATATTTGCGCCCCAGAATGAAATGGATTTCCTTGAATACTCAAACGTGAGTCCCCTGAAGCACATTTCTTCTGAAAATGGTCCGACTAAGATGTAGATGACCATCATCCATGAGAGCTTGCTTTCGCCAAGCCCTGTGGCTTTCAGGAGTTCCTGGTATTCTTCTGCCCATGATGGCGCGAGCTTCGCAAGACCAACCATGAAGAACTGCATCACGATCTGAAAGCCTATTGCAGAAACAATCAGTGCAATAATGCAGATTTTTTTGTAGTTTGTGAAATGATTTCCGTCACCTGTCAGAAGCTCATATTTCTTTGAATCAGCGAGGTAATCTGGTATGTTTTTCTGCTTTTCAAGTACGGTTCTATACCAGAAAAGTGAGACAAACAAAGCAATGAATCCATAGATGAACATAGAAATAATGCTGCCATCACCTATGAATTTTTCAAGAAAATAATCCAGGAAATCATAGAAATCAGTCTTTCCTGAAGTCCAGGCAGCAATGAAAAAATAAACTTCCATTACAGCAACTTCGACAAGAAGCATCAGGCAGAAAAAAGTAAGAATAGGAAGTATAGACTTGAAAAAATTCCTTGACCTGTTGACATTAGTCTGCATCAATAAAACTCCTTATTTCGTCGAGCTTTTTATTTGCGACGCGGACACCCTCTTCATAAAGCTTTTGATTTACCTTCTTATCCATCGTATAGGTGTCGAGCTTTATTGCGTCTGAAGGATTAATGAGAAGAATTCTTCCTGTCTTTGCGAGCTGCTTGATCTTCGCATAGCGGTCGTTGTAGACATCGGCACGGTTATTGAGTCTCCAGATAATCCTCGGGTATCTATGTAAAATGTAAGTGTAAGCAAATCTGTGCTTCTGTGGCTGCATCTTGTAGTCGTATGGCTTTGTCATGATAATGACAAGTCTGTCGCAGCCATCTTCGAATGCTCTCCTGTACGGAATAGAATCCGAAACGCCGCCGTCGAAATACTTGTGCCCGCCGATTTCAATAGGCTTGCAGACAGCTGGAAGAGCGCAGGTTGCTTTTATTGCTTTGTAGTCATTTCTGACAAGGTCTTCCTTTGAAAAGAAATATGGCTTTCCTGTCTGGGCATCCGTTGCAGGGAATACGAACTCTGCAGGATTATCCATGAGCTTGTCAAAATCAAGAGGGTCGCCGCCGTCTTCATTTGTAAGGTCAGAATAGATGTAATCGAGACCAAAGAGATCGCCGGTTTTTAAAAAGCTTTTCACACCGAAATATCCAGGCTCGTCAATATGATCTACAAAGAATCTTCTGTTTCTGCCTTTCTGTCCGCCAAGATAGGAAGCAATGCAGGCGGCTCCGGCAGATACGCCCATAGTATAATCAAATTTAATATCATTATCAATAAAAACATCAAGCACGCCAGAGGTAAATGCGCACTTCATTCCGCCGCCTTCAGCAATAACACCAGTCTTCATTTGTTGTCCTCGCTTTCTAAACACATTTGCAAGGTATTTTACTTTATTATATAAGAAAAAAATCTATACAATTTTCTCTTTATGAATAAAAACTCAGTAATTTTAACTAATTTCACGAATTGTTCAAAAAATAGCGTATTTTCGCATTATACATAAAGCTCGAATTGTCTCTTGTGGAAAAAATCGGATTTTTATATCATATCGTGGTAATTTAAGAAAACCATATAGATTTTGTTTTAGAAGGAATGGTGGAAAAGATGGCAGACGGAATAAAGCACAACATCGAGCGTAAAGCCGTTGAAGTTGCTATTACAGGTGCTCTCAATCACATCGACAAGAAGAGAGAAGCCGGCATGATTGATTTTATCAATCTCATGGAGAAGACTCTTGGTGATACATGGCCACCTCGTGCATATGAGGCACTTCGCCAGGTTTATGAGAATCCTGATAGCAAGTGGTGCAGATTCACAAACGATTTATTTGATAATGTAGATCATGGCATTATCAAGTCTCTTGCTCTTAACATGGGCTATGAGGCAGCCTTCAGAGGATATAAGCAGACTAGAAAAGAGACAAAGGAACTTGGCGAGCCTATTCCTTTCGTTCTCCTTATCGACCCTACCTCAGCATGCAACCTTCGTTGTACAGGATGCTGGGCAGCTGAGTATGGTCATGAGATGAGGCTTTCAAATGAAGATCTTGAGAGCATCGTTTCACAGGCAGAGGATCTTGGCATTCACTTTTTCCTTTTCACAGGCGGAGAGCCTCTTATGAGAAAGAAGGACCTTGTTGCTCTTGCTGAAAAGCATCAGCACAGCTTCTTCCAGACATTCACAAACGGTACGCTTATTGATGAGCAGTACTGCGAGGACCTCCTTCGTATAAAGAACCTTCTTCCTATTATTTCTCTTGAAGGTTTTGAAGAGGCAAATGATTCACGTCGTGGCAAGGGCACATTTGAGAAGGTTATGCATGCCATGGATTTACTTAAGGAGCACAAGATTCCTTTTGCACTTTCAATCTGCTACACATCTGTAAACTACAAGGTAGTTACTTCAGATGAGTTCCTTGACATGGTAATTGACAAGGGTGCTAAGTCAATCTGGTATTTCCACTATATGCCAGTTGGAAATGACGCTTCTACTGATCTTCTTCTTAATCCTGATCAGAGAGAGTACATGTTCCACAGAGTACGTGAGATTCGTGGTTTCGAAGGCGGCAAGCCTATCTTCGCACTTGACTTCCAAAATGATGGTGAGTGGGTTGGCGGCTGCGTTGCCGGAGGCCGTGAGTACTGCCACATCAACCCGAACGGTGATGTTGAGCCTTGCGTATTCGTACATTATTCAAGCGCAAATATTCATGACAAGTCTCTTCTTGAGTGCTTCAAGCAGCCGATCTTCATGAAGTACATGGAAGGCCAGCCATTCAATGACAATCACCTTCGTCCATGCCCGCTTCTTGAAAACCCTGAGATCTTACCACAGATCGTCAAGGAGACAGGCGCAAAGTCAACAGACCTTCAGTCTCCTGAGGATGTAAATTCACTCTGTGGCAAGTGCGATCCTTATGCAGAAGAGTGGAAGCCTAGGGCTGAGAAGCTTTGGCAGCAGGAGCTCAAGGATAAGGCAGCTATGGCAGCAAAGCGTGATGCTGAAATGGCAGCAAAGAAGCAGAAGAAGGCTTCAGCCTGAAATTAATAATTTGCAACACTTAAAATGTGAAGTATAATATAAAGAACTGTTACAAAAGTGACAGTTCTTTATTTTTTTAGATTATTATTTTTGGGGAGCAGATATGTCCTTCGTTCATTTACATACACATACGGTTTACAGCCTCCTTGACGGCTCGAACAAAATCAAAAATTACATCGCAAAGGTAAAGGCAGACGGGCAGAATGCCGCTGCGATTACCGATCACGGCGTCATGTATGGCTGCATCTATTTTTACCAGGAAGCAAAGAAGCAGGGGATTAATCCAATCATCGGCTCTGAAATTTATGTAAGTCCTGGCAGCCGCTTCGACCGTGAACCTGGCGATAATGACGACAAATATTATCATCTCATTCTTCTTGCAGAAAATAATACGGGCTACCAGAATCTCATGAAGATTGTCTCGATTGGATTTGCAGAAGGCTTCTATAGGAAGCCGAGAGTCGATTTTGAAACGCTTCAGAAATACCACGAGGGGCTCATCTGCCTTTCCGCCTGCCTGGCAGGACAGGTGCCGAGGCTCATCGAACAGGGACAGTACGAAGAGGCAAAGGCGCTGGCACTAAAGTACAATGAACTGTTCGGACAGAATAATTATTTCCTTGAGCTACAGGACCACGGCATTCCGCTTCAGTCGACAGTGAATCAGGCACTGCTTCGAATACATAATGAGACGGGCATCCCACTCGTCGCAACGAACGACTGCCACTATACCAATGCCGAAGATGCTGCCGCACATGATGTACTGCTCTGCATCCAGACGAAGAAGACGGTAAATGATACAGACCGTATGCAGTATCCAGGCGGTCAGTTCTATGTGAAGACTGAAGCCGAGATGCGGGAGCGGTTTGCATACATTCCTGAGGCAATCGATAATACGCAGGCAATTGCAGACAGGTGCCATGTCGACATCGAATTCGGCGTGACGAAGCTGCCGCATTTTGACGTGCCGGCACCATACGACGCTGAAGGATATCTTCGTAAGCTCTGTGAGGATGGCATGAAGAAGCGTTATCCGAATGCCACACCTGAAATCCATGAGCGGCTCGAGCATGAGCTTTCTGTCATCAAGAATATGGGCTATGTGGATTACTTCCTGATTGTCTGGGACTTCATCCATTTTGCAAAATCACACGGCATTCCGGTAGGTCCGGGACGTGGTTCTGCGGCAGGCTCAATTGTCTCATATGTGACGGAGATTACCAATATTGATCCTATAAAGTACGACCTTCTCTTCGAGCGATTCCTAAATCCTGAGCGAGTTTCCATGCCGGATATTGATGTTGACATTGCAGATGACAGGCGTGGCGAGGTCATAGAATACGTTACAGAAAAATATGGTGCGGACTGTGTCTGCCAGATTGTGACCTTTGGTACGATGGCTGCAAAAAACGCCATCCGTGACTGCGGCAGGGCGCTTGACATGCCATATTCCTTCGTTGATTCTGTCGCAAAGGAAATCCCGAACCGGATTCCGGACATGTCTGTTACGATTGAGAATTCCATGAAGGTAAATCCGCATCTTCAGGAAATGTATGAGTCTGATGAAGAGGTGAGAAAACTCATTGACACGGCAAAGAATCTTGAAGGTCTTCCGAGGCATGCTTCAATGCATGCAGCAGGCGTCATTATTTCTGAAAAGCCAATGGTGGAATATGTTCCGCTTTCAAGAGTCCAGGCAGGCGGACCGCTTGTCACCCAGTATGAAAAGGGAACGGTCGAGGAACTTGGCCTACTCAAGATGGATTTCCTCGGCCTTCGAACGCTTACGGTTCTTTCCGATGCCGTGAAGCTTGTAAAGAAAACGCATGGCATTGACATCGATCTTGACAATATAGATTTTTCAGACGAAGCCATGTACAAGGTCATCTCACAGGGACATACCGAAGGCATCTTCCAGCTTGAGAGCCCGGGCATGAGAAATTTCATGAAGGAGCTTAAGCCGGACTGTTTTGAAGATATCGTGGCCGGCATTTCACTCTACCGTCCGGGTCCAATGGACTTCATCCCGAAATATCTTGAAGGACGAAGAAATAAAGACAAAGTAAAATACGATACGCCGGAGCTTGAACCAATCCTGAAAAATACCTATGGCTGTATGGTCTATCAGGAGCAGGTCATGCAGATTGTGCGTGACCTCGGTGGATACTCGATGGGACGAAGCGACCTCGTCCGCCGCGCGATGGCAAAGAAGCATCAGGATGAGATGCAGCGGGAGCGGCAGAACTTTGTCTATGGAAATCCGGAGGAAAATGTGCCGGGCTGCGTCGCAAGAGGAATTTCTGCCGATGTCGCAAACAAGATCTATGACGAGATGATCGACTTTGCAAATTATGCATTTAATAAATCACACGCTGCAGGCTATGCCGTAGTCGCACTTCAGACAGCATACCTGAGAGCGCATTATCCTGCAGAGTTTTTCGCCGCAATGATGACTTCTGTCATCGACAGGACACCGAAGGTCGCAGAATATATCGCTGTCTGCCGTGACCTTGGCATAGAGATTCTTCCTCCTGATGTAAACCGCGGTGAAGGACCGTTTACTGTTGAAGACGAAAAAGTCCGGTTCGGTCTTTATGCAGTAAAGAGTGTCGGACGCGGCGTTGTCGATGCAGTGATCGATGAAAGAAATGCGCATGGGCAGTTTAGGAATCTTTCTGATTTCTTCGAGCGGGTTCATGGAAATGAAGTCACGAAGCGTGCCATTGAGAATTTCATAAAGGCAGGCGCGCTTGACTGTTTCGAGGGAAACCGAAGGCAGAAGCTCGCTGTATATCAGGAAATCATGGGAAATGTCGCTGACCGCGCAAAGTCTTCAGTTGCCGGACAGATTACGCTTTTTGATATGGCAGATGAGACGGCAAAAAAAGACTTTAGGACAGAGCTTCCGGACATTCCTGATCTCGATAAGGACCTCCGTCTTTCTTTTGAAAAGGAAGTGCTTGGCATTTATATAAGCGGCCATCCTCTTGAAGATGACAAGGCTCTTATGAAGAAAAACTGCACGGCATCATCTCTTGATTTTATGCTGCCTGAAGATTCTGAAGGAATGGAGAGAAATGCAGACGGCTCAGTAAATCTTGAAAGCATGAATGCAGCAACGGATGATGCGTCCGATGCCGTCCTGCTTCCAAAGATCAAGGACGGAGTCTTCGTCACCGTCGGCGGCATGGTCATTGAGAAGACCATGCATTTTACGAAGAATAATCAGGCGATGGCCTTTGTCACAATCGAGGATATGACAGGACAGATTGAGATTATTTTCTTCCCGAAGGTATTCGAGCAGTACAGGTCGATTCTGAATGAGGACGAAAAATTATTAATCCGCGGCAGGTCTTCAGTCGAGGAAAATAAAGACGGAAAAATCATTGCCTCTGATGTCGTGCGATTTTCAGAAGTCCCGAAGGATGTCTGGCTCAATTTCAAGACGATGGATTCATACAAAGAATCCGAGCAGAAGATCAATTCATATATAGATAATTCAGAAAATGCGAAAGACCGAATCTGCATTTTTATTTCTGATGGAAAGTTAAGAAAAACAATGCCGGGGGTACTCACGCTCACTGATGACAAGATCAAAGCAATAAAAGATGTATTCGGTGAGAAAAATGTCTTTGTGACAGCAGAAAGGTATGGTTTTCGATAAAATTAACATTACTATTACAGATAAATATTGAATTTTTTCTTTAACAATATTAAAATGCTATTTGGTTTGTGTAGTTCGAGGATTTCGGACTTATGATAGAGTTTATTTAAGAATGTGAGGCAATTTTTATGGCAAGTGCTCTTAAGACGATCGCCGTACTTACAAGCGGTGGCGATGCGCCTGGAATGAACGCAGCGATTCGTGCAGTAGTACGTGAAGGAATCGCAAATGGCTGCAAGGTAAAGGGAATCAGACGTGGTTACGCAGGTCTTCTTCAGGAAGAAATCGTAGATATGGACGCGCACAGCGTTTCAGATATTATTTCAAGAGGCGGTACTATTCTTCAGACTGCAAGATGTCTTGAATTCATGCAGGAAGAATACCAGAAGAAAGCAGCAGATATCTGCAGAAAGCACGGTATCGAAGGTGTCGTAGTCATCGGTGGTGACGGTTCCTACAAGGGCGCTATGAATCTTGTAAAGCACGGCATCAATACAGTAGCACTTCCTGGTACAATCGATCTTGATATCGGATGTACAGATTATACAATCGGATTTGATACAGCAGTAAATACAGCAATGGAAGCGATCGACAAGGTTCGTGATACTTCAACTTCTCATGAAAGATGCTCCATTATCGAGGTAATGGGACGTGGCGCTGGTTATATCGCTCTCTGGTGCGGTATTGCAAACGGTGCTGAGGATGTCCTTCTTCCTGAGACTTATGATTATGATGAGCAGGCTCTTGTAAATCACATCATCGAGAGCCGTAAGCGTGGCAAGCAGCATCACATCATCGTAAATGCAGAGGGCATCGGCCATTCTACATCTATGGCAAAGAGAATCGAAGCTGCTACAGGCATTGAGACAAGAGCTACCATCCTTGGTCATATGCAGCGTGGTGGTTCACCTACAGCAAAGGACAGAGTTTATGCATCTACCATGGGTGCGATCGCAGCTGATCTTCTTGCAGAGGGCAAGACAAACCAGGTTATCTCTCATAGGGGCGGCAAGTTTGTTTATGATGATATCGAGACAGCCCTTGCTATGAAGAAGGAGCTTGATCCATATCAGGTAAAGATCTGCCGTGATCTTGGAAATGCTTACTACAAGGTTTGATAGATTAAATTAGATTTTTGACGAGTGGGAAATGACGTTTTCCCGCTCGTTTTTTTATTTACAAGAATCTTTGTTATCATTATAATAAAACAGTATGCGGTCAAAAAATATTTAGAGATAAAGGCCTCTGATGGATATTATTGAAAGCTCGAAAAATGAACAGATTAAGTATATTTCAAAGCTGCTGAAATCTTCGAAGTTCAGACGAGAGGAAAGGGCTTTTGTAATAGAAGGTCCAAGAATGGTGTCAGAAGCACCGTCTGACCTTATACAAAAAGTCTATGTCAGTGAAAGCTTTTTTTCTGAATTTCAAAATAGTTTTGATGAAAAATTTGATTTTCAGATTGTGTCTGACTCGGTGATGAAATCCATCTCGGATACTGTGAATCCGAAAGGAATTCTGGCCCTTGTTTCTTTCCCTGAAGAAAAAGATTTTTTATCTGAAAGGAACAATCATCCTGTGCTCTTTCTTGAAACGATTCAGGATCCGGGAAATCTTGGAACGATTTTCCGTACTGCCGAAGCAGCTGGCGCAAGAGGCATCGTGATGAGCGCCGATACGGTGGATGTGTTTTCGCCGAAGGTTACGAGAGCGACGATGGGTGGAATCTTCAGGATGCCGTTCATTATTGCAGGGACAGAGCCAAAAGATGGTGATGAACCCGAGGATGATTCCACAGGGAGTGATTTGGCAGAGAAAAAAGATTTCTATGAAATACTTCGGAATTTTGTAGAAGGAAGATTTCTGGATTCTGAAGCTAAAGAAGCCAGCACAAATATTGTTCTCTTCGGTGCGGCCCTTGGCGCAACGCATCACTATGATGAAATAGATTATTCTTCTCTTGAAAATGGCTTCGGCTTTCTAATTGGCAATGAAGGAAATGGGCTTTCAGAGAGAGCACTTTCCCTATGCACGGAAAAGATCATTATTCCAATGGAGGGAAAAATCGAGTCGCTGAATGCGGCTGTGTCGGCAAGCCTGCTCATGTATGAAGCGAAGCGGCAGAGAGACAAGGCTTCGAAGTAACTGTACTGCTTTGATCTATGAGATAAACAACAAAGACAGAAAATACAAAATATTGGTGTTGAATTTTGTAACAACATCTAGATATACAACTGTAACGGCAAAATAGTTTGTGACATTTTGTTGCAAATAATAAATAAAATATAAAGGGGTTATGCCAGTTTGCTGGCGAATTGTATGAAAGGTGGATTAGATGCCCGTAACAGATTTACTGATCAGGAATGCAAAAGAGTATCCTGATGAAATTGCTTTGATTGAACTGAATCCTACGATGGAGGAGACAAGGAAGCTTTCCTTTAAGGATTATGATTTGGTTCAGCAGACTGAAGTTAGACCATTCCGGCACGAAATCAGCTGGAGAGTCTTCAATGAAAAATCAAACAGAGTTGCAAATATGCTCATTAAAAGAGGCATAGGAAAAGATGACAAGGTTGCCATCCTGATGTTCAACTGCCTCGAGTGGCTTCCGATTTATTTTGGCGTATTAAAGAGCGGTGCAGTCGCTGTTCCATTTAATTTCAGATATACGGCTGATGAAATCGCATACTGCGCAGATCTTGCTGATGTGGATGTCATATTTTTTGGTCCAGAATTTACCAACCGAATTGAGACGAATCTTGCTGCAATTGGAAATAAGAGGACGCTCATATATGTAGGAGATGGATGTCCGGATTTCGCAGAGGATTATCTTGATATTGTTTCGGATTTTCCGAGCACAGAACCAGGCGTTCCGCTTACCGATGATGATTATGCAGCAATTTATTTTTCATCTGGAACTACGGGATTTCCAAAGGCAATTCTTCATAAGCACAGGTCCCTGATTCAGGCTGCTGAGATGGAGGCAGTCCATCACAAGACGACGCATGAGGACTGTTTCCTCTGCATTCCGCCGCTTTATCATACCGGGGCAAAATTCCACTGGATGGGTTCGCTCTGGACGGGAAGCAGGGCAGTGCTTCTGAAAGGCACGAAGCCTGATATTATTCTGAAAGCTGTTTCAGATGAGCACTGCACGATCGTGTGGCTGCTTGTGCCTTGGGTGCAGGATATTCTGGATGCGCTCGATAATGGCACACTGAAATTATCTGATTATCAGCTTGACCAGTGGCGGCTCATGCACATTGGTGCACAGCCAGTTCCGCCATCACTGATTCGTCATTGGAAAGAATATTTCCCGAATCATCTCTATGACACGAACTATGGTCTTTCAGAATCGACCGGACCTGGCTGCGTTCATCTTGGACTTGAAAATATCAATAAGGTCGGCGCAATCGGAATCCCTGGCTACCGCTGGGAATGCTCGATTAAGGATGAGGATGGCAAGGATGTTCCTCAGGGCGAAGTCGGCGAGCTTTGTGTCAAAGGTCCGGGTGTCATGACATGCTACTACAAGAATCCGAAGGCCACGGAGGAAGTCCTGAAAGACGGATGGCTTTATACCGGAGACATGGCGAAGCAGGATGAAGACGGATTTTATTATCTTGTCGACAGAAAGAAGGATGTCATCGTTTCCGGCGGTGAAAATATTTACCCTGTTGAAATCGAGAATTTCCTGATGGAATATCCGAAGGTGGATGATGTCGCAGTCATCGGTCTTCCTGACAAGAGACTCGGTGAAATCACAGGCGCAGTCATAAAGCTAAAGGAAGGTGTCGAGTGCAATGAGGATGAAATCAACCGCTACTGCATGACACTGCCAAGATATAAGAGACCAAAGAAGATTATCTTTGCTGATGTTCCAAGGAACGCGACAGGAAAGATTGAGAAGCCGCTGCTTAGGAAAACATACGGTGTTGAGAGACTGGTCGAGAGCGAATACAAATCTTGAAAACACCTTGTGCATATATTTTATAATGGTATGTATTTGATTTCACATTCTTTTTGATTATGATATATGCGAATTGATATGGCATTGAATTACATATTATTGTGACATAACATGGATTGGTTTTATGGGAAAATTATTTTCTGAAAAGGTACACAGTCAGAGAATTTATGGATTAAGGAGTTGTTTATGAAAGAATTAATGCTAGGCAATAAGGCTGTTGCCAGAGGGCTTTATGAGGCAGGCGTTGCGCTTGCAAGCTCATATCCCGGCACGCCTTCAACGGAGACAACAGAAGAGGCAGCAAAATACGATGAGATTTACTGCGAGTGGGCACCAAATGAAAAGGTCGCATTGGAGACCGCTTTCGGCGCATGTATCGCAGGAAAGAGATCTTACTGCGCAATGAAGCATGTAGGTTTAAATGTTGCAGCAGATCCGCTTTTTACGATTTCCTATACTGGCGTAAATGCAGGTATGGTCATCTGTGTTGCCGATGATCCGGGTATGCACTCCTCACAGAATGAGCAGGACTCCAGGCATTATGCCATTGCTGCAAAGCTGCCAATGCTTGAGCCTTCTGATTCTGAAGAGGCACTTGAATTTACAAAAAAGGCCTATGAGATTTCAGAGGAATTCGATACCCCGGTGCTCCTTAAGATGTGCACGAGAGTTTCCCACTCACAGTCCATCGTAGAGACCTCTGAGAGAGTAGAGCCACCAATCAAGCCTTATGTAAAAGATGCTGCCAAGTATGTCATGGTTCCTGCCAATGCAAAGAAGAGACATCCGATTGTAGAAGAGAGGACAAAGAAACTCGAGGCTTTTGCAGAAGAAACTGAATTAAATAGACTTGAAGTAGGCGAAGATAAGAGCCTTGGCATTATCTGCGACAGCACTTCCTATGAATATGTAAAGGAAGTTTTTGGAGACAGAATCAGCATCTTAAAGCTTGGCTTAATCAACCCTATGCCAGATGAAAAAATAAAGAAATTTGCTGCAAGCATCGACAGGCTTGTCGTAGTCGAGGAGCTTGATCCTATTATTGAGACGCACGTGAAGGCACTTGGCATCGAGGTCGAGGGAAAGAATCTCTTTCCTATGGTCGATGAATTTTCACAGGGCATTGTTGCTGAAAAATTGGGACAGCCCGCCGCAGCGAAATGCGAGGAGATAGAAGACCTTCCAAACAGGCCGCCAGCAATGTGTTCAGGCTGCCCGCACAGAGGTCTCTTCTATACATTAAAGAAAAATAAATGCACAGTCATCGGAGACATCGGCTGTTACACACTTGGCGCAACACCTCCGCTTTCATCCATTGATACGACCGAGTGCATGGGCGCATCGGTAAGCTCCATCCATGGCTTCAATAAAATCCTTGGATCTGAGGCTGAAAAGCACACAGTTGCCGTCATTGGCGATTCTACATTTATGCATTCCGGCATGACTGGCCTTGCAAACATCGCTTACAATCAGACGAATTCTACTGTCATTATTCTGGATAATTCCATCACAGGAATGACAGGACATCAGCAGAATCCGACGACAGGATTTAATCTCCGCGGCGAGCCTGCAGGAAAGATTGACCTCGAGGCACTTGTAAGGTCAATGGGCATCGACAGGGTCGTCGTCGTTGATCCATATGACCTTGCAGAAACAGACAGAGTCGTAAAGGAAGAGCTTGCTGCAGAGGCACCTTCCGTCATTATTTCAAGACGTCCATGTGCATTGCTTAAATATGTAAAGAAGGGTAAGCCGCTTCAGGTAAATCCGGACAAGTGCATCGGCTGCAAGTCATGCATGAAGCTTGGCTGCCCATCCATTTCATTCAGGAACGGAAAGGCAGTTGTCGATGAGACACAGTGCTTCGGCTGTGGCGTATGCAGCGAGCTCTGCCCGAAGGATGCATTTGAAGTACAAGGCGAGTAAAGGAGGCCTACGAATATGGTAACAAGTGTAATGATAGTTGGTGTCGGCGGCCAGGGTTCCCTTCTCGCAAGCCGCGTTTTAGGAAAGGCTGCGCTCGACAAAGGATATGATGTCAAGGTTTCCGAGGTTCATGGCATGAGCCAGAGGGGCGGCTCCGTTGTGACCTATGTCAGATTCGGTGACAAGGTCGCATCCCCTATTATTGATAAGGGCGGCGCAGATTTTATTATTTCATTTGAGCTACTTGAAGCTGCAAGATATACGGGATTCTTAAAGCCGAATGGGCAGATTGTCACATCCTCCCAGCAGATTGATCCGATGCCTGTTGTCGCAGGAACGGCCACATACCCGGAGAATCTTGTAGAAAAGATGGAAAAGGCAGGTGCAAAGGTCGATGTTCTTGACGCCTTAAAGCTTGCTGAAGAAGCAGGTTCAAGCAAGGCTTCAAACATTGTCCTGATGGGAAGATTTTCAAAGTACCTTCCGGAGATTTCAAAGGAAGAGTGGATGAGTGCAGTGAGCGCATGCGTACCGGCAAAATTCCTGGAACTAAATAAAAAGGCTTTTGAATTAGGTCTGAATGCGTGATAAGAGAAAGGGAAAACAAATTGATTTGGAATGAGGCAAAGGAATGCATGTCCCGTGATGAAATCGAGACACTGCAGAGCGCGAGGCTGGTAAAGCAGGTAAACCGCGTTTACCACAATGTAGAGTACTACAGGAAGAAAATGCAGGCGGTCGGTCTTGAGCCTGGCGATATCAGGGGAATCGAGGATTTAAACAAACTTCCGTTTACGACATACGAGGATTTAAACAAGACCTATCCATTCGGTCTTGCAGCAGTGCCGAAGTCAGAGCTCGTGCGTGTCCATGCATCCAGCGGCACGACAGGAAAACCAAAGATCGGTGTCTACACGAGGCGTGATATCGATACCTGGGCTGAGTGCGTTGCCAGATGCTTTTCAATGGCAGGGATTACCAGGGATGATGTGATTCAGGTCGGCTACGGCTATGGACTTTTCACCGGCGGCCTCGGTGCGCATTATGGTGCAGAATATTTAGGTGCGATGGTGCTTCCAATGTCAACAGGTAATACGAAGAAACTCATCGACATGATGGTTGACTGCGATGTTACGGCTATCGCCTGCACGCCATCCTATCTGCTTCATGTTGCAGAAGACCTTGAGAAGGCAGGCCTCATTGACAAGATCAAACTGAAGACTGCCATCTGCGGTGCAGAGCCTTGGACAGATGAAATGAGAGACCAGATGGAACAGCGCCTTCACATCAAGGCATACGACATCTATGGTCTTACAGAAATCTGCGGACCTGGCGTTGCCTGCGACTGCGAATACCACAAGGGACTTCACATCTGGGAAGATCACTTCCTTCCTGAAATTATCAATCCAAATACATTAGAGCAGCAGCCCGGCGGAACAGAGGGCGAGCTTGTCATTACGAACCTCACAAAAGAGGGCATGCCGATGATCCGTTACAGGACAAAGGACTTAACCAGCCTTGAATATGGCAAGTGTGACTGTGGACGAACAATGGCAAGAATCCAGAGGTTCAAGGGCAGGACAGATGACATGCTCATCATCAAGGGTGTCAACGTATTCCCTTCACAGGTTGAGGCAGCGCTCCTTACGGTTGAAGGCACCACTCCGCATTATATGATGGTAGTAGATAGAGTAGATAATAGCGATACGCTTGAGATTCAGGTTGAGGTTGCCGAGTCTGCATTCACAGATGAGGTAAGCAGCCTCGAGAGACTTTCAAAGGAAGTTCACGACAGACTGAAGACTGCTATCGGCCTCAACGCAAAGGTAAAGCTAGTTGAGCCAAACGGCCTCGGGCACTTCGATGGAAAGTCAAAGCATGTCATTGATAAGAGAAAGCTGTACGAATAAATGCTGGCAGATCTATTTTTTGCAGGCAGTTTCTAAAGTAATTGCAGAATATTTCTTGGAGGAAAAATATGTTTATTAAGCAGATTTCAGTTTTTATTGAAAATAAAGAGGGCAGGCTTGATGAGGTCTTAAAGATTTTAAGCGATGGCGGTATTAATCTTCTTTCCGTCAGCCTTGCAGATACATCTGAATACGGCGTTCTCCGCCTGATTTCCCAGAAGCCGGAGAAGGCATATGAGATTCTAAAGAATGCAGGCTTCACCGCAAGAATCGATGAAGTCATCGCAGTCGTCGTTCCAGATGATGTAGGTTCACTTCAGAAGGTACTTGCCGACCTTCGTGATGGCGGAATCAACATCACCTATATCTATGGACTTTCTATTGATGGCCCTGGTGCGCCGATTGCAATCAAGACGGACAATCAGGAAAAAGCATCTGAGATTTTGAAGGCAAATTCTGTCAAGACTATTACGCAGGAAGAACTGGAAGAAATATAGGACTAATTTTGCCATTTCGAAATTTTATGGTGCAATTTTTTGACAATGTGGTACAATGTCGTTTCGTTGTGACAAAAAATTGTCGCAAAATTTTATGTGGAGCAGGTTTTGTTAAATTATGAAGCATATGAATAGAGTTACGCTGGAAGCGCATGCGAAGATCAATCTTTCACTTGACATCACGGGTAAGAGAGAAGATGGCTATCACGAAGTGAGGATGATCATGCAGGAGCTTTCACTGCATGATGACATTATGGTTTCAAAACGGCCTGATGGCAGGGTGAAGATTTCAGGAGAGCTTGAAGGGGTCAAGGGAAATCTTTCATTTGACGACAGCAATCTCTGTGTGAAGGCAGCAAAGAAGATGAAGGAAAAATATGCGATCGAGGATGGCTTTGATATTTTCCTTCGAAAGAGAATTCCAATTGCTGCAGGTCTTGCAGGCGGCTCAACGGATGCGGCAGCAGTCCTTAAGGCTGTAAGAGAACTTGAAAATATGGAGCCCTATAAGGATCCAAATGAGAATGAACACAAGGTGATTTCTGATGAGGAACTTAGCGCACTTGGCGCAGAGCTTGGCGCAGACATTCCATACTGCCTGATGGGTGGCACGGCACTTGCTGAGGGCATTGGTGAAAAGCTTACACCGCTTAAGCCTTTTCCTCATTATCCGATTATTCTCGTAAAGCCGAACTTCGAAATTTCTACGAGAACAGTCTATGAGAAATATGATGCGCTTGAGGAAATCAGGCATCCTGACACGGACAAGCTCATTAATCTTCTCGACGAGAAAAATTATGACTGCTTCTTCATAAGCACGAAGAATGTCCTCGAAGATGTCACTGCAAAAAAGCACTACGACATTGTTGAAATAGAGGACCTGATGTATGACAGGGATGCGCTTCTTTCGATGATGAGCGGCAGCGGTCCAACGGTATTTTCAATCTTCGAAGATGATGACATTGCAGCAAGAGCCTACAATGCTGTGAAGGAAAAATTTTCCGACAGGGCTGAAATTATTTTTGATTATATTTAAAATCTTATGCGCCTTAACCATAGGTGCATTTTTTATGGTGTTTATCCCTATATGTTCAGAACTGAATAATGTCTGTCACCCTCGAACAGTTAGAATGGAAAGTATGATTGAATGAAAAGAATAGATTATCATAGGCGTTTTCTTAACAATATTCTTGATTCTGTTACTAAGAAAATATAGAAAATAGATATTAACATGCTATGCCATTTTTCAAGGATTTTATCCTTGAAACACAGGAGATGGAAGATATTATTATGTAATCAGGTTTTATTAAATGAAAATTCAAAATCGACTGGTTGATTGTACAGGTAAGAGTTATAATAAACTTACTTGTACAATTTTTTTGTTCTCAAAAAATGATTTTGCTTATTTGATAATTATGATAAAAAGACATATAAGCAAGAGCAAAGGATTGAAAGGGCGTAGGATGATATGTTAAGCATATATTATGGCGACATGCCGGAAGCCATTTACGACACGGCCACATATTTTAAAAATGTTTATAAACCCTCGTGGATTACATCTCCACTATCAGTCGAAATGATAAAGGATGTAGATAAATCAAAGGTATTAGGAGCTAATGTGATAGACAGCCCGTACCTAGGGATGATTACGCCATTGGAACTTTCTGGTGGTGTAAAGACATTGATCCTCATTGACAAAGACCGGTCTCACATTTTCAATGCTTCTACATGTGGCGACAATTGTGCAAAGTGGATATTGAAAATGGCTGAAAATCGCAAGGTAGTTATTAATCTTCGACATCTGATGGATTTTGGTAAAGGCCCATTCAATATCATGGTATTAAACAGCGGGAAAAAAGTTCATAATTCTTTGGAATTACTGGATGAAGCTGCTTATCTGGTGTGAGGAAAGTATGAAGGGAATACAAAAAATTCATATTGAAAATACAAAAGCGAGTTTTGACTTTGAACTCCACAGAAATATTACTGTTGTAAGAGGAAACAGTGCATCAGGCAAATCAACTCTTTACAATATGGTTGATGATTACAGCAGGCGTGCTGAACAGAGCGGAATCAAGATTTCATCTACGAGACCTTGCCATACGATATTAGGGCTGGATTGGGAGTCGGAAATAAAGCAGTATCAGAATAGCATTATTTTTTTTGATGAGGGAGCGAAATATTTAAGCAGCAAGGCTTTTAGCAGGGCTATTCAGCAGACGGACAATTACTATGTGTTGTTTACAAGGGAGAATCTTTTTGAACTTCCATACAGCATAAATGAGATTTATGAAGTCGCAATGGTAGGGAGGAGCAGGAAAAAACACTGCCTGAAACATGTATATGAGCTTGATCAACATTATTGGTTGAAGAACAGATTTAGCAGAGCTGACAATAAGACAATTGATATCCTTATTACAGAGGACTCAAAGTCAGGATACGAATTCTTTAGGGCATGTTTTGATCAGAGTAAAATAAATTGCGAGTCAGCTGGCTCTAAAACATCTATTTATGAATGGCTTGACAAGCATGTTGGAGAAAATATTTTTGTCATAGCGGATGGGGCAGCCTTCGGACCGGAAATAGATGGAATTACGAAGTGGCAGGCTGAGCATCCAGAATGTTCAATTATCTGCTTGTCAGAATCTTTCGAATGGCTGCTATTAAAGTCTGGTGTGATACCAAATGATAGCATTAATGAAATGCTGCAGCATCCCGAAGACTTTATCGAGAGTAAAGAATTTTCAAGCTGGGAGAGATTTTTTACAAAATATCTGGAAGATATTTCAAAAGGAAAGCCCTATGAATATACAAAAAAGAAAATTAATCCGTATTATACTGCCAAGGCAAATTCGGAGAAGGTACTCGGGCTGATTGCACTATAATTTTTTGAACTTTTATGTGTTTTTTGTGTACAAAAATGAGATTGTATTTGCTATAATACAAAATATGTGATACAAAGATAGTTAGTCTTGACTTACAAAATAAAATGAGACTGATGAGGCAATCCTATGAATACTGACCTTAAACTAAATCCAAATGCATATTTACCTTTACGGGATGTCGTTTTTCTGACACTTCGCGATGCGATCCTTCGTGGTGACATCGCACCTGGTGAGCGGCTGATGGAGATTTCGCTTGCTAAGCAGCTTGGTGTTTCAAGGACGCCGATTCGTGAAGCAATCCGTATGCTTGAGAAGGAAGGTCTTGCAGTGACAGAGCCGCGCCGTGGCGCAAGGGTTGCCGGCATGACGGAAAAGGATTTAAATGATGTGCTTGAGGTCAGGGATGCGCTTGATGAGCTTACCGTCAAGGATGCCTGTGAGCGGATGACAGAAGAGGATTTTGACAAGCTTGATCAGGCACTCGAAGAATTTAAGGATGAAGTTTCAAAAGGTAATGTAAAGGAAATCGTCGAGGCAGACGAAGCCTTCCACAATGTTCTCTATGAAGCAGCAAGAAATCCAAAGCTTTTCGACATCGTCCAGAATCTGAAGGAGCAGATGTATAGGTACAGGTTCGAATATGTCAAGGAACTTACGGATTATTCTACACTCATCAGGGAGCATGAGATGATTATCGATGGCCTTCGCAATAAGGACAAGGACAATGTCGTTGCCATCATGCACGAGCATTTGATGAACCAGGTTGAGTCGGTAAGGCGAACGATTAATAATACAAATGAATAGTGACAATCCCTTAGATAGCAAGAATCATCCGGGCATTATTTTCAAAAATATCTTCCTTCTTTAGAATAATAATGCCCATCGCCTTTTCTTGGCACTATTTCATTGAGTGATGCGGAAGTGTCAATGAGGATGCTTGTATCTGCGAGGTATTCCGGCACTCTTTCCCAGTCCTTCCAGCCGCCCATATGTGCGACGATGAGCGGGAAGTCGCCGATTTCATTTATTGCGTGGCGCGTCATTTCCGGGCTGCAGAAATCTACAGTCGGAAAGCCGATATCGATGCCGCCATGCGTGATAATTGCAAGTCCAAGTGAATTTGCCTCGTCCATGATTCGTAGATATTCAATGTCATCGATGTTATGTCCCTGGTATGCAGGGTGAAGTTTTATTCCCTTGAAGCCCATTTCAACAAGGCGTTTCAGCTCCTTTTTGTATTCAGGAAAATCCGGGTGCATTGCGGCAAATGAAAGAACTGTTTTGCCGCCGAAACGCTCGTTGATTTCGTAGGCGGAATTATTTATGCTTTCGACCTGGCTTGGTTTCGTAGCGACCGGGACGATGACGGCAAGGTCGATACCAGCCTTTGACTCAGTATCGATTAGGCCTCTTAGCGTGAGGTCTGAAAAAGTTTCCGAGTGGGAATTATTCTGAAGCACTTCCTTTGTCTTTGCGGCAATTTTATCTGGAAATTCGTGGGTGTGGATGTCGATGATCATTTTTGTTCCTCGTATTCTTTTTTCACAATATGTCTTTATCGTTATTCAGCAATGCCTATTGAGATATTAACTATTACATTATCCTTCCAGCCTTGGCTAGGAAACTTCATTATATTGCTGTGGTGTATTACTTAATTATGTTATCATTCCAGCCTCGACTGAAAAATTCAATATCATGCTGGAATTATAACACTTAATTGATGCCATTTGATATCCACGATTTCTTTTCTTGACAAATAGCTCTATCTTAATAAAATGAAATTTATTACAGTTCAAGCATACGAATAATTAGTGAACTGTAGCTAAGGTCTCAGCAATAGAATTTGGAGAAAATCATGCTTGAAGGCAAAAATATAGTACTTGGGGTGACAGGCGGAATCGCAGCATATAAGGCATGCGAGCTTGCATCGCTTCTCGTAAAGCAGCATGCAGGTGTCGATGTGATAATGACAAAAAATGCGACGGAATTTGTTTCACCGCTCACTTTTGATTCGCTCACTCACAGAAGGACTGTAACAGATACCTTTGACCGGGCGCATTCGTATGAGGTCGAGCACATCGCACTTGCAGACAAGGCTGATGTATTGGTGATTGCGCCAGCGACAGCAAATGTGATTGCAAAGCTTGCTTACGGAATTGCAGACGATATGCTCACGACTACAGCGCTTGCATGCGTGTGCCCGAAGATAATAGCACCGGCAATGAATACGAAGATGTATGAAAATCCTGCGACACAGAGGAATCTTGAGACGCTCCGAAGAGATGGATGGATTATCGTGGAGCCTGCGAGCGGGCATCTTGCATGCGGAGCTACAGGCAAAGGAAAATTAGAAGATCCCTCTGTAATCTTAAATTATATTCTTCACGAGATAGCGCTTCCGCATGACCTCTCTGGGAAGAAAGTACTCGTCTCTGCCGGGCCTACTGAAGAAGCAATCGATCCGGTGCGCTATGTTACAAATCATTCGAGCGGGAAGATGGGCTATGCGATTGCAAGAAATGCTATGCTAAGGGGCGCTGATGTGACTCTCGTATCTGGACCAACGGCACTTATGTCTCCTTTATTTGTAAATAAGGTCGATGTGAAGTCTGCCGAGGACATGTATGAGGCAATCACTTCAGTTGCTGCTGAGCAGGACATTATCATCATGGCTGCTGCGATTGCGGATTTCAGACC
>ONHZ01000063.1 GCA_900317755.1 uncultured Lachnospiraceae bacterium
GCGCCTTTTTCGTGATAGTTTTGTGTCTTCGGGAGCACGTAAATTACTGCCTAACTTGTCCGTTGCCGAAAATGATATATTTGTAGCTCGTGAGCGCCAGCAGCCCCATCGGTCCGCGTGCATGCAGCTTCTGCGTGGATATTCCGATTTCTGCGCCGAATCCGAACTCTCCGCCATCCGTAAATCTGCTTGAAGCGTTGACATAAACTGCCGCAGTGTCAATACGATTCAGGAATTCCATTGCATTTTCATAATTATCCGTAACGATGACTTCCGAATGTCCGGTATTATATTTATTAATATGTCGGATTGCCTCATCGAGCGAAGAAACTGTCTTCACAGACATGATGAGGTCAAGGTATTCCGTACCGAAATCCTCTTCTGTAGCCGGAACCGCATCACCTTCTGTGAAGTCACCGATACTGTCCGCATCAGCATGGTAAGCAACATTTTTTGACTTCAGTCTCTTCTCAAGAAGCGGCAGGAATTCATCCTTGATATCCTTATGTACGACAAGAGATTCCATCGCATTGCAGACTCCAATTCTCTGGGTCTTAGCATTTTCGATAATATCAAGTGCCATATCGAAATTCGCATATTTATCGACATAGACATGGCAGTTCCCTGTGCCTGTCTCAATAACTGGAATCGTCGAATTTTTCGTGACATTTGAAATTAACCCTTTGCCGCCGCGAGGAATCAGAAGATCGACGTATTTGTCTTCCTTCATGAATTCTTCTGTAGATTCCCTCGTGGTATCTTCAATCAAAGTCACGAAGGCTTCCGGAAGATTCATATGCGCAAGTACTTCATGAAATATATCAACAATAGCCTTATTTGAAGTGATGGCATCTGAACCACCCTTTAGTATTACGACATTTGAAGTCTTAAAGCAGAGTCCGAAAACATCGCTTGTGACATTCGGCCTTGCTTCATATATGACACCGATGACGCCAAGCGGAACCCTCTTCTGCCCGATCATGAGTCCGTTCGGCCTCTTTTTCATTGAAATAATTTCACCTATCGGATCATCCAATGCCGCAATCTGCCTAAGTCCATCTGCCATACCTTCGATTCGGTCTTCTGTCAGGCAGAGCCTGTCAAGAAGCGACTCAGACATTCCTTTCATTCTGGCATTTTCCATGTCAACTGCATTTGCTGCAAGAATCCCGTCCTTGTTCTCAGAAAGCACTCTTGCGCAGGAAAGAAGTACCTTGTTCTTTGTATCTGTGCTAAGCGTTGCTAATTCGTATGATGCTTCCTTTGCCTTTTCACAAATTTCATCTACTTTTGACATTTTATACACCTCAAATCTTCATTGTCCGTCAAAATATAGTCAATTCTAATGTCATTTTCTTCTAATTCAAATTCTGATGAGTCTTCATAAACCTGCCCCATTAAAGCAACTCCTACAGTAATATAGTACACATTTGCTTCATCCAGCCTGGCAAAATACCTGTCATAACAGCCACCGCCATAGCCGATTCTGCCGCCATCCTTTGCAAATGCAAGGCCTGGAGTTATGATTAGGACATTCCTATCTGACATCGAAAACTTTTCAAGGCTCTGCTTTGGCACATCGATATTCATTAATCCTTTTTCAAAATATTTTTCATCGAATGACGGAACACGGAAAAAATCCATACTCATGTCTTCATAAGTCACAGGGAAATAAATATTTTTCTTTAGAGCTAAAAGCTTCTCATAGAAAGGCCGAAGATCAATTTCCCGCTTCAATGGATAATAACACAAAATGTCCTGAATGTCAGAAAACTTGCCCTCAAATAAATCAATAAGGTTTACTGAAACCCGCTCACTTGCCTTTATATTTTCCTCAATGCTCATACTCTGTCGAAGGGCACGCATTTCTTTTCTGATTTCAGTTTTTGACATCTCAATTCTTTCTTAAGATATAACGAGTTGCAGGGAGTCTCTTTCGCCGTAGGCGAATTTAATGAGACGACCGACTTGGCTCGACTCTAGTCGAGCCATTACATCCTGCTACATCATATGATCGTCGACTCAATGTATGTCAGCACATCATAATTCTTATCAGGATGTGCAGGGAAAAATGTGCCCTTGAAGTCACCTTCAATGATATCATGAATAATGCGCACATCTTTAGCATTTGCAATAACCATGTCAGTTCCGGTCTTTGTTGCAATTTTTGCTGCAATGAGCTTTGTCCTCATGCCGCCTGTACCGACATCCGAGCCCGGTTTTGTCCCGGCCATCTCAAAAAGTTCCTCATTAAACTCATCGACCTTTGGGATGAGCTTCGCATCAGGATCCTTGTGCGGATCTGCCGTATAGAGCCCGTCAATATCCGATAACAAAATGAGTCTCTCGGCACGGACTAGGTAGCTCACGATTGCAGACAATGTGTCATTATCACCAAACTGGATATCATATGTGGAAATCGTATCGTTTGCATTAACGATTGGAATGACATCCATCTTAAACAATTCTTCGAATGCATTCTGCGCATTTTTTCTGGAGACATTGTCGAGGATCGTATTTTTTGTAAGAAGAATCTGGCCTGTCAGCTGGTTAAATTCATTGAAGGCCCGCTCATAAATCGTCATGAGCCTGTTCTGTCCTATAGAAGCAAGAGCCTGCTTCTCAGGCATCTTCTTTGGTCTCGTATCTATTCCCATTGTCTGCCTTCCGACCGCAATTGCGCCAGATGAAACAAGACAGACATCATAACCTTTATTTTTCAAGTCAGAGAGCTCCATTGCGAGCCGCTCGATTTTCAGGTAGTCAACTTTCCCAGTCTCAGGATGCATAAGTGAATTTGAACCGATTTTGATTACGACCCGGTTTTTTTTGATGTCTTCCATAATTTCCTCGCTTTTTATTTTGTGGGTGTTATGATACCATATTTGAGATATAATTGAAAATAATTTTACAAAATGAAACATTCATAGAATAATTATTAATTAGCATTAAGATAATGCAAATTAATGTATCTCAGAAAATTATTAATAGAAAATATTACGTCCAAATTGAATAACTGAAGTAACAAGTATTTCAAGTATTCAATAATAAAGAAAGCGAAAATAATGAAAATATTTTCATACATAAAACAACATATTGCTCTGCTCCTTTCCGCCTGCCTTGTCCTTCCACTGTTCTCAGGCTGCGCTGCTGATGAAACACCTTACTCAAAAACCGGATTTTACTTTGACACAATCATCACGGTCACTGTCTATGGAAAGAAAAATGAAAAAGTGCTAGACGGCTGCATGGACCTTGCGAAGAAATATGACAATCTCCTGTCTACAACAAAAGAAAATTCAGATATTTACAAAATAAATAATTCAAACGGAATCCCTATCGAAGTAGCTTCAGATACTGCCGAACTCATAAATAAAGGGCTCCACTATGGTGAACTTTCAGGCCACGCATTTTCCATCTGCTGCGGCGCACTCACAAGCCTCTGGGATTTTGAAGACAATTCCTCCGGCGTGATTCCCTCTGAGGAAGACATTCAGACAGCACTGAAAACCATTGATGACAGCAAGGTAGAGGTCTCGGGAAATACAGTCACATTATTACCGATCAGTGAAACAGATTCATCTTCACAGGAAACATCAACTTCTCAATCAGGCGCAAATGATTCTGCTTCCCAGACTTCATCTAATGATTCTGCATATCAATCAGTCAGTGACGATACTTCCTTATATCCACAACTTGATCTCGGTGGCATTGCAAAAGGCTTCATCGCAGACAAAATGAAGGAATATTTGCAAGACCAGGGAATCTCATCTGCCATCATTAATCTCGGCGGAAATGTCCTTACTATTGGCTCACGACCTAATGGAGAAGCTTTCAATGTTGGCATCCAGAAGCCATTTTCAGATGATGGAACTGCAGCCTGCACAGTCAAGTCCCAAGGCTCATCCATTGTCACAAGCGGCACATACCAGCGCTACTTCGAAAAGGATGGGAGAATTTTCCACCACATCCTAAACCTCACCACAGGCTACCCTGAAGACAATGATCTTTCATCCGTCACCATCATATCAGACAAGTCTACAGATGGTGACGCACTCTCCACAACCTGCTTTCTGCTTGGCGAAGACAAGGCAAGAAAGCTTCTCTCCTCCCTTGGAAATTCCGAAGCAATCTTCATCGATACTGAGGGAAATATTACATATACCGACGGTCTCAAAGGTGTCATTTCATTAACAAAATAAGGCTGCGCCCAAAGCACAGCCTTATATAATCACAAGCAAACACCTAAAATAGGATAAATACCATTATTAAAAATGAAAATTCTTATACCAGATGAATAACCTTCTTCGGGCACTTGGTTACGCAGGTGCCGCATCCAGTACATTTGCTCTGGTCAATGTGTGCGATGTTGTCAACGACGTGGATCGCATCTGAAGGACAATTCTTCTCGCAGAGATGGCAGGCAATACAGCCGGCGTCGCAGACAGCCATGACATCCTTGCCCTTATCCTTATTCGAGCAGCCAACCATTTCAGTTGCCTTATAAGGTGTGAGCTCGATGATGTGCTGAGGACAGGTACTGACGCACTTGCCGCAGGCCTTGCAGGCTTCCTTGTCTACCTTTGCGATGCCGTCAACGATGTGGATGGCATCAAATGGGCAGGCCTTTACGCACGAACCAAAACCAAGGCAGCCGTAGTTGCAGGCCTTTGGTCCCTTGCCAGGAACGAAGCTCATAGCAACACAGTCTTCAAGTCCTGTGTACTCGTAATTGTTCTTTGCCTTTTCACAGGTTCCTGAGCACTTTACGTATGCGACCATACGCTCGCCTTCTTCGGCCTGGACGCCCATGATGGCGCCGACCTTTGCACCGACTGGCGCGCCGCCGACAGGACACTGGTTTACAGGCGCCTTGCCGGTAACGATGGCGTGGGCAAGACCAGAGCAGCCGGGATATCCGCAGCCGCCGCAGTTATTTCCAGGGAGAACGCCAAGAATCTCCTCTTCTCTTGGATCTACCTCAACCTTGAACTTCTCTGATGCAAATGAAAGGAAGAAGCCAATGATGAGACCAGTCGCACCGACGATCACAAGAGATATGATTATATCAAATACCATTTCTTTCCCCTTTCCTTATAGTGAGATGACACCTGAGAAGCCGCAGAATGCTATTGACATAAGGCCTGCAGTAACAACTACAATGCCTGTTCCCTTGAATGCTTCAGGGACATCATTGTCTTCCATCTTCTCACGAATAGAAGCCATGATGATGATTGAAATAGCAAAACCAACAGAAGTACCAAAGCCATAAACAACGCCCTTAAGTAAGTCTGCTGAAGCGCCTACGTCATAGTACTTTGTAACATTATCAAGTGCAACACCAAGAACGGCGCAGTTTGTCGTAATCAGAGGAAGGTAAACACCGAGTGACTTGTAAAGTGCCGGCATATTCTTCTTCAGTACCATCTCGATAAACTGAACGAGTGCTGCGATGACAAGAATAAATACGATTGTCTGCAGATACTGGAAGCCTGATGGAACAAGGATGAACTTGTAGATGAGGCCAGTAACGAATGAGGAAAGTGTAATTACGAAGATAATTGCACCGCCCATGCCTGCAGCAGTCTCGACCTTCTTTGATACACCAAGGAATGGGCAGAGACCTAAGAAACGGGAAAGAACGACGTTATTTACAATAGATGTTGAAACAAATATGAGGATAACCTGTAAGAATGTATTCATGATCATTCACCATCCTTTCCTGATTCAGCACTGGAAGCATCCTTTTTAACAGCTTCCTTTATTGCCTTCTGATTGTCCTCGACAACCTTCTTTACAGATGCACTGTCTGTTGCACCAGCTGACTCTAACTGAGCCTTGCCCATGCAGTGATCTGCCATAGGGCATGCTGAGCAGCCATCTTCCATCATTCCCTGAACGCCTGGAAGCGGCTTACCCTTCTTTGCCATGTGAAGCCTTACTTCCTTCATGACTGCAACTAAGATAGCAAGGATGAAGAATGCACCAGGCGCCATGACGAAGATGGAAACTGGTGTATAACCAGCTTTTCCGGAAGCAGCATCAGCAAGAGGAAGAACCTGTACGCCGAAGAGTGTGCCGGCACCGATGAACTCACGGACAAGACCGATAATCGTAATTGACATCGTAAAACCTAAGCCCATGCCAAGACCATCGAAGAGGGATGGGATCGGCGGATTTTTTGATGCATAGCTCTCTGCACGTCCTAAGATGATGCAGTTTACGACGATGAGCGGGATGTAAATACCAAGTGATGAATAAAGGCTTGGTACATAACCCTGCAGCAAGAACTGAACAATGGTAACGAAGGATGCTACGATAACGATGAAAGCAGGCATCCTGACTCTGTCAGGAATAATGTTCCGGAGTAGTGAAATAATAAGGTTTGAAAGAGCCAGAACGAGTGTCGTGGAAAGTCCCATGCCGATACCGTTGATAGCGGATGTCGTGACGGCAAGCGTCGGGCACATACCAAGCATCAGTACGAAGGTAGGGTTTTCCTTTATGATACCATTCTGAAGACGCTCAAGAGGTGTATTTTCTTTTATCATTGAGAGCCTCCTTCTATTGTATTGTAATATGCAAAGCCTGCATTAATCGCATTTGTCATAGCACGTGATGTAATGGTCGCACCAGAAATGGCCTGGATTTCTCCGCCATCCTTTGTAACCTTGTACTCACCGTTTGCAAGACCTTTAAACTGCTCTGCAAAGCTTCCTTTTCCTGTATCTGTGGCATGCATGCCGAGACCAGGCGTCTCAGAAATAGAAGTAAGGGAATAACCTGTGCAGTTTCCGTCCGTGTCAACACCCATTGAAAGATCAATGGTTCCGCCGTAACCCTTGTGTGACTCTACTCCAATGACATAGCCAAGTTCGTTTCCGTCTTTATCCTTTGCAATAACGCAGCCTGTGATGTCATCATCAGTAAAGCCTGCATCATGTGCAGCCTTTGAAGCTGTGTCCTTGTCAAAGCCTTTGACTTCGTCGTAAGAATCCATATCTTCGAAAACTGCCTTGTAAGAATCTACAAGTGTCTTCTCATTTGCCTTTGCGATTGGATCCTTTGTGATGCCATAAACTGCACCAAGCGCAGTACCGGCAATCACGGTAATACAAGTAAGAACAAGAGCATCCTGAACTAATTTATTTTTCATTTGGCTGCCTCCTTCTTATCTTCCTTCTTTGCCTTTTCAATACCGAAAGCCCTCGGAACCGTAAATCTCTCGATGAGAGGTACAAGAAGGTTTCCGAAGATGATTGCAAATGAAACACCCTCTGCAGAATTTCCAAACAGTCTGAAAATACCAGTAAGTATTCCGAGAAGAATACCGTAGATAATCTTTCCCTTTGGCGTGATCGGGCTTGTGACATAGTCTGTTGCCATGTAGAAAGCACCAAGCATAAGACCACCGCCGCAAAGCTCTGCGCAGAGATAATTCATATCAAATCCATGTCCACCGAAGAGAAGGACAAATACTGAAAACGTAATAATGTAAGATGCAGGAATTGAAAGATCAATGATTCCCATGAGAATCAGGAAAATCGCACCGATAAGTAATGCGATAACTGATGTCTCACCGATGGTTCCTGGTATATTTCCAAGGAGCATTCTCATTGTATCTACCTGACCACCTGCCTTTACAGTGGCAAGAGGTGTAGCACCAGAGAATGTATCTTCAAATCCAGGATAATCCGAGTAATCATTCATAAGGCTTGCAAATGAAATGATCAGGAAGCATCTTGCGCCAAGTGCAGGGTTCATGAAGTTCTGACCAAGTCCGCCGAAAAGCATCTTTACAACGATGATGGCAAAACCGGAACCTACGACTGGAAGCCAGAACGGAACCGATGAAGGAAGGTTGAGGCCGAGAAGAAGTCCTGTGACTACTGCTGATAAATCATTAATAGTCGATTTCTTATGAAGAAGCTTCTCATAAAACCATTCAAAGAATACAGCTGATGCTACAGAAATAATGAGGACGAACATAGCCCTGATTCCGAAGTTTACAATACCAAAGACTGTAGCAGGCATCAGTGAAATGATGACGCACAGCATAATCTTCTGTGTATCTACCTTGTCCCTGACATGAGGGGAGGATGTGACTTTTATAAGTTTCTTTTCTTTTTCCATTTTCTCACCCCTCCTTCTTCTCTTCTTTGGCTTTTTCAGCTTCAGCCTTTGCCTTTGCAGCTGCAGCCTTCTTTTCGCCAAGAACAATCTTCTTCATGGTCTTGATGTCCTGTGCAAGAGGACGTCTAGCAGGACAGCCATATGAGCAGCTGCCGCACTCGATGCACTCAAGTCCGTACCACTTTTCGAACATATCCTTCTTGTCATGCTCAGCGTAATCGGCAAGTCTTGAAGGAACAAGTCTTTCAGGGCAGGCCTCAACGCAGCGGCCGCAGTTGATGCAGGCTGTGGTCTCATACTTTGATGCCTCATCATTTGTAAGGCAGAGAAGTGCTGATGTCGTCTTTGTCGTCGGAACATCCAAAGTGAACATTGCGAAGCCCATCATTGGTCCGCCTGAAATCATCTTTTCAGGCTCATGGATGAATCCACCTGCAGCCTTCAAAAGCTCTGCAAATGAAGTACCAATATGGATTCTGAAATTCCTAGGCTCGCATACTGCGTCACCAGTAACAGTGAAGATTCTGTCCATGACAGGCTTGCCAAGCTTTACGGCATCGTAAATTGCCATGATGGTTGCAACATTGTCAACGATGCAGCCTGCATCAGCAGGGAGCTTCTTCGAATTGATATCACGACCTGTGATGGCGTGAATGATCTGACGCTCGCCGCCTTCAGGATACTTCGTAGCAAGAGGCTGAACCTCAATCCTGCCTTCATGCTCACAAAGCTCTGATAATTTCTTAATGCAGTCAGGCTTATTATTCTCAATTCCGAGAACACCCTTTGCATTAGGGAAAAGCTTTAAGATGATCTTCATGCCCTCGACAAGCTTTTCAGGCTCTTCAATCATTGCCCTGTAGTCAGATGTGAGGTAAGGCTCACACTCTGAGCAGTTTGCAATGACATAGTCAATTTTCTTTGGATCCTTTGGAGAAAGCTTTACATGGGTAGGGAATCCGGCACCACCCATTCCGACTACGCCGGCTTCCTTAACCTTCTCAATGATTTCATCTTTGGTAAGCACATTGACATCTTCGACTTCGTTGAACTCGACTTCAGTGTACTTTCCATCATTTTCGATAACTATCGAATTCACCATGTCGCTTGTAGCTGTACGGCGTGGTTCGATTGCCTTAACAGTGCCGGAAACTGATGAATATACAGGTGCGGAAACAAAGCCGCCTGCCTCACCAATCTTCTGGCCACGAAGAACGGTATCACCGACTGCGACTATAGGCTTTGCCGGTGCTCCGATGTGCTGGGAAAGTGGAAATACCAGCTCTCCTTCAGGCAGAATTTCCTTTATGGGCTTGTCTTTTGACAGCTCCTTTCCCTCATGCGGGGGAACCGGATGAATTCCGCCTTTGAATGTTTTCAGGCTCATTCAAAATACCTCCTTAAACATAAATAGCCAAAAATAATTTTGACCCCATATGGTGAAGATTATATCACTTTTACTTAAAATAAATTCACATTTTTTTCATTGCGTCTTCACTGTATTGTATAAAATTTTAAACAAATATGATAAGATAATCACCGGCAGGGTAAAATCAGTTCAGTTGGCGCATTCGTAATATTTTTTAATTTTTGCCAGGATAATATTTTGATCTACTGCAAATGTGTATGGCATTTTTGAGAAGGAATAATGAAAATAATACAGCACGATGACGAACTTTCTGAAAAATATGAATCTGCGAAAAAATATGTCAATGAGAAGGACATTTTCATTGATATAGAGACCACTGGTTTCTCAAAAGAATTCTGCAGGATATATCTCATCTCTCTTTGCACTTTACGTGACGGGATTATTCACGCTGTCCAGTTCTTATCTGACAGCGAGGATGATGAAAAAGATATCCTTACAAGCGCCTTTAATTTCATCTCTGATTTTGAAAATATGATTACCTATAATGGCCGTGCCTTTGATCTCCCATTCTTAAAAAGGCGTTCCGAAGTACAAAATATTTCCTGCCCAATTGATAATAAAAAAGATACAGATCTTTACCGTATTGCAAAAAATCTTCACTTTCTGTATGACGGAGTCGGGCTAAAGTTAAAATCAATTGAGAAATTTCTTGGAATAAAGCGGACGGACGAGAAAAACGGTGGGGAGCTGATCAAGGAATACCAGAAATATATTGCTTTAATAGAAAACGATAGAGCAAATAATTCTGCTGAAATTGACAGACTTGAAAATGAGCTCCTGCTTCACAACTATGAAGATGTCATAAATCTCGTACCGCTTATGGTGCTTTTCGAATACCAGAAATTATTAAAGCCAAAGGTAACAATAGAAAAATTTGAGGTCACAGAAAGAGAAGTTTTCTTCAGCGGAAAAACAAATGCCAACATTACAAATCCGTTTTTCCTGAAGAATGATTACTGCTTTCTGAATTTTGACAGGAAAAATATTAAAGGAACGGTAAAATTTGTCAATGGAAAACTGAGATATTATCTTCCTGACTACAAGAATTATTTTTATCTTCCTGACGAGAATACTATTCTGCCAAAGCAGTTTGCTTCAGCTATTCCAAAGAACAGACGTCGTGCCGCCACAATGGAAGAGTGCTTCGTAGAAAAAAGCCCTGAGGAGATAGATGAAAAGCTCCTCAAGGCTTATGCTGATAATGTAATCAAAAATCTGATTCGCTACGGAACATAACAGTCTTTCACAAGAATATATCTGGTGATCAGAAAAGATATTTATGGATTCTGATAAAAGAAGGACGATTTCCTAATATAACCAATATCCTTATAGTCTATTACCTGCTCTGTACTTCCAATGAACAGTATGCCTCCGCTCACTAATGAATTCTTGAATTTGACATAGATTTCATGCTTTGCTTCTTCAGTAAAATAAATCAGAACATTTCTGCAGACAATCAGATCGCAGTCATTCGGATATTTGTCAAGCAATAAATTGTGCTGTTTGAACTCGACCTGACGCTTTATCTCCTCAGAAATCTGGTATGACTCTCCCACCTTTGAAAAATATTTCTTTTTGAATTCATCAGGAACATTTGTAATACTCTTCTCATTGTAAAGACCAATCTTTGCTTTGGAAATCACGGTATTGTCAAGATCAGTCGCTAAGATATGTATTTCATTTACCGGAATAAATTTTGACAGAGCCATCACAAGGGAGTAAGGCTCATCTCCCGTCGAGCACGCTGCTGACCAGATTTTAAGATGCTTTCCCTTCCTTTGAATCATCTCTTCAACATAATTTGACAGAAGTTTCCACTGCTCTGGATTTCTATAGAATTCAGAAACATTTATCGTCATGAAGTTTATGAATTCGTTGAAGGCATCCTTGTCTTTTTGAAGCAGTTTCACATAATCCAGAAAATCCGGGCACTCATGCTTCCTTGCAAGAGATTCAAGTCTCCGTCTCATCTGGTTTTCTTTATATGAAGACAGATCTATCTTGGTCATCTTAAGAATCGAAGCCTTGAATTCTTCATATTTCTCCATTATTCCTAATCCCCCTTATAAATAAAAATATTCCCCAAAAATAAAAATTACTGTCTTAATTATCCGACAGAAAGATTTTCGTAAAATAATAAAAATAATATATCACTTTTTCGTAAAAATAAAAAGATTTAGTCATTCTCTGTTCGATAACGCAAAATGCTTTATTTTTTCACACAAAAAGGACAGGAAAAACCTGTCCTTAATTCACTGTATCAATGATATGATATCAATCAGCTCTCTGAAGACTCTGTCTCCTCAGCTGCTACTTTGTCGACATCAACATCAGCATATTCGCTGTTGTCATCATCCTTCTTGAGTTCCTTAAGAGAAAGAGAAATCTTGTGCTCGTTCTCACGAAGCTCTACGACTCTGGCTTCAACTTCCTGTCCAATTGAAAGAACATCTGAAGGCTTGTCAATGTGCTCTTTTGAAATCTGAGAAACATGAAGGAGTCCGTCGATTCCAGGAGCAAGCTCGATGAAAGCACCGAAATCAGCCATACGGGCAACCTTGCCCTTTACGATGTTTCCAACTGCAAACTTCTCTGCAGCATCGTTCCAAGGATTCTCATCAGGGAACTTTCTTGAAAGAGCGATCTTGTTGTTTGAAATCTCCTTTACGAAGACTCTGACCTTGTCGCCTTCATGGAATACCTTTGAAGGATTCTCAACACGTCCCCATGACATCTCTGAAATATGAAGAAGTCCATCGATTCCACCAAGATCTACGAAAGCGCCGAAGTTTGTAACGTTCTTTACAGTTCCTTCGATGACATCGCCAACCTTAAGTGTAGAAAGAAGCTCATCCTGCTTTGCCTTCTTATCTGCAACGATAAGAGACTTTCTGTCGCCGATGATTCTTCTCTTCTTTGGCTCGAATTCAATAATCTTGAATTCAAGTTCCTGACCTTTGAACTGATTTAAGTCTTTTACATAGCCGTCTGAGATAAGGCTTGCAGGGATGAATACTCTTGCTCCATCAACATCTGCTGAAAGACCGCCCTTAAGTACGGCAACAATTGTGCCCTTAAGAACTTCGCCATTCTCAAAAGCTTCCTTGAGCTTAAGTGTACCTTTCTCCTGAGCAAGTCTCTTGTAAGAAAGAAGTACCTGTCCGTCAGAGTCATTGACCTTGACAACCTTGGCTTCCATCTCGTCACCGACTTTAGCTACCGTTGTAAGATCCAGATTGGAATCGGCAGAATATTCACTTCTGGAAATAATACCATCTGACTTGTAACCGATGTTCAGAATAATCTCATCCGGCTTTACAGATATAACGGTACCTTTAACCACTTCTCCATTCTTAATAGTTTTTAATGATTCGTCTAGCATTTGTTCGAAACTCATTTCTGACATTTCTCAAAAACCTCCTCGATAATATTTTTGGGTGTAGACGCCCCAGCTGTTATACCGATGTTTTGAATGGATTGCAGTGTCTGGGGATCAAGATCATCTCCTGTCTCCAGAAAATAAGTCTGTTTACATTGTCCCTTACAGATTTCGAACAGTTTTCTGCTGTTCGAACTCAACCTATCGCCAATCACAAGCATTACATCAACCTTAGATGCGATCTGCCTGGCTTCGTCCTGCCGTACTTCCGTCGCTGAGCAAATCGTATTTAAAGCGTATACATAATAACCTTTTTGGCGTATTAAATCAACAAAAATTTGAAATTTATCGAAACGAAATGTCGTCTGGGCGACAACACACAATTTCTTTTCAATAGGAAAATCCAGATTTTCTATATCATCTTCATTTTCCACAACTCTGTAGTCACCATTTTCAATCCATCCAAGAGTTCCAAGCACTTCAGGATGGTCTTTATTTCCTAGAATAATAATGCCGTAGCCCTTATTGGAATATTCTTCAACAGTCCTGTGAATCTTCTTTACGAATGGGCAGGTCGCATCGACAATCTTGAAGCCTTTTACCTTCAGACCATCCTCGGTCGCCTTTGAGACACCGTGGGAACGGAGGACAATCGTGCCTGTAGATTCAACATTTTCCGATGCATCATCACTTACTGGTTCAGGCGCTTTACTGTCCTGAGTATCTTTACTTTCTACAGAGGAAGCACCCGCTGCTGATTCCTCATCAACCGGATACAGCCTCACGCCCTTCTCCTCGAAGGACTTCACGACGTGCTCATTATGGATAATTGGCCCGTAAGTATAGATAGGTTTCTCACCATCTTCTACCGTCTCATTTAATATTTTTACCGCTCGCTCGACGCCAAAGCAGAATCCTGCCGAGTCAGCAACTATTATGTTTCGATCCATATTAATATTATTTTCTTTCATCTATTCCGGCTGCATATAATTAAAAAAGCGGATCCGTTATGAACCCGCTCACAAAACTTTGAAAATTCGAATAATATCAGTTTTCAGAAGAATCCTTATCTTCTGTACCGTTCTTCCACTTGTCAAATTTCTCAAGGACTTTGTCGTAGGTCTTCTGTGAAATATCAGGAAGGTCCTTGCCCCAGGTCTTCGTAGCCTGCTCGAATCCTTTCTTGAAGGCATCAATGAGCTCATCTGCCTTTGATTTATCATCCCCTGAAATAGCCTTTGCAAAATCAAGGATTCGGTCTGATGTCTGCTCGACACCATAATAGCCATCATCTGCAATGTCCTTTTTAGCCTGCGCCTGGGTCTCGGCATCAACTGTGAAATCGCCACTTGCAAGGAATTTCCACATATCATCTTCAGATGCTAATGCAAAAGACTTGCCCTGTCCCTGAATCGTCTTCGTAACGATATTCATAAGGTTCTGCTTCTGCTGCTCTGCATCCTGCTTTAGTGCTGCAATAATGGCAGACCTGTCATTGACTTTTGTAGAAGACTTCTCCGTGACCTTAGAAGTGTCCGATGACTTTTCAAAGGTCGCTGCTTCTTCTGAAAAGCCGGACTTATTTGTAGATGTTGTCTCTGTGTCTTTGTCCGTTGCGGATGACTTTGCATTTGTCATAGATGCCTGAGCCTGTGCAACCTGTGCGGCTGTGATGTTTGAAATTGGCATATAAACCTCCTTGTTCTCAATGATGATCAGCCGAACCTATATTGCTGTCACCATTGTCAATGCTGTTTTTCTGCCTTATCTTCCGTGATGCTTTATTATTGATTTGGCACTTTTCAAATATTAATAAAGTGCAAAATCAAAAATGGCAGATTACTACAATTATTTTATCGGATGATAATACAAATATTTTATGCTAATTTTTCTATTTCTTGTATTCCAAAAAAAATTAAACCGGGCTCATATTATTTAATATATCGAATGGAAAAGCTTCAACGCTTTTTGTATTCGTTAAGTATCGCATCAGCGACCTCGTCGATTGTCATGTCTGAAGAATCGATTTCGACTGCGTCATCTGCTTTCTTGAGTGGTGCTTCGCTTCTATGCATATCGCGGTAATCGCGGTCTCTGATGTCTTCCTTTATCGTCTCAAGATCCGGAGCCTCACCCTTCTCAAGCATTTCTTTGTAGCGGCGTTCTGCACGGCACTCGACTGAAGCAGTGAGATAAATTTTTAGAAATGCATTTGGCAGCACGACGGTGCCAATATCACGGCCATCCATCACGACGTCATTTTCCTCTGCGATCTTTTTCTGTAGTGCGGAGAGCTTTGCCCTGACAGCTGGATAAACAGCGGTCTTTGAAGCGGAATTTGAAACCTCTTCTGTGCGGATCTGTCCAGTCACATCCTCGTCATTCAGGATGACCTTCTGCGCACCGTCCTCGTATTTGAGTGAAATATCAATTTCATCTACGAGTCCCGAGCATACCTTCTCATCTGAAAGATCTACGCCTTTCTTCAGGAAAAATAATGCGGCGGAACGGTACATCGCGCCGGTATCGACATAAATAAAACCTAATTTCTTTGAAACGATCTTGGCGATCGTGCTCTTGCCTGCACCTGCAGGACCATCAATTGCAATCTGCTTGCCCATCTTCTGCTCCTTATTCTACAAACTCACGTCGCAAAAAAATGTACATCTGAAAAACCCGTTCCCACTCATGACTCGACGTAGCGGCACTAAGCTCACGCTATATCAAACGCTGTTCGCTAAGTGCCGACGTCCGAGTCATGGTTTTTTGCAGATGTATCATTTTTTTACTCCGCTCGAGTTTTATGTAACTCGAGCGGAATTGCGCAATTTCAAAATAACTTCCCAGCCGCGGCTGTGCCGGCGGCGCAGCCGGTCGACCATGCGACCTGGAGGTTGAAGCCGCCGGTCAGTGCATCGACGTCAATGACTTCTCCAGCGAAGAAGAGTCCTGGCACGGATTTTACTTCCATCGTGCGCGGCGAGATTTCCTTCACTGAAACGCCGCCCTTCGTGATGACTGCTTCATTATAATCCCGAAGCGATGTTATCGTAAACGGAAATGCCTTCAGCAGTGAAATGATTCTCTTCCGTTTGTCCTTATCAAAATATGATAATAACAGGCTTTCCGGCGTGCCTGTGAGATTAGCAAATACCGGAATCATCGACTTAGGCATGAGCTTTGCCAGGAGATTTTTATATTCTTTCTTCGGTGCGGCCTCTATTTCCCTTTGAAGTCTTTCATCAAGCTCTTTTTCAGTGACTGCCGGTTTCATGTCGATTTCCGCATGAAGCGGGCCTGATTCAAGTGCCTTATTTATATAGGCAGATGCAGAAAGCACCATCGGTCCGGTCACGCCAAAATGCGTGAACATCATCTCGCCGAAGTCTTCAAATATTTTCTTCTGCCCATTGAAAATCTTTAATGAAACATTTTTTAGAGACAGTCCCTGCATTTCAAAGATGTAATCTTCCTTCACATTCAACGGCACAAGAGACGGATACTGCGGAATTATATCTAGTCCAAAATCCTTTGCAAAGTGGTAGCCGTCGCCTGTCGAACCTGTCGTCTTGTATGAAAGCCCACCTGTTGCGATGATGACACAATCGGCAGAAACCTTTTCGCCATTCTTCAGATGAACTTCAAAACCTGAATTGATCGCACCTGTCTTTTTACTTGCGGCATTGTGAGAATTCGATTGCTTTGTAACATCAATATTCTGTTTTACGTTTGAACTGATATTATTTTCAAATGTATGAGCATTTAAATGACTATTATTGGATGAAATATTTCCAACTGAAATCGTAACATTTTTCACTGGACGACGTCTTATGTAAGCGACCTCTGAATCAAGCCGGATTTTCACACTATTTTTCTTCAGGTAATTCGTGAGCGCCTTCGTAATATCAGAAGCATGGTCAGAAAGTGGAAATGCTCTGCCGCCACGCTCTACCTTCGTGCGCACACCATTTTCCTCGACAAAGGAAATCATCGCGTAGTTATCGAAATTAGAGAATGAAGAGTACATGAACTTTGGATTCGTGACAATGCTTTTGAAAAAATCATCACGCTCGGCGATGTTCGTGAAATTGCATCTACCCTTGCCAGTGATGTATATTTTCTTGCCGAGCTTCTCATTTTTCTCAAGCAGAATGACCTCTGCTTCATTTTCCCGTCCCGACGATCTAATATTTTCTGCCGCAGTGCCCGCCGCCATCATTCCGGCTGCGCCGCCGCCAACTACTACGATTCTCTTCATGTACGTTTACTTGATATTCTTTGCCTTCTTACGAATCCTTGAAATCGTATTTGCAATACTCTTTGTGTCTTTATTCATCACCGCTGCAATCTGCCTTGAAGTATAGCCATCAATGTACTGTTCCAGAACTTCATTTTCAAAATCAGAAAGCGTTTTCTTCAGTTTCAGATAGAAACTCGTAAAATTTTCGTGACTCAAAACAATATCTTCAGGGCTCTGCGCCGTGCCGCTGATTGTTTCCTCATCTATGTCAGTAATAGGGACCGACTCATTCAGCATCAGATTGTAGAGACGGTTCGACCTCTCGACTGCATGCTGCATCTCCGACTGTACCGAAGAATATGCATAGGTCGAAAACTTCGTGCCAAGCGAACTGTCATAATGCTCGATTGCCTTGAACAAGCCAATTCTGCCTTCCTGAATCAGGTCGTCAGAGTCACCGTCGCTCAAGTAATATTTCTTCTCGAGCTTCATGATGAGCGGCGTATATCTAATAAAAATTTCAGTATACGCTTCCATATCGCCAGCACGGCAGTGGGCTATCAAATTTTCATCTGAATCGTCGTTTATGATAACACCTCTAATACTCGCTTCACAAAAAAATGAACATTTGAAAACCCGTTTTCAAACGCATCATTTTTTATTCAGCTCGAGATTTCTGCAAATATCAGCCCCTGCTCCGCATGATCTCGTAAGCCAAAATCCCCGCTGCGACTGATGCGTTGAGTGAATCGATTTCACCCTTCATAGGAAGGCTAGCGAGGAAGTCGCAGTTCTTTTTTACAAGTGGCGAAAGTCCCTTGCCTTCATTTCCGATGACAAGACCGATTGGTCCTTTAAGGTCGAGCTTGCGGTAATCTTCACCATTCATATCTGCGCCGATGAACCAGATGCCCTGTTCCTTAAGTTCTTCCATCGTACGGGAAATATTCGTTACCCTTGCAACTGGCGTATAGGAAACTGCACCAGCTGAAGCCTTTACTGCAGAAGTCGTGAGACCTGCTGCATTATTCTTCGGAATAATGACGCCGTGCGCGCCTGCTGCGTTTGCTGTTCTGATCACTGCGCCAAGATTGTGCGGATCTTCAATATCATCAAGAATAATGATGAACGGCGGCTCATTTTTCTTTTCAGCATTCGCTAAGATATCGTCAACCGTCGCATATTCAAATGCTGAAACATAGGCAACAACGCCCTGATGCTTCCTGTCACTCGACAACTCATCCAGTCGTTCTTTCTTCACAAAATTCACCTGGATTTTTCTCTTCTGGGCTTCCCTGTAAATCGTCTGCAGTGGGCCATCCTTATTCTGTGAAAGAAGGAAAATCCTGTCAAAGCTCTTGTCCGCACGAAGCGCCTCAAGAACTGCATTTCTGCCTTCAATTATCGTACTTTCGTCTCGCATGTCGTCCTCTTAAAAAATTATTTGTTTGATGCAAAAGCAATTAGCTTTCTTACACAAGAATATTCTATGAAAATATTAATATAATTTGCGTAATATTATCAAATAACAATAGCAATAAATGTTTTTTATTTGTTGCTCAACAATTAAGAATTACTGTCAATCTTCAGCTGATCAAAAGAAGATTTTATAAGTGTCAGCATCCTCTCATTTTCGCCCTTCAGATACAGATATCCAATAACAGCTTCAAATCCGGTTGCTTTCAAATAGTCCTGCAGCGACGCATTTTTCGCTTTAGTGTGCGGTGAAGAATTCTTACCTCGACGGAAAATTTCTTTTTCATCTTCCGTGAGTTCATCCTGAATGATATCAGCGAGTTTTGACTGTGTCACAGCCTTCTCATACATTGTCGCCTTCTGCTGGAGCTTCTTCGGCGAGACATTGCCGTCTTCCACGACAAGCGTACGTACCACAAGCTCATACACGGCATCGCCTATGAACGCCAGTGCCAGCGGCGAATATGAAGTAATATCTTTCGGTGCCGAACTAAATTTTTCATTTATTTCTTCGAGTATTGTGTTTCCCAATCGTCACTCCAAACGCTGTCGCTCTATTTTATCCGGTCACTGATCCGAAAATATTACGAGCTAATCAAAATACTTTGCTCATGCTCTGTGCCATTTTACACCATCTTTTGTGTCTTCAAGAATAATACCCTGAGCCTTAAGAGAATCTCTGATTTCATCGGCACGGGCGAAATTCTTTGCTTTTCTGGCGGCATTCCTTTCCTCAATGAGAGCCTGGATATCATCATCGAGAAGTCCCTTCTCCTCAGAAATGTCAAGTCCGAGAACGCTTGTAAGCTCTGTCAGTTCATCTGATGCTGCCTTAATGAGCTCTTTCGAAGAATTCTCATTAATATTTGAATTTATGAATTTCACAAGATCAAAAATTGCAGTCAATGCATCCGCGGTATTCAAGTCGTCATCCATTGCCTCGTTAAACTGGGTTCTGAACTTTGGAAGCTCATCGATGAGTGCTTTATCGCTGCCACATACTTCTGAAGTGTCTTCTACACCATCGCTGCCATTTCCAGCATCTAAGGAGTCATTTTTCTTATCCATCAGATCACTTAAGAAACTGCCAGCAGTGATGATTCTCTGAAGTGAAGACTTTGATGATTCCATGATTTCCCTTGAGAAATTCAGGGGACTTCTGTAGCTTACCTGAAGCATGAAGAAACGGATGACACGACCTTCATATTCTTTCAGAATATCACGTACAGTGAAGAAATTCCCAAGTGACTTTGACATCTTCTGTCCGTCAATATTGATGAATGCATTGTGCATCCAGTAATTTGCAAAAGGCTTGCCATTTGCAGCCTCAGACTGGGCGATTTCATTCTCGTGATGAGGGAAGATTAGGTCCTCGCCGCCGGCGTGAATATCAATCGTTTCGCCGAGATATTTCTTTGCCATGCAAGAGCACTCGATGTGCCAGCCTGGCCTTCCCTCGCACCATGGAGACTCCCAGAAAGGCTCGCCTTCCTTCTTCGGCTTCCAGAGTACGAAGTCAAGCGCATCTTCCTTGGTCTCAACACCGTTCACCTTGATTTCACGATGACCCTGCTGCAAATCATCTATATTCTTGTGGGAGAGCTTGCCGTATCCCTTGAATTTTCTTGTAGAATAATAAACAGTTCCGTCGTCGGCCTTGTATGCATATCCCTTGTCAATGAGCGTCGAAATCATCTCAAGCATTTCAGGAATTTCCTGAGTTGCCTGCGGGTGAGTTGTTGCCGGCATTACATTTAGTGAAGTCATGTCCTTCTTGCACTCTGCGATGTATTTTGTCGAAACCTCTTCTGCAGAGATGCCTTCTTCGATGGATTCCTTGATGATCTTGTCGTCGACATCGGTGAAATTCGAGACATAGTTCACTTCATAGCCCTTGTAAATAAGATAACGCCTCAGCGTATCAAATACGATCATAGGTCTTGCATTTCCAATGTGGATGAAATTGTAGACGGTAGGACCGCAGACATAAATCTTGACCTTGCCCTCTTCTATTGGCTTAAATTCTTCCTTTTTTCTCGTGAGTGTATTGTAAATTTTCATGAAAACTCCCTTTTCTTCTGTCTGATTCTTGCTATTTCTATCTTCTGGCTACCACATACATTCTATTTAATATTGTGGTAGCCTAATCTGATATTCGTTTTTCATGTCTGGCTACCACATGCTGACTTTTTAGGCTTTGTGGTAGCTGATTTCTTTTCTCATGTTCTGTGACTGGCTACCACATGCTATCTTTTTAGGCTTTGTGATAGCTACTGCTTCATACATCGACCAGCACACGGCGGTAACCCGTTGCCCTGTGAAACTGCTGCAACGGTTGAGCCATCAAATACTGCAGAGCTTCCCTCGAACAGCGTCTCAATCGTACAGACTGCCTGGGCGGAAATGCCTTCGCCGCGTCCGGTAAATCCAAGATGCTCTTCCGTCGTAGCCTTGATATTAACAGAATCAACAGGAAGTGCAAGTGCTTTTGAAACATTTTCACGCATTTTGTCAATATATGGGCGAAGCTTCGGAGCCTGGCAGATGACAGTCGCATCAATATTGTTGATGCAGTAACCCTTGTCAAGAAGCATCGCATTCACTTCCTTAAGAAGCTTCACAGAATCGGCACCCTCATATTTTGGATCATTGTCAGGAAAATGAAGACCAATGTCACCAAATGCCGCAGCGCCAAGTAGCGCATCCATGATTGCATGAAGAAGCACATCGGCATCAGAATGTCCAAGCAGTCCTTTTTCATAAGGAACCTCGACACCACCTAAGATCAGCTTTCTTCCCTCAACTAATTTATGTACATCATAGCCTGTTCCTATTCGCATTACGTCCCCTTATGTATCGCTCCCTTTCCGAAGCGCTTCATTATCTCATCTTCCATCCTGTCCAGCCTGTTCTCACGCTCTAGCTCTTTTTTCTCTTCTTCACTCTGTTCTGAAAAATCAAAAATGGAAAGCTGTCTTTCTTCACCATGGTCAAGATTCGTAACCCCAACGCCGAGCAGTCGGTAGCCAGTACGGTTGTCAGACAATAATCCTGCATTTTTGTTCACAGCTGACTGATCAGCAAAATCATCACTATTGCCATTGTGATTATCTGGATGCAAACCTTTACGTATTCTACCATTATTATCAGAAAAATGCTCTACTTTTTTGCCATGAATAATATCAGTTGATATAATATTTTTATCAGAATCATTAACTAATTTGAAGCTTTCAGCACTTCCTGTCTTCTGTTTGGAAGCAGAAAAATCATTCAAAAATGTATTATTTTGTTTTCCAAATGATATCTCCTTCAGCAGCGCCAGCGCAGTGCTATAAATGACCTCGGTGCTATTCGTCGAAGAATCCAGCCCTCTCTGAATCGAATGTCGTTTAAATTCATTTGTTTTCACAGACACAACCACCGTGCGGCCAAAGACATTGTCGCGGCGGAGACGCTTCCCCACACTCTCCGAAAGACGACGAATGATCTGCGGAGCCTCAGCTTCAAAATTCGAGGCATTAATGTCATGTGAAACCGTGTACTCATTCGAATAGCTCTTTGCTTCGTCACGCACAGGATTTACAAAAGTGCTGCCATGACCATTCGCAGCAGAGAAAATATACTCGCCCGCCTTCTCGCCAAGAATGCTTTTTAGAACCTTTTCAGAGGAATGCGCCGCATCGCCAATTGTCTTTATCCCATATGAATGAAGCCGCTCAGCAGTTTTGCCTCCGCAGCCAAAAAGAGAGCCGATTGGAAGCGGCCACATCTTATCTTCTATTTCATCAGGGAACAGTGTATGGACCTTATCCGGCTTCTCAAAATCCGATGCCATCTTTGCAAGCAGCTTATTCGAAGAAACTCCTACATTCACAGTAAAGCCAAGCGTGTCACGTATTTCATTCTTAATGTGATATGCCAGTGAAAGTGGGAATTGCAAAGTCTCCGTCTCAAAAGAACTGTATATACCTGCAGTCCCTGAAACATCCATATATGCTTCATCTATCGAAGCCTGTTCCACTTTGTCGGAATATTTTCGAAGAATTGTAATAAACGCATGTGAATACGCATGATAGGTCTCGAAGTCTCCCGGCACCAGAATCAGATCCGGACACTGTTGAAGTGCCTTCACAACTGGCATGCCCGTGTGAATGTCATATTTTTTCGCAGGAATTGACTTCGCAGAAATAATGCCATGGCGGCTATCAACATCTCCACCCACTGCCGACGGCACAGTCCGAAGATCGAGGGCATCCGGATCCTCCCTCAGCCTCTTCACTGCCGACCATGAAAGAAATGCGCTATTTACATCTATATGAAATATCGTTGTGTCTTTCATTAATGATTCCTGCCGCCTTCTCACAGTTCTCCTGCGAAGAAAATTCAATAAATTTATTCTGCTTTCCGATTTTCAGCATGAGATTCGGAACCGGCATGGTACTGTCACCAGAACAACAGGAATGATGTTCCTGAAAAACAAAAGACTCCGCACTGTCGATGCAGGAAAAAGGAAGATAATAAAGCGTCGCATTCTTGTAAAAATAGAATGCCTTCTGCCCAAACTTCTTATCCTCAAGCTTTGTAGAATTCTTCAAGTCCGTCTTCACGTCATCGATAGAAAAATCTTCAATCAATGGCTCTGCTGTGCCAAATCCAAACATTTTTCACCTTCAAAAAAGCTAATCATGTGCCACCATGTTAATGGTATTATTTTTAATTCATGCTTTGTGCTGAATATTCCATAAATTCCTTGTTTGACATACAGACTGTTCCAATCTTGGTCTGATAATAATGCCTATTTGAAATAGAATCCCAATTCGACGGTTTCCTGCCAGCTTTCATTTCAGATAGCTCTTCCTCAGAAATAATAACACCATTTACAAGTCCAAGTTCTGTAGCAAGTACATCAGGAATTTCTGCATATAATTTTTCAGCTGATTCTTGTTTCTCAGACACTACGGCAATATTTGACTGCTCTGAATTATTAGCGTCATTTTTCTCAAGCACTAAAAGACACATCAAAGGAGTCCCTTCCGGCCTCTCTTCGCAGCCATAATCAGCTTCTTTTATGTCGAGTAATCTATATTCATCCATCTTCATATTCTTCCATTCATCTACAGTCGGCAATGCAAAAATCAGAATTATGAATTCACATACTCCAGAAATTTCTTTGTCGCAACTGACGCTGTCTCTTTATTTTTCAGAATAATCCCAATCTCTCTCGAAAGTGGCACTGACAGAGGAATCGCTTTGATTCTGTAAGGCGTGCGCTTTAATATCAGCTTCGGCATGATACTGATGCCCAGACCTCTTTCGACCATTGACATAATAGCATAATCCTCCCATGTTGCAAAGTGAACCTTTGGCAAAATACCATTTTGAGAAAGATAATCCGCAATCACCTCATGCCTGCCATGTTCGAGCAGCATAAATGGTTCCTTGCCAAATTCTTCTATGGGGAATTTCTGCAAATCTTTCATCGGATGCTTCGCCGGAACTACCGCCATATAAGGATCTTCACCAATTGAAATCGTGTCAAAATCACCATCCGGTGGCAGCACAGTAAATCCGCAATCAACCCTGCCCTCGCTCACCCATTGCTCAATTTCACTATACTCTCCCATCAAAACTTCGTAATCTATACCTGGAAAATCCTTCTGAAATTTTTCAATGATTTTAGGAACAATATGCGTCGCCGCACTGGAAAACGTGGCAATTCGTATAATGCCGGATTTTAACCCTGTAAGTCCATCGACCTCTGCCTGCAAACGCTCATAACTATGCACTACATCCTGGGCAAAAGGCATAAGTGACTTTCCTTCTGAAGTAAGATAAACGCCATTCCTGTCACGGTCTAATAGTGTGACCTTCCACTCATTTTCTAAATCCTTTATCATCCGGCTGATTCCCGACTGTGAATAATTGAGCTTCTCTGCTGCCTTCGTAAAACTCCCACATTCAACAGTCGCTAAGAAAGCCATATATTTTTGTAAGGAAATATCTTTGCCATCCATAATTCATTACCTCCCAGACACAGAAAATAATATATCTGTTTTTCTCATTTATCTTATGAATATTATTCGCTTTTCAGATTAATGATAAAATACTAAACTTACATTGTCAAGAATGAAAGACAAAGTGAAATATTATTAGACTACAGCAAAGACAATACGAAAAAAGCTATAAAA
>ONHZ01000060.1 GCA_900317755.1 uncultured Lachnospiraceae bacterium
ATTTACGCGCCGCCTTTATGCGCCATCCAGGCGCGTTCGGCTAGATTTGCCATCCATGGCAAATCTGCGCTTGTGAACATGCACTTTGCTATTTTGCTCTTGCTCACTTAATTCGCATCTGAGGACATTCTTCAAACCTGGAGCTTGAATTTTGTACCGAATATAAGGAGATTTGACATGAGTAACGTAAAGATTTTAAATAGCCCTCCAGTACTGAATATGCCGTGGCAGGATGCGCCTGCAGGCGAGTTCAATGGAGCTCCGATCTGGAGATACAGCGAGAATCCGATTATCGGAAGGAATCCTGTAAAGGGCGTTGCCAGAATATTTAATTCAGCAGTAGTTCCGTATGAAGGAAAGTTCATCGGTGTGTTCCGTGGTGAGCAGGTAAACGGCATTCCGTTTATTTATCTTGGTCACAGCGAGGACGCCATCCACTGGACTTTCGATGAAGAAAAGATTCACTTCGTAGATGACGAAGGCAAGGATTTTATGCCAGTATATGCATATGATCCAAGGCTTGTAAAGATTGATGATACGTATTATCTGATCTGGTGCCAGGATGCCTATGGCGCAGCAATCGGTATGGCAAAGACCACGGATTTCAAGACATTTACGAGAATCCCGAATCCATTCCTTCCGTTTAATAGAAACGCAGTCCTGTTCCCGAGAAAGATTCATGACAAATACATGATGCTTTCAAGGCCATCAGATTCCGGTCACACACCTTTCGGCGACATCTATATTTCCGAAAGTCCTGACATGGTATACTGGGGCAGGCACAGACATGTCATGGGCAAGTCCCCTGAATGGTGGGAGTCAGTGAAGATCGGTGGCGGCGCAGCTCCTATCGAGACAAGCGAAGGCTGGCTTCTTTTCTATCATGGTGTTACAGGGACCTGCAATGGTTTCGTATATTCAATCGGCGGTGCCATCCTCGACATTGACGAGCCATCGAAAGTATTGTATCGTTGTGAAAACTTCCTTCTCACTCCTGAGGAGTGGTATGAGGAAAGAGGCTTCGTACCGAACGTTACCTTCCCATGTGCCACGATTCATGACAGTGCTACAGGAAGAATTGCGATTTATTATGGAGCAGCTGATTCATATGTCGCACTTGCATTTACGAAGCTCGACGACATCGTTGACTACATTAAAATGCACAGCGTGGTAAGAGAATCAGACACAGAAATAGGAATCAGATAATGTCAATTGTTAAGCTTGAGCCTGGTTACAGGGATTATCTCTGGGGCGGTCACAAATTAGTAGATGAATTTCACAAAAATTATGCTGGCGATATGCTTGCCGAGACATGGGAGCTTTCGTGCTACCCGGACAATCCGAGCAAAATAGCATCAGGAGAAGAAAAAGGGCTCACACTTCCGGATTATATAGGGAAGCTCGGAAGCCAGATTCTCGGCACAAACTGCAGGAAATTTGAGGATTTCCCAATTCTCATAAAGTTCATCGATGCAAAGAAGCCGCTTTCCATTCAGGTTCATCCTGACAATAAATATGCAATGGAGCACGAAGGCGAATATGGCAAGACCGAGATGTGGTACATCGTCGATGCCGAGCCGGGTGCATTCCTATACTATGGTTTCGAGCATGAGATTGCCGGAAATGAATTTGAAGAGAGAATAAAGAATAATACGCTCGAGGAAGTCCTCCACAAGGCTTATGTAAAGAAGGGCGAGACCTACTTTATTCCTTCCGGTACGCTTCATGCGATTGGCAAGGGTATTACGATTGCCGAGATCCAGCAGAATTCAAACATTACTTACAGGATTTACGACTACGGCCGAATCGACAAGAACGGAAAGCCGAGAGAGCTTCATATCGCAAAGGCTTTAGATGTCACAAAGAGAGAGCCTGTAAAGAATATCCCGTCGGCTGATCCGCATATCGGAATCTGTGATTATTTCTCTGTAGACAAAATTTATCTCGATGGTGAAAATTACAAGACGATTTCCGGCGTCGTAGATGAAAAATCCTTCCTTCATGTGCTTTTCTGCGAAGGTGAAGGAGAAATCAAATGCGGCGGAGAGAGGCTTCACTTTGAAAAGGGCGACGGCTTCTTTATCGGCGCAGACAGCGGGGTATACTCAATTACCGGTAAGTGCGAGGCACTTGTGACAAGGATTCCATAAGTATCACGGGGTGTCAGAGGGACGGTTCTCATTGACAACTTTTGCATCGGTTGCAGAATGCACTTTTAATAAATTAGCAGACAAATGTAATCTATAATAGTGGAGGACTTGACTATGGTTCTCCATGTTTTTGTATATGGGGATTTTTAGCGCATGACGGCGTCTTGCAAATAAAAAAGTTGTCAGTAAGAACCGTCCCTCCGACACCACAAATAAAAAAGTTGTCAGTAAGAACCGTCCCTGTGACAACTACATTTATTATGGCAAAAAAATAATATCAGAGGATTCGATGAGCCTCGCCGCACTAAAAAGGACTACGCGCTTTGATGAAAATCCGAAGTGCCCGAGCCTTGACATCGGTGAGAAGGCAGGCTTCTTAAACAGCTTCCCTTTTGAATTTCCGACCGCCGGCATTGGCGATTTCAAAGAGCCGTGCATCGATATCGAGGATGAATATGGCCAGAACGGTCTCGACTTAAAATATAATACGTATTCGATCAAGAGAGGAAAGCCTGCGTTGCAGGGACTCCCATATTCATTTGAGAGCAAGGAAAAATTAAAACGGAGCACCTGGGCAGAAAGGTACGATGATGCTGTCGTTTTCAGGGACAATGGGGATTCCTTTACCGCTCCGGACAGCATCGTGGATACGCTTGAAATCGTGCTCACAGATGATGATGCGGGAATTGCTGTCGCATTATATTATTCTGTCTTTAATGATCTCGACATCATCACGAGATCCGTGAAGGTAAAAAATGCCTCCCACCAGACCAAATATCTCACAAGGATTTTGTCTGGTTCTATCACCTTTAACCAGGGAGGTAGTAATTTAGCAAAACATTTCAAAGTACTGTCGATGCCGGGTGCATGGGCAAGAGAGAGAAATATAAAGATAAATGACATTACAAACGGTTCTTTTACGACTGAATCCTTAAAGGGCGAATCGGCACATTCCGGCCAGCCTGCGAATATTCTGGTTTCAGGTAATGCAGACTATGACATCGGAGAAGTTTACTTAATGCATCTTGTCTATTCCGGAAATTTCCTCTCAAAGACGACTGTCGATGAAAATAATTCCCTTCGTGCGGTTCTTGGGATTCATCCTTATTGCTTCAAATGGCGGCTTGAAAGCGGAGACTTTTTCCAGGCACCTGAAGTGGTATGCACATACTCTGATGAGGGGCTAGGAAAAATGTCGAGGACGCTCCATGATTTTTACAGGGAACACCTTATCCGAAGTGGACTTGTGAAGAGCCCACGGCCTATGCTAATCAATAACTGGGAGGCAACCTATTTTAATTTTGACGATGAAAAGCTCATTCAGATAGCCAATGAAGCCTCGAGGTCAGGTATAGATCTTTTAGTAATTGACGACGGCTGGTATGGAAACAGGAATTCCGATGAGGGCTCGCTCGGTGACTGGTATGTAAATGAAGAGAAAATAAAATGCGGGCTTAAGGAATTTTCTGCAAAAATAGCCTCGCTTCATATGAAACTTGGCATCTGGTTTGAACCTGAGATGGTGTCACCGGACTCTGTGCTTTTAAAAGAACATCCGGACTGGGTGCTCAGGACAAAAAACAGAGAGCCAAATATGGCACGCAACCAGTATCTTCTTGATTTTTCAAATATCGAGGTCATTACCTATATTGAAAACAGGATGGATGCCATCATAGATGAAGGAAAGCTTTCCTATGTGAAGTGGGACATGAACAGGTCAATTACCGATATCGGTTCTGCTTTTCTTCCAAAGGACAGGCAGGGCGAGCTATACCACAGGCATGTACTTGGACTCTATGAAATTCAGGAGCACCTCATCCGGAAGCACCCGGATCTTCTGCTCGAAAACTGCTCATCCGGTGGTGCGCGTTTTGACCCTGGCATGCTTTTCTACAGTCCGCAGATCTGGTGTTCGGATGACATGGACTCGGTCGAGCGTGCAAGGACCTATGAAGGAACGGAGCTTCTTTATCCGGTTTCTTCCATGGGCGCGCATGTGTGCAAGACACCGAATGACATCACAGGAAGAAATGTCCCGTTTGCGACAAGGGCGATTTCTGCAATGCAGGGAACCTTCGGCTTCGAGCTTGACATTTCATCACTTTCGGAAACTGAGAAATCTGAGATTGCAGGCTTCGTTTCCACTTACCGCGATGTGGTTTCGCCACTTGTATTAAACGGTGACTATTACAGGATCGCAGCCCTTCGTGAGACCGGGGATTTTGATGCCGTGGAGCTTCTTTCAAAGGACAAAAAGGAAGGTGTCATTTTTACATTTGAGACGTTGTTCAGACCAAGCATGCGAAGCAGGAAAATATACTTAAAGGGACTGAATGCAGATGCCTCTTATGAGATTTACCGCATCAATTTCCAGGGCTTTGACCGTGAAGAGTTCGAAGGACAGGATCCCAATTATGAAGCACAGAAGATTGAGATTTTCAGGGCGTCCGGCGACGTTCTCATGAATTCCGGCTTCATGCTGCAGAGGCCGAAGGGAGACTTCATTGCAGAACTTTTCGCCATTATGCAGATATAGGGTGTCAGGGGGTGTCAGGGGGACGGTTCTTCGTGACACCTTTTCAATTAGTAGATGATGTGTTAGATTTAATAAAAAAGGTGTCAGTAAGAACCGTCCCCCTGACACCCTTGGAGGAGAAGATGTTTTATACAGCAGACGACAATAGATTTATATATAGCGGCAGAATCGATGATGAGAAAAAAGATGCGCCGGTTTTCGCCTATCCTGCCACGAATGTGAGGGTACGCTTCAAGGGCACGAAGGTCTCGGCAAAAATGATCTGCACTGAGACTGACTGGCGCTGCTTCTTTGGCTATTTCATCGACGGGCAGCATGGGCATCAGGAATTTTTCTATGATGGAAATGAGCATGAATATCTGCTTGGCGAAAATCTTTGCGACTGCTGGCATGAGCTCATGATTTTTAAAAGACAGGATCAGTGCCACTATATGACCTTCCTTGGCATTGACGCAGAGGATATAGAACGTCCGGCAGAAAATCCGGAAAAGAAAATCGAGATCATCGGTGACAGCATTTCGTGTGGCGAGGTTTCTGAAGCGGTAGGTTTTGAAGGGCAGCTCGATCCAGACTGTAAGGGCGAATTTTCAAATGCATATTATTCCTACGGATGGATTCTCGCGCGGAAACTGAATGCGGAAATCCATATCACATCTGAAAGCGGCATTGCACTTATCAGCAATACGGGCTACTTCAACCAGACCGCAGAAGATGGAAGCAATGCGCAGGGGATGGAGGACTGCTTCGACTATATCGAGTTCAATAGGTATCTTCATAATGGAGAGAAAAAGCCATGGGATTTTTCAAGGTGGACCCCGGACATTGTGATCCTTGCTCTCGGGCAGAATGATGCGAACCCTGGCGACATCATGGAAAATGATTTCTATGGAGAAAAGGCTAATGAATGGCGAAGGAGATACAGGGCATTCATCGAAAAGTTGATGGGACTCTACCCGAAGGCAGAGATCATCTGCACGACGGCCATCATGATTCATTCACTGATGTGGGATGCTGCAATCGACAAAGTCGTAAAGGAAATCGCTTCAGACAGGGTGCATCATTTTCTCTATTCCAGAACCGCTTCTGCAACGCCCGGCCATGTTCGCATCTCCGAAGCTACAGAGATGGCTGATGAACTCAAGGCATTTATTGACAGGATGCAGAAATAATGAGTTATCGCTAAATATATGAAGATAAAATGACAATAGTCAGCCACGAAACAATAAAAAAGTAATTGACAGCGGATTATCTAAACTTTATCATCAGAAACAATAATTGCTGAAAAAATGAGGTTGTTTCATGGGCTTTTTATTTGTCGGACTTGGCGGGGCGGTCGGAGCAATGCTACGGTATGCAATCAGCATGCTGCCGTCCAAGGGCGTATTTCCAATATGGACACTGGTCACAAATGTAATCGGCGCATTTGCCATAGGCATGATCGCAGGACTTGCTGTCAGGAAAAATCTGCCGGCGAATGCCGTCCTGTTCTTAAAGACTGGTATCTGCGGCGGCTTTACGACATTTTCCACATTCTCATTGGAATCCTATACTTTGTTTCAGTCCAATAAACCCGGCCTTGCAATCCTTTATATGATCCTGAGCGTCGTTCTCTGCCTCATCGGTGTAATGAGTGGGATGCTGATTGCAGAGAAGGTGTAAATAATAAAAACATTTGTGGCAGGACACCAAATTGGTGGCCTGCCATGATCTAATGCAGAGTAAAAATTATGGTTCTATCACTTCGGCAAATAAATCGTCAAGCCTGATTTGATTGTCTGCAATATTGCTATATTTGTTCCGCTTTACGCCATAAAGTGTCACAAAGGTACATCTAAGGTCTTTGCGGCACTTTTCTTTATGCCTGAAATTTTCTATGCGGTTCGTTACTGTTTCTGCATAATTTTTATCGATGATAAATTCATTGGATGAATACTTCATTTCACAAAGATTCATTACATTATCGCTTCTGTCAATTATTAAATCGATCTGGCCGCCCTTCCATGAAGTGCCATTGCTGTCGATATATGGTTTTGTGCTCCAGGCGTAGGCATTGCTTAATATTCCGGAAATGCCCAGCCTTGTCTTTATCTCTTTCAGGTGATGAAGGCATACCTGCTCAAAAGCATACCCAGCCCAGGCATTCTTTTTTCCATTTTCACTACTGTTTGTCCAGTAATGCTCATCCTGACCTGCATTATTTTGAACAAATCTAAGATAAAAAAGTGAGAAGAAATCTGTGAGCTGATAAAGCCTGTTCCGTTCCTTAGAATTTGGTGCAGAATAGCTCCTTAGGAAATCACATGCCTGCAGATTTTTTAGAATCTTTGAAAATTCACCGCCTGAAAGCTTTAGATTTTCTGAGATCTCGTCACGTGTAAGCCCCTTCAGCTTTTTTGAAAGCAGTTCGACAACTTTGCGATAATTTGCACTATCCTTAAAAAGAGAGCGGAATAAGAATTCAAATTCAGTCTTAAGCGGCGCATTTTCGGCAAATAATAATTTGTCTACATTTACGGATAAAGGCAGTTCACTGTCAAGCATGTCAAGGTAATATGGAATACCGCCAAATATCATATATGTATCAAGAACCTGCCTGTTTCCATAGTTCATATTTTTTACTTCATTTAGGTAATCCCGGGTTTCACGGAGGCAGAATGGAGCAAGGTAGATGGAGCGGCTGATTCTTCCATAAAGCCCGCCCTTGTCACCGATGAGCTTGTCAAGCATCCATGTTGTTGCAGAGCCACATACAAATAATTTTAACAAAGGTTTTTCATTTCCCCATGTATTCCAGAATCTGGAGAGGGCGGCTAGAAAATTGCTTTTCTGTGTATCCATCCATGGAAGCTCGTCAAGGAATACTGTGACGATATCCTTGTTCAGAGACAAAAGATAATTCTTTAGATTGTCGAAAGCTTCGAACCAGTTTGCAGGAGCTTTCCCATTTTCATTATTCCTTTTATTAATCTCATTTTGAAATTCTTCTCGCTGAACTTTTGCAGGCATTTCATACATGCCGGTAAATTCAAAGTCAATGTAGCTTTTCAGCACTTCACGCACAAGAAAGGTCTTTCCAACCCTTCTTCTTCCATAAACTGCAACAAACTCCGATTTGTCTGTATTTTCATAATGCAACAATAGATTTTTTTCTTCGATTCGTCCGATTACCTTTGTTTCTTCCATATTTTTAGTTCCTTTTTTTGAGAGCGAGCATCATAATAAAGTATGGATACGTCTATATTTCCTCCTTAACGGTGTAAAAATATATAGTTAAGGATGAATAATAATTCATCCATAAGAATATTAGCATTCCGATTCATAGAAATCAATTATTTTTCCTCCGTAACTATGCAAAAATATATAGTTAAGGATGATAAATAAGCTGTTTCTTGTAAAGATGTATGCAAAAATCGCCATTAATGATATTGTAGGCAGGACACCAAGTTTCATTTTAGGATAAAATTGAAAGAACGCGTCTTGCGTGATATTATGAAGGCATCAATATTTCTAATTAGAAAGAAGTGTACATATGCAGGAAGCGAATGAACTCGATTCTATGTGCGGAATCTCTGACGATGAACTTACAAGGCGATTCAAGGAATCCATAAAGATTGATCAGCAGATTGCAAAAATAAAGGGCGCTCCGATTGCCAAGTATGACGATGAAAAGCACAAGGCATACTTGGAATATCCTGATGGGAGAAAAGATTATGTCTGAAACGAAACTCAAAGCAATCAGAGGCGATATCACATTAGTATCTGATGTAGATACTATTGTGAATGCTGCAAATAACAGCCTTCTCGGCGGAGGCGGAGTCGACGGCGCAATCCACAGGGCAGCAGGCCCGAAGCTCCTTGATGAATGCATGAAGCTTCATGGCTGCGAAACCGGCGAGGCTAAGCTCACGCATGCATACAATCTTCCATGCAGCTATATCATACATACCGTCGGCCCGGTGTGGTATGGCGGCAGAAAGAACGAAGCTGAGCTGCTTTCGAACTGCTACAAAAATTCCCTGCTTGTCGCAGTAGAAAATGAAATACGAAGCGTGGCATTCCCATCCATTTCCACTGGCATATATGGTTATCCAGTAGAAGAAGCTGCAAAAGTGGCAGTCAATACAGTAAAGCAATTCATTACGGAACATCCAGGCGAGCTTGATCTGGTTGAATGGGTGCTGTTTGATGATAATACATTTGATGCGTACAACAAATTAATTGACTTTGATAAATCCGGCTGATAATATGAAAATATGACTAAGGAGAAATATAATTTTTTAGGACAAATAATTTCTGAAGAAGAACAATACGTTTCTCGTAAAGAAGAATATTTTGATGAATCTGGCAATCCTAAGTGGAAAGAATGGCTGATTAATAGTGATGAGGATGGCTTTGATATTTCAAAAGAAATTGAAAGAGGAAAGTACAAAATAAGAATAACTCTTCCTGCTAATAAAAAGGTTGTCAGGTATGGTGTACCACAGGGAAATTTTACTGCCGATGAAGGCACGGATTTTGATGGACTTTCATTACCTTACAAAAAGGAGTCATTAGAATATCATGAATATATTGTGACTCAGGATATAGACGTAGAATGTATAGTTATGAAAGGATTTGCAGCTCCTGGATTTGAAAGTAACGGAGGCGCAATTCAATATAAGCATAATGAGCAGATTATCCGCCTTATCAGAAAAGGTATACTGGTTGAGGATTTCGTATGGCTGAGCAGAATGAAGAAAAATTAAATAAAGATGCAGATATTATTGTCACAAACGTCTTTGATTATCTTTCTGAACCAAAGATCAATGCACTTAGAAATACTATGAAGCATTATGGCGTTTCTGGAAGAAATTATTCTATCAATGAGGAGCGAGATGAGGCTGAGTGCCTGATTCGAAATCAGGATAAGTGGGAGGTGTTTTTCTCTGAGCGAGGAAACAAAGTTGGCAAGGACACTTTTGACGATCTAGATTCTGCATGTATCAGTATGCTGAATAATTTTGCAGAGTCTGACAAAGAGTTTGCTGAAATGAAAGAGTATTTTGAAAATGATGAGAACCATTTTCAAGATGGCAAATATTCATATGCGGATTTAAAAAATATTATTAAAAATTCTTTAAGCAAGATTGCCATGCTTTGAAGAAAATTGCAGAGAAAGTATAAATAATCAAATCATTCGTAGGCAGGACACCAAATTGGTGCCCTTTCATTTTGGTGATGCAGCACATTAATACGAGGGGAGAAATCATATGTCAGAAACCAAACTCAGAGCAGTCAAAGGCGACATTACATTAGTATCTGAAGTAGATGCCATTGTGAATGCTGCAAAATAGCAGCTAAAGGGCAAAATAGGCTGAAAGGAGTGCATTATTATGTGAAGATGCATGAATGAGATGAGGAATAAATAATAGAATATAAGGGGAACAAGTTATGCGAAATATAGATAAAATCATGTCCCAGAACGAGAGCCAAATTACCGAGTGGAAAGAGTCATGGCAGGATAAATATTTGGAGTGGATTTGTATGAGAATGCAATGTCATTTATTAATAAAAATACAAAAAATGGATGGCGTAAGGAAAATGATAGACGTACGGATTTGCCAGATTACCCTGTGCGGGCTTTAGAGGAGGGGCTGGTTAATGCGCTGATTCATAGAAGCTATCTACAGACTGGAGTCCATAGTCAGATTGATATTTATGATGACAGGCTTGTAATTACTAATCCGGGCGGAATGTATGATGGTTCAGAAATTCAGCTTTTAGATATTAGACATGTGCCCTTAAAATTAAGAAATCCTATTTTGACTGATGTTTTTGGACGTTTGCATCTTATGGAGCGAAGAGGGAGTGGATTCAAGAAAATTCTTGATGCCTATGAAACTCATGCAAGATATAGGGAAGAGCTGCGACCTGAATTTTATTCAGATGGATATAATTTTTTCTTAACATTTTGGAATCTTAATTATGCATATGATAAAGCGCAAAATAAAGCGCAAAAAAATAATATGTCTGATCGAGAATATCTTTTACTAATATTGAAAGAAAATCCATCTTTAACGCAGATGGAAATAGCTAGAATAATGAATAAATCAAGAAGAAGCGTGCAGATGTTAATGAAAGAACTTATCAATGAGGGAGTAATTGAAAGAGTGGGATCGAAAAAATGGGAACCTGGCATGTTAAAGGCTGAATGCAATAAATCTTATATTAATAAATGCGACAGCTTGGTATCGTTTTATATTATTTTGCTGACGGCTTATGGCGTAGAAAAGAGGACAATATGAGCATTGCAGAGACGATCAAGGGAATTAGGGAGAGCACCGGCATGAACAGGCGGCAGGTAAAGCACCAAAACACTGGTGCTTTGAATGAACCTATGGTATTTATTACCCAATGTGATATAATGAATTTGGTTGGTTAGAAAGTTGGTTATAAAGTTGGTGAAAAGGTTGGTGGAATTTGGGACTAGCTGAAAAAATATTAGAATTATGTTCGTATAGTGATGAGCAGGAATGGTTCGAATTTAAAGAAAACTGGTTTGAGCCTGTTGCATTAGGTGAATATGTTTCGGCTTTATCAAACGCTGCTGCATTTCATTATCAAGAAATAGGTTATTTTATCTGGGGTGTTGACGACAAAACGCATCAAATCGTAGGGACGAGTTTTAATCAATACCAGGATTTCTAAAAGGAACCATTTCAGGGATATCTTGCAAGAAATTTGTCCCCAAGTATCAATTTTGAATTTAAGGAAATTGAAACAAAGCCATCAGAATATCAGGAGTTGACATTTCACAAGCTATTTGGCTATTATGGGTCACGCGGCATTGTCTTAAAAGAAGAGACATTTGAGAAAAATCTTCATCTTAGAAATAATGGTGGTGATTACAACATAATGGCACAGTTATTATCTGATAATTCACATATTCCATTACGAGTCTCAATATTTGATGGAACCACAAAAGCTGCCCCTCTGTTTTCAGTACGAGAATTTGGCAATAACTGCCTTCTTTATTCACTAGATAGTCTTTTGCAATATGGCGATGTACTTAATATTATTCAGGCAGATGAAGAGAATCGTGTTGTTGAGCGCAAGGAAGTTCCTTTATTTGATAGTTCGGCATTCAGGGAGGCTGTAATTAATGCCGTGCTTCATAATTTCTGGGTAGCAGGTAATGAACCGATGTTTTCTGTATTTTCTGATAGGATAGAGATATTATCTAGGGGAACATTAGCTCCGGGTCAAACAGTGGAGGGATTTTATTTGGGAGAGTCCATTCCAGTAAATGAAAAGCTATCCGAGATTTTTTTGCAATTGCATATCAGTGAAAAATCTGGCAGGGGAGTACCTATTATTGTATCGACATATGGCAAGGACGCCATTACATTTAGAGAAAATTCAATATTAGTTACAATTCCGTTTACAAGAATCCAGAAGGTTGATAAAAAGGTTGGTAAAAAGGTTGATGAAAAAGTTGGTGAATCTACAGAAGACAGACCACCATTAAATCCAAGACGTAAGGCGATATTGCTTGAGATGACACAAAATCCGATGATTACAGAGCCTGAACTAGCATCAAAACTTGGTATAAGTGTGACAGCAATCGATAATAATATTTCATTTCTCAAAAAGAATAAATATCTGGAAAGAATCGGCAAAAGAGGTGGCTACTGGAAGGTGTTGTAGTGATATGATATTTGCGGACTACTATGATAAATAAAACCCAAAAATTATTTTTTGCGGAAAGATTGATGGAAAGCTGCAGGATGAAAGTCCTGCGGCTTTCTTATATTATTCTTTAATACAATTTGGAATTGCTTGCAATAAGCTTGGAATTGCCCCATAATAACTTGGAATTGACAACAAATATTTTCACTTGGAGCATTTTTATGGATTATGAAAATATAAAGAAAAGGGCAAATGAGATATTGGAGCATCAGGCCGAGGAATCTTCATATATTGAATATAAGACATCAGGAGATCAATTATCTAAGATACTTAAGACCATATATGCTTATGGCAATGATTATATATTTATCCAAACGTAAAATTTGAGCTTCTTGCAAATGAATTTAAGGGGAAGAAATATATACTGGTTGTAGTATTCAGGCAGACTGGCGGTCCATTCATGGTAAGTGAGAAGGCCGAAAAGGATAAGGAAATAAAACTAAGGGCAGGCCGGTATGTAAGAATAGAGGCTGAAACCAGGCTTGCAAGAGTTGATGAGGAGTATGACCTCCTTAGAAAATTTTCAATCATCAGCATTTGACTTGTCACAGGTTCCAGCATATTCTGGCAATCCTGTTGCAGTAATAAACGATAACAAACCATTTGTCACGTTGTTGATTTTCTGATTTTGTGTTAGTATAAACAGGTTACTATTTTTTCTGATGTAAAGGAAATAAATATGCTAGATGCAATAAAGAAAAACGGCAAAGGCATACTGCTGATGTTTGTCTCAGCGACAGCTCTTTGTATTGGACAGCTCATCTGGAAGAAGATGGATGGCATTCAGATTCTGCCGCTGCTTCTCGGCTTTGTGATTTATGGAGTTGGTGCGCTTGTCATGATCATGGCATTCAAATACGGGGAACTTTCGGTGCTTCAGCCGATGAATTCCATGAGCTATGTCATCTCAACGATTCTCGCCTATTTTGTTCTGAATGAGAAAATTTCCCGCATGAGGCTTGTCGGAATCATCATCATTATCATTGGTGTAGTCGTGCTTGCAAGTGCAGGTGCTGCATCATCGAAGGATAAAACTTCATCTGATGAAAATAAAGATGGAGGGCGGGCATCGTGACTATTGGAATGATTCTTCTTGCGGTTTTCAGCTCACTGATTGCATCAATTGCCAGTTTCTTTTTGAAGAAAACGACAGGCAGGGCATCTACGATTCCGGAAATGCTGAAGACCTGGACCCTTTATGTCGGTGGCATTCTCTACCTTATTTCTGCATGCATTGGAATATATATACTGAAGAAAATTGATTATTCCGTCGCAGTTCCGCTTGGGGCGCTTACCTATGTCTGGACACTGTTTGTTTCAAGGGTGCTTTTAAAAGAAAAGATTACTTTCAGAAAGGTACTTGGCATCGGCATTATTTTAGTCGGCGTGATCATAATGGCAAAATCTGTATAAGCAGTAAGAAGAGAGGCATATCATGAAATTATTCTTTTACACTTTCAGGACTTTTGATGAAAAGGAATTCGCTGATAAATACAGTAAGGAATACGGTATCGAGTATGGCTATACGGACAAGGCTCCTTCAGCTGAAACGATCGAGCTTGCACGTGGGTATGAAGCGATTTCCACGGATCCATGCGACATGTCAGAGCCTATGGTGAGAGGCCTTGCAGCTGTCGGTGCGAAGTATTTAGTCTGTAGGTCGATTGGTTATGACCACATTGACCTGAAGGTTGCAAAGGAGCTCGGCCTCAAGGTTTCCCATGCCAGCTACCCGCCATCGATTGTCGGAAATTATGCCATCATGCTCATGATGATGAGTCTTCGGAAGATGAATGAAATCATGGGACGCGCGCTTGTTCAGGATTATTCTCTTCCAGGGAAAATCGGAACGGATATTAGTTTCGTTACAATCGGAATCATCGGCACGGGCAAAATCGGAACGACTGTCATCAAGCATCTTTCGGGTTTTGGATGCAGGATTCTCTGCTACGATCCATACCAGAATGAAGAAGCAAAAAAATATGCCGAGTATGTAGACCTCGACACGCTCTACAAAGAATCTGACGTGATTTCGCTTCACATGAATGCAACGCCTGAGAATTATCATCTGATTAATGCAGAGGCATTCTCAAAGATGAAGAACGGTGTCATCATTATCAATACTGCGCGTGGATCATTGATCGATACGGATGCGCTTATCGCAGCGATAGTATCAAAGAAGGTCGGTGCAGCAGGCATCGATGTGATCGAGGAAGAGAACGATCTTTATTACAATAATAAGGTTTCGGATGTCATAGATAATACCCAGCTCGCACTGCTTCGTTCATTCCCGAATGTTGTCATTACCCCGCATACGGCATTTTATACGAGAAATGCAGTTGAAAACATGGTGAAGTCGGCATTTGACGCTGCCATCGCATTTGACAAGGGCGAGGAGACGCCATACGAAGTGAAGCTGTGACAGGTTATTACTTAATTAATTTGAATGTTTACAGCAATTGTGCTATTATGACGCCATATTTGTTGATTTTGCGTACAAACTGTGTAGTGTTTGTTAATTCGCATTATTCATAGTCTGATGTCTTTTTATGGCAAAGACAGTATGGACTTTATGTTAATATTTAAGAGGATAATAAATGAGCAAGAGAATAGTAATTGCATTAGGTCACAAGGCACTTGGAACGACGCTCCCGGAGCAGCAGATGGCAGCAAAGGAAAGTGCGAAGTCGGTTGCAGATTTCGTTGCGCAGGGATATGAAGTTGTCATTACCCATTCAAACGGCCCGCAGGTTTCCATGATTCATGCGGCCATGAACGAATTCTCCAAGAAATACCCTGAATTCACAGCTACACCTATGAGCGTTGCATCAGCAATGAGCCAGGGTTACATCGGCTACGACCTTCAGAATGCGATTCGTTCAGAGCTCGTGAGCCGCGGCATTTATAAGACCGTTTCTACGATTCTTACTCAGGTCACAGTGGACCCATACGATGAGGCATTTTACAAGCCTTCAAAGATTATCGGCCGCACGCTTTCAAAGGAAGAGGCTGAGGCGGAAGAGAAGAAAGGAAATCACGTAGTTGAGGTCGAGGGCGGATTCAAGAGAATCGTTGCGACTCCGAAGCCTATAGATATAGTAGAGCTTGATGCGATAAAGACACTTCTTTCTGCCGGACAGGTCGTCATTGCCTGCGGCGGTGGCGGAATCCCTGTGATTGAGCAGAGCCATCATCTCAAGGGCGCATCTGCAGTCATTGAAAAGGATACGATTGCAGGCCGGCTTGCAGACCTTATTGATGCAGATATGCTCGTGTTCCTTACCGGAACAGACAAGGTATGCCTGAACTATGGCACGCCGGATGAAGAGCCGCTTTCATTTATCAAGGTATCCGACCTTAAGGGATATTTAGCTGATGACCAGTTTGAAGAGGGCACAATGAAGCCGAAGATTGAGGCTGCCATTGATTTCATCGGCGATTCAGCCGTCAGAAAAGTCCTTATTACAAAACTGCTCCCGGACAAAAATGTGGAGCTTGGTCAGGAAGGAACCATGATTGGTAAATAATGAAACCAATATTATTTTCCATTGTTTTCCCGACCTATGGTGTTGAGAAATATATCAGGGATGCCATAGAGGACATTCTTTCACAGACTTACAGGAATTTCGAGTTGATCATCGTAGATGATAAGTCGCCTGATGGGTCAGCTGCAATTGCGTCCGAATACACCGAAAATGACAACAGGGTGAGGCTGATCCGTCTTCCAATCAATTCCGGAGTCAGCATGGCCAGGAATAAAGGGCTTGAAGAGGCAAAGGGGGATTATATTCTCTTCCTTGATCCTGATGACAGATTTGAGCCGGACCTGCTTGAGAAGGTGGCTGCAGCCATTGATTCGAATCATCCTGAGGTCGTGCTCTATTCACTTACCGAGGACTATTACAAGCCAAATGGTGAAAAGGTATATTCCATTTCGCATTTTGTTCCATCGAGATATTATTCTTCTGCAAATGAGGTCCGCAAGGATCTGATGATTTTTGAAGAGGAGACGCTCTATGGATATCCTTGGAATAAGGCGTATTCCCTGCCTTTCCTTCGGGAGATAAAAGTAAAATTCCAGAAGATTTTCCATATTGAGGATATTCTTTTTAATATTGACGTTTTCTATCATGTCAATACTCTGTTTACCCTTGAGGACAGACTGGCACACTACAGAAATGTCATGCGTGACAGGCGGGATACGAGGCTCACTGAGCGGCATATGGATGATTATTTTGAGCTTCAGATGAAGAGGGTAAGGGCACTCTACCAGCAGCAGGAGGATTTCAAGACGCTTGACAACAATGCGCTCCGTGTGCTCTCGGACGAATATATGCGCTCGTTTGCTTCATCAATGGAGAGAAGCATATTTGACAAGCGTCCTAAAATAGAGATTATTTCAAAGGCAGAGGAAGAAAAGAACAGCTTTCTTTTTAAAGCGCTCTCTGCATCCTTTGAGCCAAAGGGCAGGGGCATGAAATATCTGCTCGCTCCAATCGCTGAAGGCGATATGGAGAAGGCATACAAGAGGGCAAAGAATGTTTCCTTCGTGAGAAGGCATATGCCTGGATTATTTAACAGGTTAAAACAGGAGAGATGAAAAAAGACGGCCGGTGCCGTCTTTATTTTTTATGAATTTTAATCAAGGCTTATTTCTTGAAAATCTTCCCGAACATGATTTTCAGAAGCCTTTCGTATGAGAATACCTCTCTTGCAATGGCTGTGCCTTCAGCCTGGATGTGCTGTCTCTCTGCATCATGCTTCAGGTAGTAGTCTGTGAGCTCGAGAAGGTTTTCCCTGTTTTCAAACCAGACAATGGATTTATTATTTTCAAAATAATACGGAAGCTCCGGCTGGAAATTCGTAATCAGGAATCCGCCGCAGGCTAATACATCTGACACACGAAGCGGGAGGCCTGACGTAATGGTACGCAAGGTGAAATTCAGATTTATCTTGCTTGACATAAAGACGGACGGCATCTCATAGCGGTAGCTCGCATAGCCCTTGTAGTCGCATTTGATATCGCCTGGGTCTGATTCAGAATAAAGTGTGAGGTTGAAAAGAGTTCCGATGGAAGAAAGGAGTTTTTCACGCTCATCGATCGTAACCTTCTTCAGAATCCACTGCTTATAGATGTCACCAATATTCACTTCATAATTCGGTCCGAAATCAAGACGGGCAATCTTTGCCATTTCCTGAACCTTTTCTTCGGAAAAGGTTTTGTCAATGAGATTGAAGCCATAGATCTCGAGCTGGGAAGCGGCAATTCCCTCGATATATCCCTTGAGCTCATCAGGCATATGCTTGATCTGACCAAGCTCATAATAGCCATTGTTGTATAGCGAGCCCAAAAATGTGACATCATACTTCATATTTGGGTCTGCCTTCGTCTTTGAAAGACGGGCGGTATTGACGCCGAGAGGAAGGTGGTAGGCCTTTACGCCCCTCTTCAGAAGGGAATTCATCTGGTTCATATCGAAGGAGAAGATGAAGGTATTTTTGTTCTTTACAGTTTTGGAATAAAGCGTGAGCTGAGGGCATTCTGAAATCCACGCAGCATAAGGAACGCCGTTCCTTTCTGCAGCAGTGGAAAGAAGCGGAAAATAATCCATCGAGAAAATGAGGTCGTAGCCATCCTTCAGTACGGAGTCGATGTATTCGTCGAATTCGCTGTCCTTGTCGTAACTCTTCATCTTTTTGTCGACGACCATGACAAGATGTCCCATATTCTCAAGGACTTCGACGATGTCGTCCTTCATATTCTCTGTCCAGTAATAATATAGTATCTTCATTTTCTTCCCTCTAATTCACAAAACTTTCTTTTTATTATACCAAAATTATTGTATAATGAATGTAGTTTTTGTGAAAAATATTTTGGGGAAAAATATATGGACAAAAAAGTTTTAATAGCACTTCACAAGCCATATAGAGTGCCTTCAGACGACATGTATATTCCGCTTCATGTAGGTGCAAAGGAAAAGCCCATGTTCTTCCGGACAGGGGACAGCGTGGTCTCCGAAGACGAAATGTACAGGACTTCTGACGAGGATGCTGGAAGCGATGTCTTTTATCCAATTGCCGAGGATGACGTTGGAGACAATATTTCAGAGAAAAACCCTTATTACTGCGAGCTGACAGGGCTTTATTATGCATACAAAAATTGGAAATATGATGCATTAGGCCTCGTTCACTACAGGCGCTACTTCAAATCTCCGAATGCTTCTGCGATGGAACGTGATGTTTTCAAGAATATCCTGACCGGAGAAGAGGCAGATGACCTTCTGCAGGCGCACGATATTATTGTGCCAAAGAGACGGAATTATTATATTGAGTCGCTCTATACACATTATGCCCATACCCACGAAAAAGAGCACCTGTTATTTGCAGCAAGGATCATACAGGAGATGAAGCCTGCATATTATCCTTATGTTTCGCCTGCTTTCAATTCCAGGGAAGGCTTTATGTTTAATATGTTCATCATGAAAAAGGATCTGATGGACAGCTATTTTGATTTTATGTTTCCGGTTTTGTTTGAACTCGAAGACAGGCTTACGAAAGCCGGGCTCGTATACTTCATGCCAGAAGACGATACGCATGATGCAAAGAAGGAAGCGGATTTCAAGAACAGGATGTATGGCAGGGTTTCTGAAATATTATTCAATGTATGGTTCTTAAAAGAGGCACCGACCTTTACTGAGCTTCCTATGTTAGAGACTGAGAAGACGAACTGGATAGAAAAGGGCACGAGCTTCGTCAATGCGAAATTCTTTGGGCAGAAATATACAGGGAGTTTCTGATGAAGGTCTCCATTATCACACCGTTCTACAAAGGAAGAAAATATCTTGGCAGCTACAGGGATACTATATCCCGGAATGCTGCCTTTCTTGCTGAAAAGAATAAAAAAGAAGGCCGGGATGATTCCCTTGAGGTTATCATCATAAATGACAGTCCCGAAGATTCTGTGAATTCCTTTGGCGAAACGCCATTCAAAAATGTCCGATTCCTTACGAATGACAGGAACAGGGGCATACAGTACTCACGTGTCAGGGGGCTTTCTGAGGCGACTGGTGATTATATTATTTTTCTTGACCAGGATGATTTTCTTAGGAAAGATGCAGTCTACCTTTTCATGAGGGAGGCAGAGAAGAATCCTGGAAGGGTCATCATCTCCAATGCGCTTTTTGAGACGAAGGGCAGTAATGAGCCTGTGTACAAGACTGAAAAAGCGAAGGAACTGGTCTGGGACAAAAAGACCTATCTCACCGTCGGCATACAGATCATTTCCCCCGGCCAGTGCCTGATTCCGAAGAATCTGATTCCCTCCTTCTGGAAGGAACATCTTATTTCAAAAAATGGCGCAGACGATTATTATCTCTGGATTCTGATGCTGTCCATGGGCATTGGGGCGAAATACTTAGATGCCCCGCTTTATGTCCATCAGGCGAACGAGACGAATCTTTCCACAGATACTGAAAAGACAGATGTGTCTTCATACGAATTCATAAAGATCCTGCGTGGGTGTTCGGACGTCTCATCACGGGACCTCGACACACTTGAGAAAATGCTGAAATACAAGGCAGCATTCCGCAAAGGAAAGCTTATGAAAAAGGGACTTCTTTCTCTTCGGCATCCAGTGCTATTCTTTACGAATGTGCACTACAAGAAGATTACGGCGACGTACTACGGGGACAGGAGATAAAATATAATGAATTTCCGCTCGAGATGTGGTATTATTTGAAATTATTTTGTATAAGAGAGGACCAAGATTTTGAAAGAGCTTAATAAGACATACGATCCGAAAGACATTGAAGATAGACTTTACAAGAAATGGGAAGATAATGGATATTTCCACGCGGAGGTGAATCCCGACAAGAAGCCGTTCACGATCGTCATGCCGCCTCCAAATATTACCGGCCAGCTTCATATGGGCCACGCGCTGGATAATACGATGCAGGACATCCTTATCCGTATGAAGAGGATGCAGGGCTATGAGGCGCTCTGGCAGCCGGGAACTGATCATGCAGCCATCGCTACAGAAGTAAAGATTATTAAGAAATTAAAAGAAGAGGGCACTTCAAAGGAAGAACTCGGCCGTGATAAATTCCTTGAGCGAGCATGGCAGTGGAAGGATGAGTACGGCTCACGTATTATCAAGCAGTTAAAGAAGCTTGGCTCATCTGCTGACTGGGAGCGTGAGCGGTTCACGATGGACGAAGGCTGCTCGAAGGCAGTTGAAGAGGTATTCGTCCGCCTCTATGAAAAAGGATATATCTACAAAGGCAAGAGAATTATCAACTGGTGCCCGACCTGCCAGACCACGATTTCAGATGCCGAGGTTCTTTATCAGGAGCAGGAAGGTCATTTCTGGCACATTAATTATCCGATTGTCGGCGAAGAGGGAAAGTCAGTTGAAATCGCTACGACCCGTCCTGAGACAATGCTCGGTGATACGGCACTTGCTGTAAATCCGAAGGATGAAAGATACAAAGATCTTGTCGGAAAGAAAGTTATTCTTCCTCTCGTTAATAAAGAAATTCCAATCATCGCAGATGATTATGTTGATATGGAATTTGGAACAGGCGTCGTAAAGATTACGCCTGCACATGATCCTAATGATTTCCAGGTAGGCAAGCGCCACAATCTTGAAGTCATCAATATTCTTACAGACGACGGCAAGATTAATGAAAACGGCGGGAAGTATGCCGGCATGGACCGCTACGAAGCAAGAAAGCTGATTGTTCAGGAGCTTGAAGAGCAGGGCTATCTCGTAAATGTTGAGCCGCTTACGCATAATGTCGGTACGCATGACAGATGCGGCACTACAGTAGAGCCTATGGTAAAGCCGCAGTGGTTCGTAAAGATGGACGAGCTTGCAAAGCCAGCAATTGATGCTATCAAAAAGGGCGAACTTCGATTCGTCCCAGAAAGATTTAATAAGATTTATCTCCACTGGCTTGAAAACATCCAGGACTGGTGCATATCAAGACAGCTCTGGTGGGGCCACAGGATTCCTGCCTATTACTGCACGAATGAAAAGTGCGGCAGGATGATTGTCGCAAGAAAAGAAGATGCACCAAAGGTCTGCCCGGACTGCGGCGCACCAATGGTACAGGATCCGGATTCGCTTGATACCTGGTTCTCATCCGCACTCTGGCCATTCTCGACACTCGGCTGGCCGGAGAAGACGCCTGAACTTGAATATTTCTACCCTACAGACGTGCTTGTCACAGGCTATGACATTATTTTCTTCTGGGTAGTCAGAATGGTATTCTCTGCATACGAGCAGACAGGAAAGGCACCGTTTAATACCGTATTAATCCATGGTCTCGTTCGTGATGACAAGGGCAGGAAGATGTCGAAGTCTCTTGGAAACGGCATCGATCCGCTTGAGGTCATTGACAAATACGGCGCTGATGCGCTGAGACTCACGCTCATCACAGGAAACGCACCTGGAAATGATATGAGGTTCTACTGGTCACGTGTCGAGTCATCCAGGAATTTTGCAAACAAGCTTTGGAATGCATCGAGATTTATCCTCATGAACCTTCCGGATGAGCCTATAGCAGAGCCATCGAAGGCCGCATTATCAGTTGAAGACAAGTGGATTATTTCTGCTGTCAATACATTAGTCAAAGACGTTACTGAAAATATGGAGAAATACGAGCTCGGCATCGCAGTCCAGAAGGTCTATGACTTTATCTGGGATGAATTCTGTGACTGGTACATTGAGTTCGTAAAGCCGCGTATCTGGGGACATGAAGGTGAGGAGTCAAAGAATGCTGCGCTCTACACATTGAGCTACGTTCTTACCGATGCTCTGAAGCTATTACATCCATTCATGCCATTTATCACAGAGGAAATCTACTGCTCACTTCATCCTGAAGAAGACACAATCATGACCTCTGCATGGCCGGTATTTGATGAGACACTTACTGATACTGAGGCAGAGGATGTTGTTGGCAGGGCAAAGGATTTAATTAAGGCAGTTCGTACACTCCGCACAGATATGAACGTTCCGCCATCAAGGAAGGCAGAGATGTTCATCGTTTCTTCTGACGCTGCAGTCCGTGATGTATTTTCAAATAATACGAAGCTCTACGAAGGTCTTGCATCTGCATCAGAGATCACCGTTTGTGCTGATGACAGCACGTTGCCAAAGGATTCTGTCACAGCAGTGATTCCAGGCGCAACTGTCTATATCCCGCTTTCAGAGCTCGTTGATATGGAGAAGGAGAAGGAGCGTCTTCTCAAGGAGAAGGCTCGTCTTGAATGCGAACTCAAGCGTTCAGCATCCATGCTTTCAAATGAGAAGTTCCTGTCCAAAGCCCCGGCCGCCAAGGTTCAGGCAGAAAAAGACAAGCAGAAGCAGTATCAGGATATGATGGCCGACGTCGAAGAACGGCTTTCTAAGATGTGATTGCTAAGCCGATGGTGAAAACGTTTCTGCGTGTGCATAAAGTGAGCAAGTGCAAAATAGCAAAGTGCATGTTCATAAGCGCAGATTTGCCATGGATGGCAAATCTAGCCGAATGCGCCTGGACGGCGCATAAAGGCGGCGCGTAAAATATAGGATATTAGGTATGATCGATTTCGAAGAAGAACTGAAAAATTATAAGCCGATCATGGAAGTCAGCGAGGCCGAAGATGCGATCCGCAGCAAAGACCTTACCGACATGGTCGACATTCTGAAGGAAATGACCGAAACGGCTATGAATCAGAAAAGGTGATCTCAGCGATGAAGTGTTACAGATGCGGTGCTGAGATAGAAAAAGGCGTGCTCTGCCCGAAATGCGGTACAGATAATACGCCATATATCATGATTCTCCGTGAATCAAACAGGTTATATAATGAAGGTCTTTCACTTGCGCAGATCCGTGATCTTTCGGGCGCAACGGACAGGCTTGTTAGAAGTCTGCGCCTTAATAAGTACAATACCAAAGCGAGAAATCTCTTAGGTCTCGTGTATTTTGAGACCGGTGAGACCGTCATGGCTATTGACGAGTGGGTCATCAGTAAGAATCTTTCTCCGGATGACAATGATTCTGACCGTTATCTGTACAGCATTGAGTACGGTCAGGGCATGGTCGAGCAGCTCGACCGCATAAATAAAAAATACAACCTTGCATTATCCTATGCAAAAGAGGGAAAGCTCGATCTCGCTGAGATTCAGCTCCGCCGTGTCATCGGTTCGAATCCGAAGATGATCCGTTCAAGGCAGCTGCTTTCTCTTCTTTATATCCAGGACGGGAATTTTGAGGGCGCATTAAAGGAACTGAATGCTGCCATCAAAATCGATGCGAGCAATCCTGTTACAATAAAATATCTGCGCGAAGTCCGTGAAAAAGTCGCAGAGAAGAATAAAGATAAAAAGAGCAATAAAAAAAGTGAGACGCTTTATATCCAGGATGGCAATGACACTGTTCTGATGCCCAGGCAGAGCTTTATTTCTGTGCTGGACAGTTCAAAGGGCGGCATATTAAATGTCATCATTGGTGCCGTCATCGGCCTTCTTATCGCAATTTTCCTGATTGTTCCGACTGTCAGACAGAATGAAAATAATACAAATGCGAATGCTCTTGTCAGTGCGAATCAGGACGCGAAGAACAGCGAGACAAATATTTCCACTCTTCAGAAGCAGGTAGATGATCTGAATGCAAAACTTGAAAATTATGAAGGAAAGGGCGATATTAAGACCTCATATGAGAAGCTGATTGAGGCGCAGAATTTCGTCACTGCTGGTGACATGGACAGTGCAAAGGCTTCGCTATCACAGGTGAACCGGGATCTGCTTGAAGCAAATGGCCAGTCGATTTTCGATACGCTTTCTGCCTCAGTGAATGCTGCAGAAAACGAGAAAGCATATAGTGATGGCGTGAAGGCACTTAATTCAAAGGATTATGCTTCGGCAATCACAAGCCTTCTTTCCGTGGTACAGACGGACGAGACCTATGCAGAATATCAGGCGATGTATGATCTTGCTTATGCTTATGAGAAATCCGGCGACAATGAAAACGCCATAAATTATTATAATAAGGTCGCTGAGAATAATAAAAAGAAGCTCGGCAGGCGTGCGAAGAAGCGCTCTGAGACGCTTGCAAGCGGCGGCACGAATGACGATGAGAATACATCGAATCTCACGACAGATAATGGAAATGCAGATTCCCAGAATTCTAATGCATCGCAGAATTCGAATACTTCTACCACGCAGCCTGATACGTCAACACAGACTACGGATACGACTGCACCTGCTGCAACAACTCCCGATACGACCCAGCCAGCAGATACCACGACTCAGGATGCCGGGGCGGTGGCACAATAAATGTAAAAAATATACATTTTGTATTTATTTTTGCGCAAATATGTGCTATTTTATTCCAATAAAAGCAAAAATTTGTGAAATCAGGTGAAAAAATGATTTATTTATTAAATTTTTCTTTTCAGGGAATAAAAAATATTGAGCAGCCTCTGTATCTGAGTTTTTATAAGAAAACTATTCAAAATGACTTTTTACCGGAGAATTATAAAATCCAGGCAATCTATGGCGAAAATGGGTCAGGAAAAACGGCGATAGTCACAGCCGTAAAAATATTGCGTGAATTAATAATAAATCGCAATTATCTATTAAATTTCGATAAGCAAAATGAATTAATTGAATTAGTAAATAAAAAGACAAAGTCCGGATTCTTAGAAGCAGAATTTTATGTAGGCTTTGGAGAGGATGCTAATCTTCTTCACTATAAGTTGAAATTCAAAGTGAATGATGATAATCGTTTTAGCATTTCATCAGAAACATTTGAAATGAAGTCTGGTTCCAATTCTAGGAATCATTATAAAACCATATATGAGACGAAAAATGGTGACTTGTTAAAATATGGAAATAATTTAAGTGATTATACGCTGGTTCGTGAAAAGACCTTAAATTTATTAAATCAGCAGACATTGGTTCCACTAATATTTGAAACAGATATTAATTTAATTGATGGAAATAGTATATTTGCAATGACATTATTATATTATTGTGGATCATCTATTTTTGCATGTATAGATAATGAGGATTCTCATATTCAGTATGTCGTCAATCAGCAGTTTGAGAAGCTTCAGAAAAAAGGGATAACAGATAATTTTTATCGATTTAAGGATTTGCGTTCAGCAGAGTTATTTGGAAATTCTCATGGTAATATTGTATCGAAAAAGAATTTTGGGGCTTTTAAAAAGCAGGTGGATAGATTATTTAGATTCGTCCAAATTTTTAAACCCGATTTGATAAATATCGATATTGATAAAAAAATAGATGGTGAAAACTATATTTGCAATCTCGTTATGGTTTATCCTGATTATTTGTTGGATTCAGAATTTGAAAGCCGAGGTATCAGGAAAATAATGCAGTTATTCAAGTATTTGGAAAATGCTGTTAATGGTGCAATAGTTTTTATTGATGAGTTGGATTCAAACATCAATGATATTTATCTAGAAAAGTTAATCGAATATTTCATGAATTATGGCAAGGGGCAGTTGTGCTTCACAGCGCATAATCTTTCGCCGATGAATATCTTAAAGGATAGGAAAAAATCTATCTGTTTTATTTCAAGCACAAATACTGTTCATCTGTGGACCAGCGATGGGAATCTTTCTCCTGAAAATGCATATCGAAATGGGTTCATCGATGATTCTCCATTCAATGTAGAGGCTTCTGATTTTCTTGGTATTATCGGAGGCGTGGATGAATAATATTTTCGTTTTCTGCGTTGAGACTACAAGACAGGCGCAGACAGATAATGTCTATATCAATCAGACGCTTAAGAGATTTTTTAATGCTGGCACAAAAAATACTATTAGATATGTGTATTTAGATTCAAAGGGACATTATAATAACAAGAAAACTTTACGAGAAATAGATAAACTTATTAGAAATTCAAATTGGCACAAAGTAATATATTTTCTGGATACTGATCAGTATG